>JBPPMU010000059.1:0-27136 GCA_051306215.1 Gemmatimonadaceae bacterium | reverse complement strand
GTCGCGGTGAATCACGCCTGCGTCGTGCGCAAAGGCGAGCCCCGCGGCAACCTGGCGGGCGATGTCGAGAACGTCATCGACAGGCAGCCGCCCCTCGCGTGCCATGCGCGACCTGAGCGGTTCTCCCGCGTAGAGAGCCATCGCCATGAACGGCCGCCCTTCGTCGCTTTCCCCCACCTCGTAGATGCTGCAAAGATTCGGATGATCGAGGGCGCCGGCAGCGAGAGCTTCACGCATGAAGCGCGAACGGCCCCGCGAGTCGAGCTGCTCGGCAATGAGCGGCAGCTTCAGTGCAACCTCCCTGTTCAAGCGGGTGTCATGGGCGCGATACACCACGCCCATTCCGCCGGCCGCGATTGGCTCGATGATCCTGAAATGGGACAACATCCGGCCCGTCAGGCGCAGCGAGTCGAGAGCAGGAGCCCGCGACCCCATGAGGTTTCGATGCAGGACTTCAGATATGCCGAGGGCAAGAGGCATCAGGTCTTCGTCAACCCTGCTGTCTGCCACGAGCAGGGTCTCGATCGAACTCCGCATTTCCGGATCCGACTCGCCGATTTTCAAAAGAAGCGCGGACCGTGCCGTCGTATCGAGGTCCGACAACTGGTGAAACAGCTCACACGTCTCGCGCCAGCGGCGCGCAGCCGCGTCGCTCAACGCGCCTCCGCCGCGAGCTGAACCGCCAGCCACGCGCGCGCAGAGCGAAGCTCGCGCTTGACTGTCGTGACTGAAATATCCAGCACGCCGGCAGTTTCCTCGATCGAAAGGCCGCCGAAGAAATGCTGCTCGAGAATCGCGCTCTGCCGCGGGGCGAATTTCACGAGCCTCGACAATGCGTCGTCGAGATCGCGCACCGCATCCAGGTTCAGCTCGGATACCCAGAGGTCTTCACGCAACTCGGCGACCTCGGCACCGCCGCCGCGCTTGACCGCGGACCGCGCGCGCGCATGGTCGACGAGAACATTGCGCATCACCCCGGCAGCGACGGCCAGGAAATGGTTGCGATCGCGCAGGGATGCGGCCGGACTGTCCGCGAGCCTCAGGTATGCCTCGTGAACCAGGCCAGTCGTGTTGAGTGAATGCCCATCTGTCTCGCCCCGCATTCGCTGATGGGCGAGCTGACGCAGAGGCTCATATAGCGCCTCGAGGAGCTGACCCAGTGCTTCCGCGTCGCCCGCCGTCCAGCGGGCGAGCAGCTGCCTGACCTGTGACTCGTCGGGTTGCATGCGCGACATGAGATGTGGCCCGTTTTAGCGGGAATTTCCGCTCTTGTATGGTAGCACTCACCCGGGCCGGCCGGGCGACGATACCTCAATTCGGAGAGAGTCATGTCCAGAATTACCCTGTTTCTTGCCTCACTTGTGACCGTCGTGGCGTGTTCAGGCGACGCGATTGGCCCCGCCCCCGCCGACATCACACCCGGCCGTGTCATCGCAGCTTCGCAGATCGAGGTCGTGATGAGCGGATTGAACAGCCCACGAGGTCTCGGATGGGGGCCGGAAGGCGGCCTTTACGTGGCGGAAGCGGGTACGGCAGTGACGACCGGAGCTTGCACCGAGTTTCTCGAGGGTGCGATGCTGGCGACGAAATGCTGGAGCGGCACAGGCTCGGTGTCGCGTCTCTGGAAAGGAAGCCAGACGCGTGTCGCTACCGGCCTGCCGTCCACTTACATCACCGAGAGTGGATTCACGTCGGGACCGCAGGACATCTCGTTCGCCGGCCGCGGGCACGCAATGGTGGCGCTAGGCTGGGGCGGCGCGCCTTCGCTGCGAGCCGCGCTCGGACCGGCTGCCGCGGATGCGGGAACGCTCATTCAGCTGCAGCCGAGTGGAGGGTGGCGCGTCGTCGCCGACATTTCTGGATTCGAGGAGTCTGCAAATCCAGCCGGCGGCATTCTCGACTCGAACCCCTACGGCGTATTGGCTGAAAGCGCGCAAAGCTTTGTGGTCGATGCCGGCGGCAACTCGTTGCTGAAAGTTGGAGCGAACGGAAAGACGTCGCTCGTTGCGACATTCCCGAGCACCGCGGCGCCGGCCCCATGGAACCAGGCAGAGTCGGTCCCGACCAGAGTCAAGCGCGGACCTGACGGAGCGCTTTATGTGAGCACGCTGTCGGGAGTTCCGTTCGCTGCGGGGGCGGCGGTGATATACCGGGTGGAGGCAGGTCAGCAACCGGTGGTTTATCTCGGCGGCTTCAAGTCGATAACCGACTTCGCGTTCTCACCTGATGGCGGAGTGTACGTGCTGCAGTTCGCTACTTCATTTCTCTTTTTTGGCGGGCCCGGCGCGCTGATTCATGTGGCTCCCGACGGAACGCGGACCACAGTCACGACTGATCTGTTCCAGCCTACCGGCATCGTCCTCGACGATGAGGGCAGCGTGTACGTGTCGAACCGCGGGACGTCGTCCGGCGACGGCGAGGTTCTCAAGATCACTCCCTGATACATTCGCTCGCCGCGATTTGTCGATGAGCCCCCACAACCTCGCGCGTTGTGGGGGCTTGCCGCGTTCGGAGACCGCAGTACTGAGGGCCGGCGGGACGACATTATTGATCTCCGTGCCCGCATTGAGGACCGAATAGCGCGTCTTCGGTGTGAGGTCGAATCAGTCGACCCCGGCAGCGAACTGCTCCAGCGCCGCCGGCAGCATGCGGCCGAACTCATCGTAGATCTGTATGCCGGACCCTTCCACGATCCGCTTGAACTGCTCGTATGTGAGCCCGGCGCTGGTGAGGAATGGCGTCAGGGCGTCAATCTGAGTCTGAAGGTCGCCCCTTCTTTGAGCGCCGAGAAAGCCGCCGGAGTGGGTGGCGCCCCGCATGAACATTCTGCGGCCGCTCGCATCCGCGAACATTACGGCGGCGGCGCGTCTGGCCTTCACCCTGCCCGGCTCACCCTGCTGTCGCTGTGAGTCGGCCCTGGCTGCGGCTGCCCGCTTCGCCGCTTCGGCCCGGGCAGCACGTTTCTTCGCGGAATCGGCAATCGCCTGCGAATCGACCCGCGCGCCGACGACAGCACTCTCCGTGAGTGCAGCTGGCGGAGGCATCTGAACAAGCGCGGAGTCGCCAATCGAATCCGCACTCACCATGAGAGCAGTGTCAGCCGAAGCGCTCTCCCCTGCGCGCTGCGACAGCAGAATTGCCGCCGCGATTACCGGAACAACCAGGGCAACGCCACCGACGAGCAGTTTCCTCCCACTCTTCTGAGGACGAGCCGGCTCGACTGCCCCCGCCCCATCGGGCGCCGTTTGACTCGCCGCCGTGACAGCCGGGACAGTGCGGGAAACTGGAAGCTCCCCCGCTGGAATGGCGACAGGAACCGTCGGCCCGATGACCTGCACCTTGTGCTCCCGCGTCCTGATTTCTCCGGACGAAGTCGAGAACCTGTCGAGCGCCACCAGGAGCGCGTCGGCGGTCGGCGGTCGCCCCCCCGGGACTTTCGAGAGACAGCTCATGACCATCTCCGACAGCCGCCGCGGGGCATCCGGCCGCACCTCGACAAGCGGCCTCGGATCCCGCGTGAGAACCGCGGCAAGCACTCCCTGCGGAGAAGGGGCATCGAAAGGCGACTTCGCGCTCAGCAGCTCGTACGCGAGCAAGCCGACCGCGTATATGTCGATCCGGTGATCCGCTGAGGGATCGCCGGCCAGCTGCTCCGGCGCCATGTAGGCCGGTGTGCCGATCGCCATTCCCGTCGACGTCATCGCCGACGTCGGCATTGCCGCGTTGAGTGCCTTCGCGACGCCGAAGTCCGTGACAAGCGCGTGAGAGCCGGAGCGGAGGATGTTTGCCGGCTTGATATCCCGGTGAACGACACCCTGCCCGTGGGCATATGCGATGGCGTCGACGACATCGTAGAGAACCCGCAGGACGTCCGCGATCGGGAGCGGCCCGTTCTTGTCGAGAGCTGACTTCAGCGATTCGCCCTTGATGAACGGCATCGTATAGTAGACGAGCCCGCCGTCTTCGCCGGCCGAGAGAAGGGGCACGATGTGAGGATGCTGCAGCTGCGCGGCGACCTGAATTTCGCGGTGGAATCGCCCCCGGTTCACTTCGGCGGTCAACTCCGGGGAGAGAACCTTGATCACGACCTTGCGGTTCAGCGACCTCTCGGTAGCGACGAACACGCGGCTCATCCCTCCGCCACCAAGCTCGCGCTCGATCTCGTAGGCATCGGAGAGAGAATCCTTCAGCTGCTGCTCGAAAGTGCTCATATCAACGGAGGGAGGAGGCGCGGCTTCTGAAATGGTACTGCGCTTCGCGTCGATAGACCAGCGCCCGGGGGGGGCGCTCGATTGTGGGGACTAGCATCTTTGGATAATGTAAGCCACCGCCGCAACCCCACCGGAGCCTGCTCGATGCCGCTCGACATCAGTACGACACTTGCCGACCGTTACCGGCTCGAGCGCGAGATCGGCGCCGGTGGCATGGCGACAGTCTATGCGGCGAGAGACATGCGGCACGACCGCAGCGTGGCGGTAAAAGTGCTCCGCCCGGAGCTCGCCAGCGCCATCGGCGGGGAGAGGTTTCTTCGCGAGATCGCGATCGTTGCCCGGCTGCAGCATCCGCATATCGTCGGGCTGATCGACTCGGGCATCGCTGACGAGCTTCCCTACTATGTCATGCCGCTCATCCACGGGAAATCCCTCCGCGACAGGCTCTCGGAGGAAGGTGAGCTGCCGCTCGAGGACGGATTGCGGATACTCAGGCAGGTGCTCGACGCGCTTGCCTATGCCCACCGCCAGGGATTCGTTCACCGGGACATAAAACCCGAGAACGTCCTGCTCAGCGGTTACACGCCCCGCGTGGGCGGCGCCAACGGCCGCTGGCATGCGATGGTCGCGGACTTCGGAATCGCCAAGGCGGTCACTGAAGCCGGCGGCGATCCTCTGCTCACGGGGACGGGAATGTCCGTTGGCACACCGGCATCGATGTCGCCCGAGCAGGCGGCGGGCGATCCGCGCATCGATCACCGGTCAGACCTCTACGCGCTCGGAGTTCTGGCATACGAGATCTTCGTTGGCGTACCTCCGTTCGCCGGGTCGACGCCGCAGCAGATCATCGCTGCCCACATGACGCGCGCGCCTCAATCACCCTCCAGTCAACGTCCGGCGATCTCGCGCGACCTCGATGGCTTCATTCTACGGTGCCTGGAGAAGAATCCCGCAGACCGCTGGCAGACCGCCGATGACGCGCTCGCGCGGCTCGAGGCAATCGCCGCCGCCGACAGCTGGAAGGCAACGGGTAGGTCTCCCGCACCTCAGGCCGCCGAGGTGGTGAAGCAGCGCTTCCGGCTGACCGAGGGCGTGTGCCGGCAACTCGACCGTGCCACGCTTGACCCCCGGACAATCGGGGCCGAGATGCAGTACTCCGACAACCAGCTCGAAAGCGACGTCCTGCTCGTTCTGCTGCATGGCACGGGTCAGGACGAATCGGTATTTCGTGAGCTGATGGAAGCGCTTCCCTACCGCTGCCTGGCTCCGACTCTCATCGGGTTCGAGCCCAGTGACCGGAACGGCCTCGCGCTGCCGCTGGCGACTCACATCGGAATCGTCCGCGCATTCATCAGTGATGCGGCTTCGAGGTTGAAGCCTTCGCGAACGGTGATCGTCGGCTTCTCCTCAGGTGCCGATGTCGCGTTTCTCCTCGCATCAAGGCCTGGCGCCGACTTCGCTCAAATCGACGGCATCGTATCGCTTGGCGGCAACATCTCATTCGAAACCTGCTTCGTCACGAAGCTCTGGTCGCGTCTTGGCTCGGGGGACGAAACGCAGATGCTCTCCGACCTCCAGCGTTTCGGAACCGGTGCCCGAACGCTGGAGGAGTGGCTCAAGATCAACGAGTACCTGGTGAGCACCTTCAGGAAGTTCGACTTCGATCTCGGCGCGGTGCGGGTATTCTCGCAGGAAATCGTGCATGTGTTCGAGAACGATGCCGACGATGCATTCGTGAGATTGTTTCGCGAGTCGAACGAGCATGTGACTGCGCTCAGATGCGTCTGGGAGGACTCCGACCTTTGCACCCGGCTGGTTCAGGCGCTGAGGATGCGCAACCTCGATTCGGGAGTACTTGGCGGCCGCTACCGCGAGGACGCCCTTCACATCGAATTGGGGTTTGGCCATTTCGACCTGCTCGACCCCAAACGTGTGAAGAAACATGTAAGCGACGTGCTTACAATCGCGGCCTCAGTGGCGGAACCGCGACCGGGGGTGGCAGGGGCAAAAAATTGACTCTATCCCCAAAGCGCTCAGTTCGCCTTATTGTGCAAGCGTTTTTTCGGGCTTTTTATTGATGCCGGGCCATGCCGGCCTCCTGACCTTCGACACGCCATTCGACAGGGTGAAAAACACATGATCCGCAGACGTCTGCTTTACGCCCTGGTTGCCTTCGCAGCAATCAGCGCAATCGTCCCGATAGCTTTCGCTCAGGTGCAGGGCGTTCAGGACAGCGTTCCGCTCCCTCTTGGAAGCCCGGGCCCGGAGACGGCAACAGTTCCGGAGCAGACTGGATTCATGGGCGCCGTCGACGGGGCGATGGGCAGGGTGAACAGCGTGATCGGCTCGGTGTTCTTCGCTGACGTGCTGTTCTGGGACGACGAGCACTCGATGCCGCTTGTCGTTCTCTGGCTCGTCATCGCGGCGGTGTTCCTCACCTTCCGGATGGGGTTCATCAACTTCCGCGCGTTCTCCCATGCGGTGAACATCACGCGCGGCAGGTATACCGACCCGAAGGCCGTGGGAGAAGTCTCCCATTTCCAGGCCCTCAGCGCCGCACTCTCGGCGACGGTGGGACTTGGCAACATCGCCGGCGTGGCGATCGCAGTCGGGACAGGCGGACCCGGAGCCACCTTCTGGATGATCCTCGCCGGATTTCTCGGCATGACGACCAAGTTCACGGAATGCACGCTCGGCCAGCAGTTCAGGAAGGTTCGCCCCGATGGCCGCCTGATGGGCGGCGCGATGTACTACCTCTCCGAAGGACTGGCCGAGCGAGGGTTGCCCAAACTCGGAAAGGTCCTCGCTGTCGCGTTCGCGATTCTCTGCATCGGCGGATCACTCGGTGGCGGCAACAGCTTCCAGGTTAACCAGTCGCTCAACGCGATGCAGGAGACAGTGCCGATCCTCGGCGAGTTTCCGTGGGTTTATGGTCTTATCATGACGGTGCTGGTGGGAATCGTCATCATCGGCGGCATCAAGCGTATCGCCCATGTTGCCGAAGCGATCGTACCGCTCATGTGCGGCGTTTACCTTGTTGCCGCGATGTTCGTAATCTTTACGAATATCGACTCTGTGCCGTCTGGTCTCGCATCTATCTTCACGCAGGCGTTCAATCCCGATGCCGTCTACGGCGGAATCATCGGCACGCTCGTGATAGGCTTCCAGCGCGCGGCCTTCTCCAATGAAGCAGGCGCGGGCTCCGCGGCGATTGCGCACTCAGCTGCAAGGACCGACTACCCGGTGCGCGAGGGAATAGTCGCGCTGCTCGAGCCGTTCATCGACACTGTTGTAATCTGCACGATCACTGCGCTCGTCATTGTGATCTCCGGCGCCTACAACAACCCGGCGTACGCGGATCTCGTTGCAAACAATCAAGGCGCCGCGCTCACGTCACGGGCATTTGGCGAGCACATCAGCTGGTTCCCGTACATCCTCTCTGCCGCCGTCTTCCTCTTTGCCTTCTCGACGATGATCTCGTGGTCGTATTACGGCGAGCGGTGCTGGGCGTGGATGTTCGGAGACAAGAGCTCGCAGATATACCGTATGCTCTTTCTTGTATTCGTGTTCCTGGGATCGATCATCGCGTCGACGAACGTTCTCAACTTCGGCGACCTGATGATCCTCGGAATGGCGTTCCCGAACCTGCTCGGCGTGTACCTGCTCCACGGCCGGGTGAAGAAGGAGCTCGACGTTTACTGGGCCAAATACAAGGCCGGCGAGCTGACGCGGTACAAGTAGCACAAAGGCTCCGGGGCGGGAGGTCTCTGCCCCGGAGCAGCTTATTTTTCCGCAGATGGAGCGGATTCTCAACGCGGTCGCCTGGACCACCACACTCCTCGTCCTGACACTCGGCATCTTCTATGTCGCCGCCGTGTGGCTCGCCACGGCGGCGTTCGATCGCGGCCGTTATTACACCGGCCGCGCGTTCCGCCACCTGGCGATGGCGCAGGTGAAGCTCAACCCGCTCTGGCATTTCGAGACCGACGGCAGGGCGCCCGACAATCCCAGGCTCCCGTACGTGGCTGTGTCGAACCACGAGTCCTACGCCGACATCTTCCTGATAAGCCACTTCCCGTGGGAGATGAAGTGGCTGTCGAAGGACACGATCTTCAGGATTCCGTTCATGGGATGGATGATGCGGATGGCAAACGACATTCCCATCAAGCGCGGGAAGCGGGAAAGCGTGGTAAGCGCAGTCGCCGGATGCCGCGATCGCCTGGCGAAAAAAGTGAGCGTCATGATTTTCCCGGAGGGAACACGGTCGCCGTCCGGCGACATGCTTCCATTCAAGGATGGAGCGTTCAGGCTGGCAATCGAGTCAGGCGTGCCGATCCTTCCGATCGCTGTTGCCGGAACGAGGCACTGCATGGCCAAGCACAGCTTCGAATTCAAGCGGGCCCGGGCAAAGGCGCGGGTGCTCGAGCCGATTCCGACGACCGGGATGACGATGGATGACGTGCCGGCTCTTCGCGATCAGGCGCGCGCCGTCATCGAGGGCGCACGCAGGGACCTCGCGCGCGAGCTCGGACTCTAGGCGGCAACGGCAACGGGGCTCGGCGCCGGCGTCCTCGCCGTGTTGAAGTGGAAGCCGGCGTAGATGAGCAGCAGTCCGACGAGCTCAGTCACGTAGAGGACCTCGGTGTGACCGAAACGCGTGAATGTCCCGCCGATACCGGGAAGCAGCGCGCCAACAGCTATCAGGACATTCCCGATGTATCGGTGGCGCATCTCAGGGTTACCCCTGAAACGCACTGCTGAAAGAATGGCTCCGCCGATGAGGAACGTCACCGCATAGAGGTTCACGAACGGGCTGAACATCCTTACCCATTGCCATTCCAACACGCGCCCGGTGAGACGATATGTCTCGACCGCTGCGTAATTGACCGGCGAAAGAATGACGCAGACCGACGCGACGACGACCACAGCGATGAGCGCAATGGTGAGACGGTGCGCGACGCGTCGCGACAGGAGCAGATATACCGTGCCCTGCGCGAGCGGCGCCCCGCCGAGCAACGCGCCTGTTATGTACCACGCCTTGAAAATCGGCTCGTGCCAGCCAAGCAGTGTCGTCAGCGACTCCGTGAGGGTGCCGGCGGCATACGTCAGCATACCGATTATCCACCATACGTGATGGGTTCCGCCGCGCTCACGGTACCGTGCCGTCAACCGCACGGCGAAGGCGAGCGCTACAACCGTCGTGACGATCGGGATGTAGCCAACCACATGCGGTTCGTTCATCGCGGGCTCAGAAGCTGGTTGTCCAGGCCATGCTCAACGACCGCTTCGGCTCCGGCCTGAAAAAACTTGCGTTCGAGAACTCCGAGTAGAGTGTGTTGGTAAGGTTGTTAACGACGACGGTAAGGTCGTTCGTCGCCCGCCCGAAATTGAACAGGCGGGCGCCTCCGCGAAGTGCATGCACCGTAAAGCTCGGCAGAACGTCGCCCACCGGGCTCGACCCGAGCGCTACGTCCTTGCGCTCACCGTTGAATCGCACTGCGTACTCGCTCCAGAAGCGCCCCGAGGGAGCGCGCCACCCGGCAGTGCCGGTGACCTTCGACGAGTAGGTGTCCCCAACCGGGTTGAGGGGATCGAGAATGTTCTTCGAGCTGAACCGCGTGTAACTCCCGCCAACCGCGAATCCCTGGGCGAGAGCAGCCTGGGCCAGCACCTCCGCACCCTGATCGCGGATCTTGTCGACGTTGACGTTCTGGTACGCCGTGAACGGCCCCATCGTCGTCCCCGTTGGCTCGATCCTGATTCCATCGCGCACCTCATTGCGGAAGACGAAGGCCTCCACATACGCCCGGCGCGTGCTCAGCTTGGCACCGAGGTCGACGCTCAGGCTCTTCTCCGGCTTCAGGTCGGCGTTGGCAAGTTGATATCCGGATCCTTCCGGTGTCGCACCCTGAAAAAATCGTTCTATGAGATTTGGTGACCTGAATGCCCGACCCGCCGACGCGATGAGGTTGAGCTGGTCATTCACACTGTAGAGAAGATTCAGGGCACCCACCGCCGTTCCATCGCTCGACCTCGAGAGAGGAGTCGAGATTCTCTCGGTCGGGCGCGTCCGGGCCGCTACGCTCTGCCATCGACCGCCGAGCACGGCAGAAAGGCGGCTTGTAATCGTCATGTCGCTCTGCGCGAACACTCCGACGCTACGGAATTCGGCATTTGGCGTCGTTGCAGTGTCGTTGAGCTGCGGCCGCGGCGGGCCGAACCCGAACACCGTCGTCACACTCGAGTCGGTGTTGTTCGAGCGGTCGCGGAAGAAATCGAGGCCGTAGGTGACAACCTGCCGCCCGAATACCTTCGCAGCTTCGGCACGAAAACCGACGGTCGAGATGTCGGTGAAATTCCGGCTGTCGACTCGCACTCCCGCTCCCGGAGGAGTGCCCGGGCCGAACGGCACGAACACGCCGAGTGTCAGGGACCTTTCATTGTCGCTGGTGTAGGCGGTGATCTCAGTCCGGTCCGCGAAAGGCAGCCCGAGTGCGTTCGCGCGATACTGGAGGCGCGCCTTATCGTAGTTCTGGTCGGGATACCGTATCACCACACTCGGGGCATTCGGTGTCCCAAGCGCTGCGTTCTCGACGAATCCGAATCCGGCATCGTATGCCGAGTATCGCGAGAGCCGAAGCGAGATGCTCTGGCGGTCGGTGAGGCCATACCCGGCTTGGACCTGCATCGACTCATCCTGCACGCCGGTGTCCATCACGCGCGTATCGTCACTGAGGGTGAGATCGCCGAAGGTCCCCGCGGGCGCTTCATACGCTCGAGCTTCGCGATAGAATCCGGAAGCTGCGATGCCGAGCCGGCCGACCTGTGCCGTGACTGCGCCTGACGGCCGTTGCTGCCGGTCGCTCGTGCTGTATCCGTAGCTGAGCCGCCCATTCATGCGGCCCGGTCCAACGCTGTAACGTGGCTGCGCAGTTATGAGATTTATGACTCCCCCGATCGCATCGGTTCCGTACAGCACCGACGCGGGCCCGCGCACGACTTCCACCCGCTCGATCGCTTCAATTCCGACGAGTGCCGGGATCTCGCCGAAATCCTGCTGGCGCCTGCTGTTGTTGATGCGCACTCCATCCTCGAGCAGCAGGATTCTCTGCCCTCTCTGACCCCTGATGACCGGCCTTCCCTGGTTCGTCCCCGTGCCCGTTATGTCGATCCCCGGGCTCTCCCTCAACAGCTCGGCGACACCATTCGGCAGAGTCGAGCGTATGCGCGCGCTGTCGACGACGTGGACGGGGCTTGCGGTGCGAAACACTGTCTTCGGGCTTCGGGTCGCGGTGACAGTGACCTTGTTCAGGACTGTCGCGCTGGCCGAATCGACTGATTCCTGCGCGGATGCGCGGACTGGCGTGGTGAAGAAGGGGACTGCGACGGCGGCGAGCCATGACGCTGCAGCAACGCGGCGCTGACCGGCGGTGAGGATCGATCTCAAGAAATCTCCGAGTAAGTTCAGTTCCGGAATGTCCGGCAGAACCGAACCTAAATGCGGGAATTGCGAGCGTTATCCGGAGAACTACGGAGTTGTGGGAGCCGCGGAGGCTGCGACCGGGGCGGGTAGGGACTTCGAACAGGGGGCTTTGCGTCGTCAGAACACGGAGCTTGTTGCAGAGTCGCCTACGTCGTGAAGAGGGCGATGTGGGGATCAGGAATCTCGAGACTCCACCCGAAGGATTCAGCTATCCACTCCATCGTTTCCGGGGAGTAGAAGCAGACATGCGTCGGGTCTCTGCGATACCACCAGTCGGGGAACGGTGCATCGACCCCGTAGAACCGGGTCATTAACGCAACTAGCCCACCTTTGCGGACAATCGAGTCGAGACGCGTGAGAAATACGAGCGGATCATGGACATGCTCGAGTACCTCGGAGCATGATACAAAATCATAGATCTTGTGGTGCACCGACTCGTCGCCGAGGAAAAACGGGTCATATGAATCAGTCGGATATCCGGCGGCTGTGAACATCGCGGCAAGAACCGGAGCGGGACCGCAGCCGTAATCGAGGCCCCGCGCACCCTCGGTGAGCCGGGCGCGAACGGGATCGGCAAGCCGTGCGAGGAACTGAACGTAGCCCGCATCGTCGGCGCTGTTCCGGTGCTCGCAGTACCTGAGCACCTCCTGGAGCGGAGTCAGCCGCTGATCCGGATGGAGGAACACCAGCGAGCAGCGCGCGCATCGAAAAAACCGGCGCTCCCATTCCGAATAAAACGGGACGGGGATGCCGGAGCAAAGGGGACAGGCGGGCAGCTCATTCACGATGTGCTGAAGTAAACGGGCTGCACCGCCAGTGCAATCTCCCTATGGCAGGACCACTATTATCCTGTCCGTCAGCGAGCTGTTCGCGGTCACAGTGACGCCGCCTGCAAGCAGCGCCGGCTCGTAGACAGAAGCCGCGGGAGGTGTGGCCCGAATCACGTAAGTTCCCGGCGCGAGGAACGCGAAGGTGTAGTTCCCGCTGGCATCGGTTACCGTCGTCGCAACGATGTTGTTGTCGTTCGTGTCATCGAGCGAGGTTCCGCTCTTCAGGACCTCGACTGTCGCGCCCGCGACGGCTGGGCCGGTATCGGTGTCACCGCGGACCGATCCTGAGACGCTACCCGTGCTCTGCTGGGTCACCGCGTGAATCACCGGCTTGAACAGGAGCCCGTTGTTCCTGATCGAGTTGCCCCGCATCACGAAGCTGCGGCCGACGTCGAAATCGATCAACATCGTGGCGTTCTCGCCGTCGTCGATCACGACGGGCTCATCGAGCCGGATCTTTATTCCGTTCCTGCCGGCTGACGGCCACTTTACCTCGGGGTGCGAATCGTCGTTGAGCGTCACGCTCGACTGGTCGGTATCGATGATCATCCTGAAACCGCGGTACGTACCTTCGGGCAGCGTGACGACACCGAGGTTCGCCGTTTCGCCGCCGGTCAGGGTAAGCAGGTCAATCGATGTGTTCGGCGAGACAAGGGTGATCCAGTCCTCGGTGTCGGTGTCGTCGGCCGCCTCTTCGTCATCGGCATCCGCTATCCGTCCGTCAATCCTGACAACGAACACGTCGACGCTCTTCACCTCGCTGAATGGGAACGGCGCGTCGGTTAGCTGGATCGTTAGCTGGCCCGAGTCGCTGCCCGTCATCGCCGAATCACTGCAGGCGAGTCCGGCCGCGCCGGCGATCGCCAGGGTGAGCAGTTTAAGTCTTGTAACTGTGAGCATTTGTCCTCCTTGAAGCCCCCGGAACTGAGGGGTGTGTCGGAGGTGAAAGGGGCAGAATCCAAGCCACAAGGGGCGTCTCTGCCCGGGCAGGCGAGTCACTTAGGAACAAATGAGGGACCAGTTACGCCACCGAGCCCCGGCTCGCGGAGGCCCGGTACTTCCCGCGACAGAGCGCACTGGTCTAACTTCTCAGAATGGAGGCAGCGCCCGGCATTAGACGCCTTCACCTGATGGCAGCAGCCGCTCTTGGCGTGGCTCTGATTGCCGCATGTCCGGCCGCCGCCGGTGCCCAGCGGCATGCGGAGGTGAGAGTGCGTGTCCAGGCGGAATCAGGTACTCCGCTTCCCGGCGCGCTCGTCGCCCTTGTCGACCCGGCGAATAAAGTCGTCGCCGAGTCTCTCAGCGGTCGTGGCGGGTATGTCACGCTCAATGCCGTTGCGGGTCAGTATCGCGTCAGAGTCAGGCGGATCGGGTATCGACCATTCTACACTGAGTCAGTCGCGATTCCGCGTGCCGGGGAATTCGTGGTGAATGTCGAATCCCCTCCCGTAGTCCTCCAGGCGATGGTTGTAAGCGCGAGCAGCCAATGCGGACACATCAGGGATGACGAGGCAACACTTTCGTCAGCATGGGAAGAGATCTCGAAGGCACTTCGCGCAAGCGAGCTCACGGCCGCAGATGTCTCGACCATCGGGCAGTCGATCAAATACCGGAGAGAGCTCGGCCGCAACGGGTCGGTTGTCTCGGCGGACTCGACATTCCTGAGGTCCGGGCGGAACCGGCCGTTCGCGGCTATAGATCCCGTTTCCCTTGCGCGCGATGGCTTCGTCCGCGGGAACACGTTTGCGGGCTGGGACTTCTACGGGCCTGACGAGAGGGTTCTGCTCTCGTCGTCGTTCGCCGAGACTCATTGCTTCAGGGTCGTGAGGGAGCGTCGCCGGAAGGGACAGCTGGGGGTGGCGTTCGAGCCCGTTCCACGCCGCCGGGCGCCTGATATCAAGGGCGCGCTCTGGATCGACGAGAAGACTTCCGAGCTCCGCGAGATAACGTTCGAGTACGTGAACGCCGACCCGGTAGACAGGTTCAATGCCGGTGGCTTTACGAGGTTCCGGCGGATGCCGTCGGGGGCGTGGATAGTAAGTGAGTGGCTGCTTCGCATGCCCCGGCTCCAGATGGACCGAAGAACATCCCAGACCGATGTGATCGGGTACATAGAGGACGGCGGGCGGGTGCTCGAGGCGGAGGGGCCCGGGACGTGACATAACGTCTCTATATCACAAATATGATGTCGGGAACGCCCTGCCGCAGTCCGGTGTAACACACTATACCCCAACAACTTAGAGCGACAAATGAGCACCCGAGCCGGCCGTGGCTGCGGGCCGGTGCAGTTCGTAACTCCCCCGTGCGGCTGGTGACTCCGGAGAGTCAAATCCTCCCCCATTCCGGCTATTCTCAATAGTTACATCGAGCGGCCAGAGAACCGCTCAATTCAACCATTCCGCCATGGAGGCGACGATGAGAATAAAGCCTGATATCAAGCAAATGCTCGCCCTTGGCGGCATGGCCGCAGTAGCCGCGATGTACATCGTTCCGCGCGCGGGATCCGAGACGAACCCTGTAAACCGTGCGATGGCGCACATCGTTCCAGTCGTCGTCACGGACACCTCGAGGTTCGCGGACGGATGGGATCTTCCGAATGTCGACAATCCGAGCGTCGATTCGTGGGTCGATCGTTTTACGACAAGCCCGGTTCTCAAGCGGACGCTTGCGATCTGGCTCGACAGGAAGCTGACCTATGATGAGATGATCTCGACAAAGCTCGCCGAGAGGGACATGCCGCAGGACCTGATCTACCTCGCGATGATCGAGTCGGGATTCAACCCGAAGGCGAAGTCCCCGGCCGCAGCGGGTGGACTCTGGCAGTTCATCAGCGAGACGGGCCAGCGTTATGGCCTCAAGGTGAACAGCCGCGTTGACGAGCGGAACGAGCCTGACAAGGCGACAGATGCTGCCCTTTCATATCTGTCTGACCTGCACGATAGGTTCGGCTCATGGTACCTGGCAGCTGCAGCTTACAACACCGGCGAGAATCGCGTGGGACGCATCATGCGCGAGGAAACCGGAAGCGAGCGTGGGACTGATGAGGATTACTACCTGATCGCGAGCAGGCTGCCGAAAGAAACGCGGGACTACGTTCCGAAAATGATCGCGGCAGCGCGAATCGCAAAGGAGCCAGCCAAGTATGGGTTTGATGGCTGACAAGTAGAGCTTGAACGTCTGAGGCTTCGCCAGCTGTTTGCAGTTCGCAACATTAGCTCATAGCTGTTAGCCGTTTTAAACTGCTAACCGCTAAAGCGCCAATGTTGCTAAAGGCTGACAGCAGGCGAAGCCTCCGACGTTTGAACTCCGGCAAGGAGGTAATCCAACACCTCATCGGCAGTGTACCTGTCGCGACCCTTAAGAAATCCCGCGATCGTTGCGAGGTCGTCCCCGCTGGTGAGCAATGGCGGCTCGTCGGGAGATTCTTCCCGCAGCTGTGCCTGGCCGATGTTCGACGTGAGCGCATTGCAGAGGCACCGGCGGCCGACGGTGTCCGCCTCGTTCCCGCCTTTCCTCACGTAGTCCTCGACGGGCTCGGCGGCGCAGCGATAGTCGGTACGCCCATCGTCGCGCCTGTACGCGATGCGGAGGTATCCGAGGTCGCATTTGCGTGCGCGTTCGTTGTTGCGGGTCTCGTCGCCCGCCCAGCGCACGACCTTGAACGGATACCCGGTTGGTGAAGCGCGTGGGTCGGTTATCACCTCGACTTCGCCGCGGGCCGCATGCTCGAGGACGTCGCGCTTGAGATTCTCATCGAATCCTGATTCCCTCGCGAACGCGAAGAGAGTGCCTACCTGGATGCCTGTCGCCCCCGATACGAGCGCTTCCGCGAGGCGCGCGGGAGAGCCGGTCCCGCCGGCGAGCCAGAACGGGAGTCCCAGCTCCTTCAGCTTGTCGAGGTCGACCGCGTCACGCTCGCCGTAAATCGGTTCCCCCGTGTCGTTGAGACGCATTTCGCCACGTGGCGGCGCGTTGTGTCCGCCCGCGGTGGGGCCTTCGACTATGAATCCCTGTACTGCTCCGTTCGCTTTTCTCGCGAGTGTCGCCGCGAGGGAGTTTGCGGAAACGATCGGTAGAAACGCAGGCCGCTTCAGCGGAACACTCGTGTCGGCGCCGAGCTCGGCGGGTTCGAGTGTGAGAAAGAGCGGATCTGTCGAGGGCGCGCCTTCGACATCGAATCTCATCGTCGCCGACTCATGGCGTGACAGCGCGTCCAACACCCCCGGGATTTCGCGCGGAATTCCCGCCCCCATCAGCACGTAGTCGACGCCGGCAAGCATGGCACCGTAGAGGGAAGCGATGTTTGGCATCTGCACCTTCGTGAGAAGGTTTATCCCTACGACCCCCTCGTGACCTTCCTTCGCAAGGAACACCTCCACGAAGTTCGCGAGCATCGTCAGCTGAGTTCTCTCCCTGCTGACGGTTCGCCGGTACATGGGCAGGAGACGGTAAGGTTCTCCTTCAGCCCTCCCTTCCGGCAGAAAGAATCTCTCGAGCGCCGACTCTGCGACCCCAGCAATCGGAAACGCGTTCATTGCGCGGCGCATGTGTCCACCCGCGTCGCCGTCCTGAAGGCGTCTGATGAGGACAGTGTCGAGGGCGGTTCCGGAGACGACTCCAAGTTGTCCGCGAAGTGAGACGGCTCTGGCGAGCTGCCAGTTGGAAACGGCTACGCCCATCCCGCCCTGGATGATTGTGGGCGGGGCGACGGGTGAGGTCATCTATTCTCCGAAGTTTGTATGGCCAACCCGAAGGCTACCCAACCCCGCCGATGGCCTCTGTCGGGGCCAAACCGGTGATTTCGTAGGGTATTCCCCTACGCAGTTGAGAGAGGGACAGCACCCTGGCGCTTCTGGCGAACGCCGTGTTCGCGACGCGGACTTTGCCATGCCCGAAGGATTGCGGATCGAGAGCGCTGTTCAGGCATCGCAGGCAGAGCTGTCTGCCAGGCTCCGCGCGGCTGTAGAGGACGCCGACTGCCGGAAAGGAGTCGACAAGCGTGAGCGATGCGCTTGCCCGCAAGATCATCGACTGGTGCGTGGAGTTTCACGGACGCGCGGCGGTCTCCTGACCGGCTGAATCACCACGTGCAGGGCGCTACCTGGGTTCGGTGCGCGGTCCCCACCGCTGAGATCTCAATTCCGAATTCCTGGTGGTTCGTGCGATGTCCTCGACAAGCCCCGCAAATTCTTCCTCCGACATGTTGCTGCAGATCGCGCGCAGCCGGGCACCAATTTCACTGCGCAGCGTACTCATGCGCACATCATCGTCCATGTGTCGCGTCCCTTTACTTCGTTGCCATTACCATTGCATTAACCCGGCCTCGCCCGGCAACAGCCGCCTTGAGGGATCAGCGGGTACCGCTCTTAAGCCAGACGAAGATCGCGGCGCAGGCATCACCCTTCGCCTCCGCCGGCACCTGGGCGGCGCCCTGAAACACTTCCATTGCTTCGATCTGCCCGGGATGTATGTCATTGAGACTGGTTATGTCGCGCACGCGGAATCCGTCAACGAACAGCATTGGCTGCTGCTTTTCGTCGGGCCCAGCCCGGCCCCCCGTAAGCGCCGCCGGATCCATGCCGGGGATGCTCCCTCCGGAACACCGCTTCGACTGAAACGTGATGCGGGTGCCTGACTGGGAGATCAGCATGCCGGGAATCCCGCGCAGCAGGTCGTGCGTCATGTTCATCCCTGCTCTCTCGATGTCGGCGCTCGTAATGAAGTGACCGAATCCAAGTTTGCGGCGGCGCAGAAAGTCGTCGTATTTCCCCGGATTGCCCGGCGGCGACGCTACGTCCCGCGTAGCAGTGACACGGACTGTATCAAGTGAAAGCGGCGACAACGAAAGTTTGAAGTTCCGCTCGAGTTCGACGGTCCGGCCGATCGTGAACTCCGCCGTTATCAAGCTCGACAATCCGTAGCTGCCCTGGACCCTCAGCCTGTAGGTACCCGGCATCGGCGCAGTGAGTTGATAGTTACCTGAGGAATCGGTGAGAGCGCCCATGCGCGGACGGCCCGACGAGTCGACGAGCACGATTCCGGTGCCGCGTGCGGGAAGCCCCGAGTCGCCGACGGTCACGCGGCCTGAGACGGACTGTGAAGATGCCGGAAGCGCCACGACGACCGCCACGAAACCCGCGGCAAAGATGGCGCGGGCCGTCATCGAGTTGCCCGGCAATGGCCCGGGGCGGTCGCGACTGGATTGAGCGGGACCTTCAAGTGGGCTCACCCCCTTTGTGCCAGATGAATAGGCCACGGGCCCCCAACACGCCAGCACTCCGCCCCAATGCTGTATCTTGAAGAAAGACTCAAACCGGGGAGCAGCATGACCGCACATGTCGGAGAAAACACCGAATCACTCGTCGCGCTTGAAGAAAAGTGGGGCGCTCACAATTACCACCCGCTCGACATCGTCGTGGAGCGCGGCGAAGGACCCTGGCTCTACGACGTCGACGGAAAGCGATACCTCGACTGCCTGAGCGCATACTCCGCGGTGAACCAGGGACACTGCCACCCCCGCATTCTCGAGACCATGCGAACGCAGGCCGAGCGTGTGACGCTGACGTCGCGGGCTTTCCGCAACGACCAGCTTCCGCTCTTTTGCGAGGAGCTCGCCGAATTCTGCGGCATGGACTCGGTGCTCCCGATGAACACCGGCGCCGAAGCGGTCGAGACCGCGATAAAGGCAGCGCGGCGATGGGGCTACAGAACGAAGAACATCCCGCGCGACAAGGCGGAGATAATCGTCTGCGACAACAACTTCCACGGCCGCACGACAACGATCGTCGGATTCTCGTCTGAGAAGAGCTACCAGGACGGCTTCGGGCCGTTCACTCCCGGATTCGTTTCAGTCCCGTTCGGAGATGCCGCCGCGATCGAAGCTGCGATCACCCCGAACACCTGCGCGATTCTCATCGAGCCGATTCAGTGCGAGGCGGGAATCCTCATACCGCCTGACGGATATCTTCGCGACGTGTCGGCCCTTTCGAAAAAACACAACGTTCTCTTCATCGCTGACGAGATCCAGACAGCGCTTGGCCGCACCGGAAAATCCTTCGCCTGTGACCATGAGTCAGTGAAGCCCGACGCATTCATTCTCGGGAAGGCACTCTCGGGCGGCTTCTACCCCGTGTCTGCTTTCGTCGCCCGCCGCGAGATAATGGACGTCTTCAGCCCCGGCAGCCATGGGAGCACCTACGGCGGCAATCCGCTCGGCTGCGCAGTGGCGAGGACGGCGCTCGACGTGATCCGTGAAGAAAACCTCTCAGAGCGATCAGCAGAGCTTGGCGCATGGTTCATCGCGGAGCTGGGGAAAATCGAGAGCAGCGGGATAAAGGAAGTGCGCGGAAGGGGTCTTCTCGTTGGAATCGAGTTGACAGGGCCGGCGCGACCTTTCTGCGAGGCGCTGATGGAGCGTGGGCTGCTGTGCAAGGAGACACATGACTTCGTCGTGAGGATCGCTCCGCCGCTCGTGGTTTCCCGCGAGGACCTCGAGTGGGCACTCGGCCAGATCCGCGAGACTTTCGCCGCGATGGGCGAGCCCGCTTGATGAAGATCTAGCTTCGCGTGAACAAGCTCGCAAAGCCGCGGCACAGGATCGCGACGAATCTCGAGCGTCGCGAGCCGTTGCGACGGTGGATGAGGCACATGCCCCTCGTCACCGGAGCGTTGCTCGCGATGCTCGTAATTATTCCGCTCTGGGCGCGGAGGCATACCGAGCGGCTCCGGGAACAGGTTGCCGACGTCGCCCTTCCGACACGGAGCGCTCTCCTCGAAGTGCAGAATGCCTTCGTCTCCGAGCTCGCTGCAATTCGCGGATACGAGCTGACCGGCGACAGCACTTACCTCGACGACTTCAAGGCGGGCCTTGAAAGAGACCGTGAGGCGACTGAGCGCCTCTTGCGACTTGCTCCGCAGCTCGGCCCTGAGGTAGCTACCGCAGTTTCCGAGCTCCATGCACGCAAGCAGGCATGGCTCGAAGAACCCGAGGACCTTCTCGCAGGAAGAAGAACGCGCGAAGAGCTGATCGAGGCGATTTCCGAGGGCGACCGCAGGGTCAATGCGGTGCTTCGCGCAGCAGACCAGGCAAACGCGGCGGTGATCCGCGCCGAGATGACGATGCGCGCCACGGTTGCGTCGGACGAGCGATGGGCGACGGCCACCGTCTCGCTTCTTGCGCTCTTTGCGCTCCTGATCGTGATCGTGGTTGGCTGGCTCGTGCGTCGCCTCGACCTGCTGGCCAGCCAGCTGAGACAGGGAGTCGAGGAGGAGGCGTCACTCCATCACGTCGCTGGGACGCTGAGTATAGCACCGTCCGTTGAGGAAGTGGGCCGCCAGGTGACGGCTGCGGCAATGCAGTGGACGCGAAGCTCGGCCGTCCGGCTGGACCGGGTGACTGATTCAGGGGTCGAGACAGTCGCCTCGAGTGAGGCAGGTCCGGCTGCTTCAGATTACGATCCGGGGCCGCTCGAGATACCACTCAGGCTCGAGACCGGATTGTTCGGGAACATTGTCCTGATTCCAGATGGAAGTGCGCCGCGCTTCTCCGATTCGGAAATCGCCTATGTCACCGCGCTCGGCGATCTCGCCGCAGCGGCGCTGGGCAGGGTGCTGGTGATCGAGCGTGAGCAGCGCGCGAGGGCCGAGGCGGAGGAGGCGCTCAAGTACCGCGACCAGATGTTGAGGGTTGTGTCGCACGACCTCAAGAACCCGCTGCACACGATCGGGATAGTCGCCGATGCTCTTTCGTCGCCAACGCGGCGTGAGTCAGACCGCGAGCATCATCTCCAGATCGTGAAAAGGACGGTCGAAAGGATGAACCGGCTGATACACGATCTTCTCGACGCAGCGCGGGTCCAGTCGGGTCATGGCCTTGCGGTGTCGCCCGGTCCGATCGAGACAAAGGAACTGCTGCAGGAAGTCGAAGAGCAGTTCAGGCAGCAGGCGGTGGAGAAGCACATCCGCCTCGAGTTCGACTCCGACCAGGCGCCATTATCGATGTTTGCCGATCGTGACAGGCTTCTGCAGGTGTTCTCGAACCTGATCGGCAACGCGATAAAGTTCACGCGGGAGGGCGGCAGCATCACTGTCGGCGCGGGTGCGAATGCCGCGGGGGATATGTGCTTCTCCGTGTCCGATACCGGGTCGGGCATTTCCGCAGATCAGATCCCGCACCTGTTCGAGCCGTTCTGGCAGGCACACGATCGCGCGAGCCTCGGCACCGGGCTCGGCTTGTCAATTGCGCGCGGTATCGTCGAGGCGCACGGCGGTGAGATCGCCGTGCGGAGCGTTCCCGGCGAGGGGAGCACATTCTCGTTTACAATCCCCCACGCCGGGTTCCACCCGCCCGCTCCCTGAGCCGCCCTCGCGCGACGCAGCAGATTCAGTCGTTTTTCAGGAGCGCTACCCGACCGTTGCCCGTGCTCACCCTGATCCGGCGTCCGCCCTCGCCGATCTTCCCCTCGATCCGGCTGCCTGAGAAACGCCCTGGCAGCTGCATGGGGAACTCGGTCTCGAATCTCCGCAGCGACACATTTGCCACGACGTCAGCGGAAAGATTTGCCGGAAGGCGCAACTCGATTGACCCGTTGCCGGTAGTGAAGTCCATGTCGCCTTCGCTTAGCTCGGCCATTCTCACGTCGATGCGCCCGTTGCCTGTCGACGCGGATACCGGGCCCATCGTCGTTCCGACAGTGATGTCGCCGTTGCCGCTGCTCACGCGCACGGCTCCCTTCGCATCACTCACCTGGACATCGCCATTGCCCGTGCTTGCCCTTACGCGCCCGCCCGACCCGAGCACTCTCACCTCTCCGTTCCCGGAGCTCGCCTGTACTTCTTCACCTGCGCCCCGGACGTTCACGTCGCCGTTCCCGGTCGATGCAAGGAGCTTGACGCCGCGCGGCAGCTCAACCGTGAAGTTGACCGAGGCGAGGTTCCCGTCGCTGCGCCGCCACGATGACTGATAGCCGTCCTCATCGCAGCGGCGGGTGTGCGGATAAATCGCGCAAACCGTCACGCCCGACCCATCGCGCCTGACATCGAAGGTTATTCCCTCCATCGAGCCGCGACCGCTCTTGCGTGAGGCAGTGACGATCGCTGTGGCTCCCGTCCCTTCGCGTACCTGGATGTCCCCCTTCATCGTTCGCACCCGGAGCCATGAGCCGCTGGAGACTTCGCCGCTGAAAACCCGGCGGGGTGCATCGAGGTTGTCCTGAGCGATTGCCACGGCCGGCAGGACTGTGACGAGCGCGAGCATTGATGCTGCGAACGAGCGCATGAAGAGACTCCGGGTAAGATGGTCCGCCGGGTCAGACGCCCGCGGCACCGCAATGGTTTGAATCTCTTACCGTACGGCTCATGCTCTCCGGAGGTTTCCGCCTCAGTGCGCGGGGCAAGTGAGACGGTCGACGTGTTCCGCCACGACGCCGTAGCATTCGCAGGAGGCCGCCTCGAGGCCGGTGCGGTCAGAGATGGTTATGCTCCCGCGCGTGTAGTGGATCAATCCCGCCTTCTGGAGAATGCCGGCTGCCACTGTCACGCCGGCGCGGCGCACGCCGAGCATGTAGGCGAGGAACTGGTGGGTGAGTGGGAAGGTGTGGCCGCCGCCCACACGGTCGTGCGTCATGAGCAGCCATCGCGCGCAGCGCTCCTCGACACTGTGCGCGCGATTGCACGCTGCAGTCTGCGAGACCTGGATGAGGTATGCCTGCACGTATCGCTTAAGGATTCGTTGAAGCCCGGGACGTTCCCCGGCGCCAGCCGCGAACGCGGCGGCAGGCATGCGCTTTCCCTCGCCCGGCACCTGCACGAACGTACGGCTGGGGATTCCGCCGCCGCCGCCGAGGTAAACACTGAGACCTGCCAGGCCTTCGTTACCGACTGTTCCTACTTCGACCGTCCCGCCTGACACCTGGTTCGTGACCGAAGCGACGCCGGTACCCATGAAGTAGACATGCGTGAAAGGCTGATTTTCCTCGGCCAGGACGTCGCCAGACTTCATCGTCACAGCTTCGAGCTGTGGTGCAATCCAGCGATAGTCGTCGGCGTCGAGCGCCCTGAGCAAGCGGTTGCGCTCAAACTTCTGTTCCGGCGGTGACATGGACCCTCCCGGGGTCGCCGATGTGGGGAACACCCAGCTGACGGCAGGGAGGGAACACGATCAGGTCATGCCCATGTCGAGAGTTGGACGCGCCCGTGAAGGCGCTCACCCATGTAAGTTAGCGGGATACGAGCCGGCGGCGTCAATGAATGTGGAAACGGCCGATGTAGTGGGCGACCGGGCAACGCCGGAACCAATTTCAGGAAGCATGTTAGACCGCCGGTTTGTGCGATTCAAGTCATTTCTAGCAAAGGACTTACAGGCGCGTAGGCACACCCAGATCCGGTGAGCTTTCGCACTTGGCAGACGTTTGGCGGATTGGATTTCCCACCGGGGGGTGGATTCTCCCCAAGGCGGTTGTTGCGAATTTGGTGATCGCCAGAGAGTGGCGGGCCGCGAGATTCCAACCAATATTGCCGCGGAGATGGACCAAATTTCCTCAGCAGCAGTCGCGAAGACGTACGTCGCGACAATGGATGAAGACACCTGTTCGAGTTGCGCATCCCGGCATGGCCTGCGCCTTCAGGCCGGCGAGCAGACCCACGTGATCCCGAATCCCTACTGCACCTGCCGCCACGGCTGTCGTTGCATCTGGGAGTGGGAGCGCTGAGCGGGCTTAGCCACCTATCGGAAGTACGACAAGCACGGGACACGGGGTGGAAAGCAGGACGCTCTCAGCGACGCTCCCGAACAGGAGTTGGCTCGCCGCGCCGGCTCCGCTGCTCCCGATCACGATGAGGTCGCTTCCGAGTGCGCGCGCTTCACCGATTATCGACTCGGCCGGCCGCGCATCGGTCCGCGTGATCCGCTGCTCCATCACCGCGCCGCTCGACGACTTCCCGATTTCTTCGGCGATCCAGACATCCTCGTCCGGGGATTCTTCGGTGCCGGCGGCGTGCACAACCGTCGCTTTCGCTGTAAACAGGTGGGACATGAATGCTCCCCAGCGAATTACGGCGTGCGTCGTTGCACTTTCGTCGACAGCCACGAGAACGCTTGCGGGCGGATGATCCCGCGCACCGGTCACCAGCAGAATTGGCACCGGAGACTTACGAAGAACCCGCTGCGCGGTGATGCCTATGCGAGCCCAGCCGGACGATGCGAGGTCCTGCCGCCCGACGACGACGATATCCGCGCCGACGCTCTCGGCGAGCTGAACGAGCTCGTCATGCGGAACGCCGACCCTTATCTCCTCCCTTGCACGCTCGGGGGCAATGCTCTGACACAGCTCCCGCAAACGCTTCTGGGCATCGACGTGGACCTTGTTGACGATTGTCTCAACCGACGGGTACCGCATCACGTTGGTCCGCGTTGCTGGCGGCGGCTCGATGATGTGAGCGAGAATGATCTCTGCCTGCGGCGCGAAGTGGTCAGCCACCCATCGTGCTGCGACGAGCGACGGCTCGGCGAAATCGACTGAAACGAGAATGCGGTCAAGCCGCGGCTTCGTGCTGCTTCCCATGTCGCTACTCCTTGAGACTGATCCCGCGCCTTCCCGGGCTGGCGCGGCAACGGTAATCTAGGGCTTCGATGCGCAACCCGACGAGCTTCTACTCTGGCAACCTGCTTGCCTAGACTTCGACCATGGCAGAAGAAACCGAGCTGAGCCGGAAGTACCTGGGCGCACTCATTGTCGCCGCGATCGTGATCATCGCGCTCGGCCTGCTCGCGCGCGCTGCGCTGGTCGGGCCGGGTGGTACGCAGGCTGCGCCGCCGAGTGAAGCCTCAACGCTTCAGAGGCTCACCCAGGAGAGCCAGCTTCGCAGTATATCGGGGTACATCAACGAGCGTGTTGCAGCCATCGCGCCGCAGGTCGTTCGCGTTCCAACGCGGGGGGCATCGGGAATCAAATGGGGTATTCGCGACAGCGTGATCTCCACGTCGCCGGAACGCCCGGTGCTTCTCGTCCAGCCGGTCATGGCCGATTCGCTTCGACCGCCATTCGCGCTCGACTCCGACTCGGTGAGACGAGACTGGGTGCTCGTCGTCGGACGTGACCCGGGGGAAAGAGTCGTTTCATGGTACGGCATGTCCGGCGGACGCTCATACGGCAGGTGCGGCGCGCGCATCGTGGAGAAATACGTTTTGGGCGTTCCGCTGACGCCCGAGCTCGCCGGTGCCGGCGTCTTCGACCTGGCAGGCAGGCTTCGCGGGATGGTCGTTGACTGCGGCGACGGTTACGCCGCCGTGACCGGGAGCGAGGTGAGGCGACTGCTTGCCGACACCACGGCCGTCGCTCCCATCGACCCATCGGCCGATACTGTCGGCGCAGCTTCACCCGGTCCAGCGCGGTGAACGAGCTCACCTCGCTCGGCCTGATCCTTCTCTTCGCGCTTCTGGTCGGTCACCTCGTGAAGTTCGCCCGCATCCCTGAAGTGACGGGGTACCTGCTGGCGGGAATGATCGTCGGGCCTTCCGTTCTCGGCTGGGTGAGCCACGAGAACCTTCAGGCGCTCCACGTATTCAGCGAGGTCGGCCTCGGTCTGATACTCTTTTCGATCGGCGCGGTGTTCGAGTTCTCGCGGATGCGGCTCATCGGGCGAAAGGTGCTCACTGTGGCTGTCGCCGAGTCACTCGCGGCCGCGACACTGGTGTTCGCGCTGATGCTGGCGCTCGGCCAGCCGTGGCCGGTGGCGCTGCTGCTTGGCGCAATAGCGGTTGAGACAGGCGCCGCCTCGACGCTGATGGTGATTCGCGAGAACAATGCGTCAGGTCCGTTCACCGAGGTCGTTACGAGCATCATCGGGCTCAACAACATCCTTGCGCTCTTCGCGTTCAGCGTAGCGGCTATGACGCTCGACATGTCAGCTATGCTCACTGACACCGGAGTGAGCTTTCGCGGGCTCGCGCAGACGATTTTTCCGCTGCTCTGGCAGCTCATCGGCTCAACGGCGCTTGGCTTCCTTGTCGGGCTCCTTCTCGCGATCTGGGCATCGCAGGTTGTCGAGTCGGGCGAGGTGCTCATCCTGCTCGTGGGGTGTGTGCTCCTCACAGTCGGGATCTCGAGCGCACTCGACCTGTCGCCTCTCGTAGGAAGCCTGGCCGTGGGTGCGACGATGGCGAACCTGTCGAAGAAGAGCCGCAAGCTCTTCGAGGCGCTCTCGCGAACCGATCCTCCGCTTTACGTCATCTTCTTCGTGCTGGCGGGAGCCGACCTCAATCTTTCACTCCTGCCTTCACTCGGACTGCTTGGCGCGGCATATGTGGTCGGTCGAGCGTCGGGCAAGCTCGGCGGCACTTACTTCGCCGCGAAGAAGGTCGAGTTCGGTGAGAAAGTCGAGCGCCTGCTTGGCCTCTCGATACTCGCCCAGGCGGGTCTCGCTGTCGGCCTCGTAATCGTAACCCGCGAGCGTTTCCCGGAGATCGCGCCGACCGTCACAACAGTCGTGCTGGGTGCGATCATCGTGTTCGAGATCGCGGGACCGCTGAGCGCCAAGCTTGCCCTCTCACGGAGCGGAGAGTCGCGCCCGCAGGAAGTCGATGAGCTGCTTCCAGTTGAAGGGTAGTCCGCAGT
>JBPPMU010000058.1:0-7295 GCA_051306215.1 Gemmatimonadaceae bacterium | reverse complement strand
GCGTACGCGATGTTGAACATCGCTGGCGCGATCAACGATCCGGAGGGGCGAGGGGCGTCCCTTCCAGGAATTCTGGTTCGGGCCGCTGATGCGTTGACTGGCGCTTTATACATCGCGCTTGCTGTTGCGGCGCTTGCCATCGTTGTCGCGCCGGAGGGAAACGGCATCAGCGGGGCTGTAGCGTGGGCCAAGGGAATTCTCGCGCTTCCGTACGGGGCGGCGCTGCTCGGACTGATCGGCCTGGCTCTCGTCAGTGGTGGCGTTTATCTGCTCTATCGCGCATGGGATGAGCCATTCGGCAACATGCTCGACAGGCGATCACTATCCGCCGATGCGCGGTGGGCAATATCCGTCGCGGCTCGTGTGGGGACTGTTGCCCGCGCGGTGATCTTTGGAATCTGTGGAATGTTCGTCATCAGGGCCGCGGCCGGCGCGGCGCCGGATCGTGTCGCGGATGTTGACGATGCGCTCGCGATGATCGGGCAGGCCGCGTTCGGGCCGCTGCTGCTCGTCGTGGCGGGTGCGGCGTTCGTCGCGTACGGCGGCTATCAGCTCGCCAAGGCGCGGTATCAGCGGATCAGCGATGAGACTGGCGGCGGTGACGGCTGATCGATCGGATGCTGAGCTCAGGCTGACCTGAGTTTTTCACATCCTTGCCTTCGCTCCAGTCGCTTTCTTCATCATCCTGCCGATCTCGCGGCAATCCTGCCTGATCGATTCATCACTGATCGAATCGAGATAAGCGTCAACGCTCGCTTCTGTCTTCCTCGTCTTGAGCTCTGCCATGTCGGTTAGGTTGCGTCGACGCAATCTTGCAGCGTCGCAAGTGGAAGGCCAGAGGCAAGTCCGGCGCGCGCAGGTTGCCGCGCACCGGACACACCTGAATTCGGCCGTCAGTTGCCCGCGGCGGGGGGCATTATGACGGAGTCGATGATGTGAATCACTCCGTTCGACGCTGGTACGTCCGCGGTGACTACGCGAGCTCCGTCAACATAAACCTGTCCGTCGCGGATTGTGACATTCACCGGCGCTCCATTCACCGTCGCCGGCTTCGCGCCTCCGGCACTGACGATGTCTGAAGCCATCACCCTTCCGGGGACAACGTGATACGTAAGGATTGCGGTGAGCTTCTCCTTGTCGGCGAGCAGGGCCTCGATGGTGCCTGCGGGCAGCTTGGCGAACGCTTCATCGCTGGGCGCGAAGACGGTGAACGGTCCGGTGCCCTGGAGCGTCTCAACCAGCCCGGCAGCGGTAACTGCCGCGACGAGCGTATTGAACTGTCCCGCCCCCGCCGCTACCGCGACTATGTCGCCGGTTGGTGCCTCAACCTGCACTGGCTGCTGCGCCGCCGGCGGATTCTGATCCTGAGCTGCTTCCGCGTCGCACGCTGACTGAGCGACGAGGATGGTGGCGACAGCGGCCACGCGTGCGATCGATGTGAGCTTCATGTTCTTCTCCTTTTCCATTGTTGAGTTTGAGCGAACCGTCAGGCCCGCGCAGCAGCGCGGGCCTCGGCGGAACGCCAGGTGGCGAGCTGGTATACGGCCGCGAGGCCGACGAGCGTGTAAACCGTGCGGCTCAGGAACGTCATCTCGCCGAAAATCGCGCGGACGAGGTCGAATCCTGTGGCGCCTACGAGACCCCAGTTGAGTCCCCCAACGACGAGCAGAATCACGGCGAGCAGGCTGAGTCCTTTCATCTTGACTTCCTCCGAGAGCGGTTGGTGTCCATGTTCTGTCCAGGTATTCTAGACAGCATCTCGCAGTTTGTCAAGGGTTTGTCCAGATAATACCTTGACATAATATCGACAACTGCCGATTATCCTCCCATGACGCCACCCACCGAACCACGCCACCCGATCGGAGTCGTTGCTGAGAGGACCGGATTGTCCCCCGATGTCCTCAGAGTCTGGGAGCGGAGGTACGGAGTTGTCACCCCGAAGCGGTCACAGGGTGGGCAGCGGATCTACTCCGATGCGGACATCGAGAGGCTCCTCCTGCTGCACCGGGCGACCCGGGGCGGGCATGGCATCAGCCACGTTGCTTCGCTGAGTGGGGAGACACTCGCGGATCTGGTCCGGGAGGTCGAGTCGTCAGGATTGCTTCCACCTGTTCAGCTCTCGTCGGGATCGCCGAATCCGGCAGTGGAGGAGGCAATCGCCCGCACCAGAGACATGGACCCTGCCGGGCTCGAGACTCTGCTCAGGCGGAATGTCGCGCGGTACGGAATCGTGGCCTTTCTCGACGCGATTGCAGCTCCATTCCTGCGCAGGGTCGGGGACGCCTGGCACGAGGGGACGTTGACAGTCTCCCAGGAGCATCTCGCCACGGCTGTCGTCCAGCGCGTCGTAGGCGAGACCGCGCCCCTGCTTACAGGGGGAGAAGACAGGCCCCTCATCGTCATTGCCACACTCGAAGGAGAGCGGCACGCAAGCGGCGCTCTGATGGCGGCCTCGATCGCGGCGAGTGAAGGCTGGAGGGTCATCTATCTCGGTGCGGATCTTCCCGCGGGGGAGATCGCGGAGACAGCGATAAGGACGAAAGCCCGGGCCGTCGGGATAAGCATCGTCGCCGACAGAAAGCCAGGCATCGCCGCCGAACTGAGGAGGATCGAAGAAGCCGTTGATGATGGAATCGCGATTTTCGTCGGAGGTGCCGGCTCGGCCGCCCTCAAAGGGAGCAAGGGACTTTCCCGGGCGATTTTTGTCGACAGCATGTCCGAGTTGAGTCGCGAGCTTGCGGAGATTGGATCACTCGCGATCTGAAGAAAAAACCTCGAGGTGGGTTTCTTAGCGTAGCACTTGCATAGTCATTCACCGGGGAAGCGCTGTGCCCGCCCAATCCCCGGGAGCTCCGCAAAGTGAATAAGGATGTAGTCAAGCGTAACAACGTGAAGGTGTCAGGCACCGGCACGCAGCCAATGCTTTTCGCGCACGGCTTCGGGTGCGACCAGAACATGTGGCGATACGTCACGCCGCATTTCGAGGATGAATACCAGATAGTACTCTTCGACTACGTCGGCTCAGGCAAGTCGGATGTCAGCGCGTATGACTCGAAGCGATATGACTCGCTCGAGGGGTATGCCCGGGATGTTCTCGATGTGACAAATGCGCTCGACCTGAAGGACATAATTTTCGTCGGGCACTCGGTAAGCGGCATGATCGGCGTACTGGCCGTGAACGAGGAGCCGGAGCGCTTCGAACGGTTGATCCTCGTGGGTCCGTCACCGCGATACATAAATGACACGCCGTATGTCGGCGGTTTCGAGCAACGCGACATCGATGGGCTGTTCGAGATGATGGATCATAATTTCATCGGGTGGGCCAACTTTCTCGCCCCGGCGATCATGAAGAACGCCGACCGTCCGGAACTTGGCGCCGAGCTTACAGGGAGCTTCTGCTCGACCGATCCGATCATCGCCCGCCAGTTTGCCAGGGCGACGTTCCTCGCCGACAATCGCGAAGATCTTTCACGCGTGAGCGTCCCCTCGCTCATTCTGCAATGCTCGGACGACATGGTCGCGCCTCTCGAGGTCGGAGACTATCTGCACAGAGAGCTGGCCGACAGCACACTCCGCGTGATGAAAGCGGTCGGGCACTGTCCCCACATGAGCGACCCCGAGGAGACAGTCTCCCTGATCAAGGAATACCTCTCATCTCCGGTCCCTGCCTGAAGCGATGCCTCGCGGTACAATAATGTCAGACGTCGGAGCCATTCTCGATCGCGCGCCATGCGGATTCGTTTCGTATGGCGACGACAGCAGGATTTCGGCAGTCAATTCGACGCTCGCCGAACGTCTTGGATATGAGGTCGACGATCTCGTCGGGAAGGCGCTCGAGGAGATCCTCGCAACAGGCAGCAGGATCTTTCACCAGACCCATTTCTTTCCTCTCGTGAAGCTTCATGGCCGCGCGCAGGAGATCTTCATGATCCTTCGCGCGCGGGACGGCGAGGACATCGGAGTGCTCTGCAATGCGGTGCGGCACGAGCGGGATGGGGTGCCGTTCACTGACTGCGTGATGATCGAAGTGCGCGAGCGCCGCAAGTTCGAGGACGCGCTCCTCGAGGCGAAGCAGGTGGCGGAACGGGCAAACGTGACACTCGAGGAACAGGCCGTGGAGCTGGAGCTCCAGCATCATCAGCTCCAGGAGCTTGCAACGAAGATGGAGGTGCAGAGCGAGCAGCTCCAGGCGCTGAATGAGGATCTCGAGCGCCAGCGCGCGGCGGCAGACGAAGCGAACCTCGCGAAGAGCAATTTCCTCGCTGTGATGAGTCACGAGCTCCGCACGCCGCTCAACGCGATCGGCGGATACGTCCAGCTTCTCCAGATGGGAGTGCACGGGCCTGTGCTGCCCGAGCAGATGGAAGCGCTCGACAGGATCGACAGGAGCCAGCGGCATCTCCTGCGACTGATCAACGATGTACTTAATCTCTCGCGCATCGAGGCCGGCCATGTCGACTATCGCGTCGAGCGTGTTGTGGTGTCCGAGGTAGTCGAAAGCGTGATGCCGATGGTCGAGCCGCAGATGGCGGCGAAGTCGCTGCGGCTTGAAACCGCGGTCCCGCCGCGCATCGAGGCGCGCGCCGATCGCGAGAAGGTTCAGCAGATACTTCTCAATCTCCTGACGAATGCGGTGAAGTTCACTCCGCGGGGTGGCAGCATCTGCGTCGAAACGAGCGTCGACGCTGCGAGCGTTTTCCTCCGGGTTATCGACACAGGAGTCGGAATCCCGCCCGACATGATTGCGAAGGTGTTCGAGCCGTTCATTCAGGTCGATGCGAGCCGTTCCCGCTCCGCAGAAGGCACCGGTCTTGGGCTCGCGATCAGCAGGGATCTTGCCCGGGGGATGGGTGGAGACCTCTCAGCAAGCAGCACCCTCGGGTCGGGGAGCAATTTCGAGCTCCGCCTCCCGAGGAACGAGATGCCGGAGGGCTCGACCTCTAGCTGATTCCCGCGTTGTCGAGCGAGCGGGCGATGTCGGTGATAAGAGCGTCTGCACCTTCGAGTCCGATCGACAGGCGGACGAGTCCTGCCGGAATCCGCTGGGCCTCGAGGTAGGGAAGATTGTTTCCGCGGTTTGGCGATATGACTATGCTCTCGACACCGCCCCAGCTGACGCCGATCCGGAATCTCTCGAGACCGTTGATGAACTTCCTCACCGCGTCGAAGCCACCTGATGCAATCTCGAAGCTGAAAAGCCCGGAAAAACCGGTGAGCGACGGTGAAGGCTCATCGAACGCGGGATGATACACCGCAGACACGTCGGACCGGGTACGGAGATACTCTGCTATCTCGAGCGCATCCGACTCGTGTTGCTGCATCCGCACGGGCATCGTACGCAGGCCGCGCAGGAGCAGCCACGCATCGAACGGCGCGAGTATCCCTCCATGCAGCATGTACGACCGGAAGAACACCTGCTCCATCCGCTCGGAGGAGGTGATCAGCGCTCCCGCGACAACGTCGCTGTGCCCGCCAATGTACTTGGTTGCCGAATGAACGACGATATCGACGGCGTGAAGGAGCGGCTTTTGAAAGAGCGGTGATGCCCAGCTGTTGTCGATGCAGGTGAGCGCGCCAGACTCGCGCGCAACGGCGGCGACCGCCTCGATGTCGAAAGTCCGCATCAGCATCGTGCCCGGATTCTCCAGCCACACCAGGCGCGTGTTCGGCTTCAGCGCCGCCCGTACTGCATCTGGCGTGAGGTCGAGAAGCAGGTCAAACTCGATCCCGAACCGCCCGAGCTGCTTCGCCAGCTGAATCGTCGGTCCGTATGTCTGGTTGACGAAGAGAATGTGGTCGCCCGCCCTAAGCAGCCCCATCATCACCGTGCTTGCAGCGGCAATTCCGGAAGCGAATGTCTTGCACGCCTCACCGCGCTCGAGCGCCGCAAGCTTCTTCTCGAGTACCTCGACCGTCGGGTTGGTTCCCCGTGAGTAGACGTAATTCCGGTGCTCTGCCTTGAACGCCTCGAGTATCGACTCGTAGTCGGGGAAGGCGAAAAGCGATGTCTGGACGATCGGTTCGGACATTGGCTGCGGGCCGGCCGCCCCTGCCGGATGATCCTCGAGACAGAGCCTGACGTCGTCGGGTGAAATCGGCATCAGAGCCGGGTCAGGAATTCCTTCATGATCTTTTCGACTTCCGTCGGGTTGCTCATGAAGATGAGGTGACGCGCTCCGGGGATCGTCACCAATCTCGACCCCTTGAGCTCCCTGACGATGTGCTCACGCTGCGCGCGAACGACCGCTCCCGTCACGTCGATCGACCGCTGGAGAGCGAGGCGCCTGTCGGGATTGCTGCTCGCCCACACGCGAGCAACAGCCGGCAGATGCTCGATCGCGCTCGTCTCGGCGAAAATGAAAACGGCCGGAGCCTTCACCCTGTCGAATGGCGTGGGGCCTCCTGCTCTGATGGCTGCCATCATTTTTGGCGGGGCGGGACTGTTGTTGGCGCGATACGGATTGAACCCCTCGTAGAAGTATGCCGCTCTCACAGCCGACTCGGTGTTGTCGGTGAGGCCGACCCGAACCCTGTATGCCCACGCCGCCTTCGCCGACGCTGAATCCGCTTCACCGGGCAAAATCTGCTCGGGTGCTGGAGGGCGGGGCAGCGCCTCGAGCGAAGAAAGAAGCTCCGCGCGCGAGCGGCGAATCGAATCTGCCGAGACGGGATCGCTGCCGGCATCGAGATAGATCAGCCCGAGTACCCGGTCGGGATAGTTCGCCGCGATGTGAGTAAGCTCGTAGCCACCAATTGAATGACCCGCAAATACCGCCCGGCGGATTCCGAGGCTGTCGAGCACGGTTATCACGTCGGCGGCGAGAGTTGCCTGGTCGTAGCCGTCTTCAGGATGCGAGGATTCACCGAATCCACGGCGGGTTATCGCGATGACGCGATTGCCGCTGGTGAATCGCTGCGCGAAGTCGTCGAACACGTGAGCGTTGTTACCGATGCCCGAGAGAAACACGAGCGGCGTGCCCTTCCCGCCGAAGTCGAGCAAGTGAATCCGCACTCCCGTCGCAACGTTCACTCCGAGCGCCTTGTGCGGCGCGGGGTCGCGCCATCCATCATCGGGCACAGATCGCCGCGGCTCAGGCGAAGTGTAGCCAAGGCCTGTTGGCTGGGCCGCAACCGACATTGGAACTGCGATCAGGAGTAAAGCGATTAGAGGCTTGATCATTGTGGCCGGGTCAAGATTGTTGCGATAGCGGGTGCGTGAAAACCCATGGGAGAACGGATTTGGCGGATTTTGCGGATACGACACTTTAGAGAGAGAGTGTTCCGCCGACTCACAA
>JBPPMU010000057.1:0-3454 GCA_051306215.1 Gemmatimonadaceae bacterium | reverse complement strand
TGCAGGGGGACGATCTGGTGACCTCGTGATTGCGGATCGAGGACTTTGCGCCCTCAGGATCAGGAGCCATTGCAGAGTCGCGACTGAGTGAGGATTGAGGAGAGAAGCGGGTCCACAGTCCTCCGTGCCGCCCCGGTCCCTGGCCCTCACTTAGTCGCGACTCTGCAATGGCTCCTGGTCCTGAGGCCGCAAAGTCCTCAGCTCGAAGTCGAGCGTGTGGCGCTCAGAGAATCAGCAGATAGACCGCAACGTTAATGGCGATCGCGACTGTTCCGAGCACTGCGTGATTGAGGCGTGCCTTGCCTGGGTCGAAGCGGGTGCGGAGAACGTGATGCTGGAGGAATCCCTCGGGGTAAGGCTCGTGTCCGCCGCGCCGGAGCGCCGATTTCTCCCAGGTAGTGACCGGGCATCCGAAGTTCCCGATCATTGTCGCGCCGGCCCACACGACTGCGGCGAGGTGAACGATCAGCGCACCGGGCCAGACGAGAACAAGGAGCGCGCCGAACAGCACGAAGAGGACATACGCCACATGGATCGCCGCCAGGGAGTATGCGAGGAGCCTCCACGAGAATCTTCCGTTCGCCGGCCTGACCGCCGCAACATCACCGCCGGGGAGGGTCAACTTGTGGCTTTCGGATCGAAATGGGGGTTCTCGATTATCCCGATCCGGTTTCCGTCAGGATCGATGACCGACGCAACCTTGATTCCTTCGCCGACATCCTTGGGCGCGGCGGCCACTGTCGCGCCGATCGACTGCATGTACTCGACAGAACCTTCGGCGCTGGCGACTCCCCAGTACGCGGTCGTTCCGCCGGGCCCGCTCGGGCTGTTGGGGTCGAGACCGAGCTCGTATCCGCCGATGTTGAAGCCGACGTAGAATGGCTCGTCGAAGTATGGGGCGACCCCGAATGCCTTCGAGTACCACTCCTTCGCCCGCGTGATGTCGCTCACGCCGTAGATGACCGTTCTCAGGCCGCGAAACTTCGCCGCAGTGTCCGTCATGCTGATCTTCGCCTCGCAAAGTGGGCCCGACCGGGAAATATTGCTGTCATCATCGCCCCCCGCCACATCAATGGAGAAGTGAATGACGCCAATTTTCATCGCTGTCGGATTGCTCGCGGGAGTGTTGTCCGGCCTGTTCGGAATCGGGGGCGGGATAGTGATTGTCCCGGCGCTGATTCTGCTTGCGAAATTCCAGCCCGTTGCAGCTACGGGAACGTCGCTCGCCGCACTCCTGCTTCCGGTCGGCGCGCTCGGTGCGTTCGAGTACTACAGGAGAGGCAACCTCAACATCGGCGCCGCGTTGTGGATTGCGCTCGGGCTCTTTTTCGGAGCCTGGGTGGGAGCGAAGCTGGCGCAGGAGTTATCTCCGGTGCAGCTGAGGAGAGGGTTCGCGGTTTTCCTGCTCCTCGTAGCGGGGAAGGTCTGGCACGGGTAACAAGAGACGCAGAACAAAACCGGAGGCGCAGAAAGGGCGGAACTGCCGCAGAGGATGTCCGGCCACAGGGGAATGCCGATCCGGCCTCTGTGGTAAGATCCAGCCTCTGCGGTGTGAAGCTCTCAGGTGCTAGGAGCAACCCTCGACGTACTCCACTGCCGGCATCAGGCCCGACCTGTACCGAAGCACCTTCTGGCCGTCCGTCTCGAAGACGATCCTGAATGAGCTGTCTGCCGCGGCGGGTGGGGTGAAAACCAGGTAGTGACCATCGGTGTAAGCGTGTGGCTCGACCGCGACCCGGCCGGGATACAGCGCCTTGATCCGCGCCTCGGTGTCACCGATTTTCGCGCCGGCTCCGGTCTCGATGGTGGATGAACGGATTATGTCGATGCGCGAGATCCTTCCCTTCTGAACCATCATCAGCAGACCGTCCGGCGCGCCGCGCACCCGCACCCAGTCACACTCCTCGAGCTTCGCCGGGATTATCAGCGTTCCGTCCAGGACGGCATTCGCCTCCTTCAGCGTCATGCCCGCCGAGAGTTTCCCGATCCCGCGCGTGTTGACGACCCACGTATGGTCGGCGCTGGAGGAATCCACTGCCGGCGCCTCCGCGGCACTCGAGGAATCCGGCGGTGCTTCCACGACGGCCGGGGTATGTAGCGGCGGCGGCAAGGCACTCGAGGAATCCGCCCGCGGGGCCTCCCCGGCGCTGCATGCCGCGGCAAACATCGCCGCGAATAGAAAGGTTTTTCGAGTCAACATTGGATTGGCGAGGGCACGGAGGACCGGAGGAAACCGGTCAAACTGGAACATAATCGCAGTCCGGCGACGTCTCTGGCGCGCAAGGTAGTTTCTGCGCCTCCGGTGTTGTTCTGCGCCTCTTCCTTTCGGGGTATGTTCGGTATACACTAAAAGGACGCCTCATGTCCGCGTCCTCAGCTTTACCCGACCTCAAATCGCTCCTCGAGCAGCGATTCCCCGATGCGACCCCGGTCACGCACCGGACGGCGGAGCCGGTCGCGACAGGCATCGGGGAGCTCGACGGAATCCTCCCCAATGGCGGACTCCCCCGCGGGCGGCTCTCAGTCTGGATGCCCGGCGGCGGGGCCACCGCCATCCTCCGCGCGGCCTGCCACACTGTCGCATCCGGCGGCGAGCGCGCGGCCTGGATAGACGGACTCGGCACAATCGCCGGCCAGTTCTGGGAAGAAGGCCCGATCCTCGTGCGCCCTGCAAATCGCCGCAACTCACTCCGTGCCGCCGAGGAGCTGCTGAGGTGCGGAGGATTTTCAATGATCGTGCTCACGGGGTCGGAGCCCGCAGGAACGGAGATGGTCAGACTCTCCCGCGCCGCGCGCGAAGGCGGGGCGGCGTTCGTCGCTCTCACCTCACATACATCGATGGCGAGCGTCAGGATGATCTCCCGCATAATGCCGCACAGCTACGTGTGGCGCCGCACACCCTTCGGCGATCCCGCCGAAGCATGCTCGGCACGTTTAAAAGTTCGCGCGCAATCGCTCGGCTGGAATAAAAGCGCCGAGCTTCGCGTTCCGGTCGTCGAGCACGATGTGAGATCGGCTCTCGAGCCGGGGCTTCCTGACCGGAGAGGAATGAAGAAACAGGGGGTACGCGTCTTGCCCGATTGAGGGTCCCCCAAGAGAAGCCGTTGAGTATCACCGCCAAACCCGAAGCGCATTACGATTTCCGGATCAGGCACATCCGCGCGCTCCGCGGCCCCAACTACTGGCGCCTTGCTCCGGTTGTCGCCTGCGATGTAAGGCTCGGAAAACTCGAGCACGTTTCATCTACCGACATGCCATGGCGCGAGCTTGCTCGAATACCTCGATGGGGTCATACATCGACGCGACTGAACCGTAAACCGCGATAGCGGATCGAGGACTTTGCGGTCTCAGGACCAACAGCCATTGCAGAGTCGCGACTAAGTGAGGACGGAAGACTGGGAGGAATACGGACGCCGCCTTTGCCCTCAATCCGCAATTAGTCGCGACTCTGCAA
>JBPPMU010000056.1:0-6027 GCA_051306215.1 Gemmatimonadaceae bacterium | reverse complement strand
CGAAATTTCCGAGGATCATCCAGAGAATTATGAAAACGATGATTCCCATGCAGCCGCAGCCGCCCGTCAGTTTCCGCGCACCATATCCCGCGGCCAGGCCGCGCAGCAACTTGCTCATCTGGATCTCCGGTCAGAAATAGCTTGTGGCCACGGCGTTCGCCGCGGCCCGACGCCCTAATAGCAGGACTCGGGCCGAGGGGTACCCGCGTCTGAAATGCGGAATTACATTGCGAACCGCGCCACCAGCGGGCGCAGAGCAAGGCCAGGTAGCTCAGTTGGTAGAGCAGCGGACTGAAAATCCGCGTGTCGGCAGTTCGATTCTGCCCCTGGCCATTGAAAAGAGACGCAGAGAGCCGGGCCGGGAACGGCCGGCTACGCAGAGACGCAGAAGAGGCGCTAAACCGGATGGACTCCCACTACTGCGCGTACTTCGCTGCCAGCGTCTCCAGGCCCCTGTCGATTTCTGCACGCGGAACCCATCTGCCTTTCACCATCACGCCTGAGCGGCTGGTGAGGTTTGCAAGATTGTCCAGCGGGTTCGCGTCGAGCAGAACCATGTCAGCTCGGCTTCCTGCCGTAATCGTGCCGAAGTTTCCATCCTTCTTCAGATCCGCGGCAACGTACGCGCCGACGTTCTTCGATCCCGACTCCAGAACCTGATACGGAGTAAGCCCCGACTCGGCCATCACCTGAAGCTCGCGGTGAAGTGCGAAGCCAGGGACGTTGAACATCTGCGGTGAGTCGGTTCCCATGAGAAGCGGCGCACCTTCATCCACCAGGTGCTTCAACATCCTGCGGCGCAGCGAGATCAGGAGAGCAGCGTCGGCAGGAGCGACGTTGTTCTGCGCATCCTGCTGAATTCGCTGCCGCTTCTGGTTCGACCAGTTCGTCACCCACTGCTTCGGTGCATACTTCATTTCCTCGCGAGTCGACCACTCATCGGGTGAACCCGGCCCGAAGAAACTCTCCCACAGGAACATCGTCGGGACGTTCCACGTCCCCGACGCCTTCGTGCGACGTGCGAGCTCGCGCATCCGCTCATCGGTGACCGAGCGCCAGGCCTGCGGCAGGCTCACTCCTGACGATGGAGTGGCCATGGCCTGGCGCACCTCGGCCGAAGCGGCAGCCTCGATGTAGCCGTCGAGATGATCTATTGTTGACTGCTTGGTGTTGAGAATGTGCTCGACGCCAATCTGGCCGGAGACATGGCCGGCCCATGTGATTCCGACTTCACGACCGGTGCGAACTATCGCGTCGTAGGCGGGGCGATTGAGTCCGGGATGGATCTTGAGAAGATCATAGCCCGCCGCCCTGTGCTCCCGGACCAGCCGCTCCGCCGTCTGGGGATCCGTCGCGCTCTGCCCATTGAGCGACGGTGCCGCAACGTACATGGTGGGACCGAGAACCTCGCCACGATCGAGCCTGTCGCGGAGGACGAGTTGGTTCGGCGCTCCAAGCATCGCGCGGATTGTCGTAATGCCGTTCGCGATGTACAGGAACATTATGTCGCGATTGAGCTCTTCCGAGTTCGCAGCCTGCGGCCCCAGCACGTGAGCGTGCATCTCGGCCAGGCCGGGCATCAGGAACTTTCGACGTCCGTCTATTCGTACGGCGTCGGACGGAACCGTTGTGCTCGAAGCGGGGCCAACGGCAGCGATACGACCGTCGCGCACCACCACCGTTTGATTCTTCAGGACACGCTGGCGATCCATCGGGATGACGGTTACGCCGACGAACGCCGTAACCGATTGAGCCGGAGCCACCTCCTGTCCGGAGTTCCGGGCTTCAGCGTAACGGAAGCCGAATGTCGCAATGGCGACAATGACGACTGCCACGGCGGCGGTTGTCGCGGCGGCACGAAGGGCGGATGATCTGGGCATACCGAAAATGTAAGGAACTCGTGGCTGGAGTTAAGCCTCCCCGACCGGCCTGTACACTCCCCGAACATATCCGTCAGGGTGTCAATCGTCGCAGGGTTAAAACAAATTGACCCATGCCCCACGATACCGCTCTCATCACCACTATCGCCGTTGGTCTCGGGCTGGCTTTCGTTCTGGGGCTTGCTGCGACGAAGGTGGGCATGCCCCCCCTCGTCGGTTACCTGATCGCTGGTATCGCAGTGGGGCCTTACACCCCGGGGCTCGTTGCTGACTCGAGCCTGGCGCAACAGCTCGCGGAAATAGGCGTGATCCTGCTGATGTTCGGGGTGGGAATCCATTTTTCGCTCAGGGACTTGCTTACCGTAAAACTGATAGCAGTCCCCGGGGCAATCGTTCAGATTGCTGTCGCGACAGTGCTCGGCGCCGTGGTTTCGCACCTATGGGGATGGTCGTGGGGCTCGGGAATAGTTTTCGGGCTCTGCCTGTCCGTTGCGAGCACCGTCGTGCTGTTGCGTGCGCTCGAGGATCGCGGACTTCTTGATTCGGTCGACGGCCGGATCGCAGTTGGCTGGCTCATCGTCGAGGATGTAGCCACCGTGCTCGTCCTGGTGCTCCTGCCCGCGTTCGCCCCGGCCCTCGGCGCCGAAGAGACGGCGGGCACGGCATCGAGCGGACTGATTCTTACGCTCGCAATCACTCTCGGAAAGCTCGCGCTGTTCTTCGGCCTGATCTTTGTCGTGGGAATGCGGGCGGTGCCGTGGCTCCTCGAGCGTGTTGCACACACCGGATCGCGTGAGCTTTTCACGCTCGCCGTCCTGGCAGTCGCGCTCGGCATTGCGGTCGGTGCAGCTGCAGTCTTCGGGGTGTCTGTGGCACTCGGTGCATTTTTCGCGGGAGTAGTCGTCAGCGAGTCAGACCTGAGCCATGAAGCAGCAGCTGATGCTCTTCCTCTGAAGGATGCGTTCTCGGTGCTGTTTTTCGTTGCGGTCGGGATGTTGTTCGACCCGAGGATCCTCGTCGAACAGCCGCTGCAGATACTCTCTGTTCTGCTGATTGTGATGGTGGGAAAATCGCTGGCGGCGCTCGGTATCGTCCTCTTCTTCAGATACCCGCTTCATACAGCGCTCACAATTTCCGCGAGCCTTGCTCAGGTTGGAGAATTCTCGTTCATCCTCGCTGCGCTCGGGGTTACGCTTGGACTTCTTCCGGTGGAGGGGCAGGGTCTAATAGTGGCGGTCGCCATTCTGTCGATAAGCCTCAACCCCCTCGCGTTCAGCGGCACGCGCTGGCTGAACAGGTGGGTGACGGCGAAGCCGGGCTTACTCGTGTGGATCGAGCGCGAGGCGATCGTCAAAACGGACCTTCCCAAGGGGCCGCATTCGCTCCGGAACCATGTGATAATGGTTGGACACGGGCGCGTCGGCAGCATAGTCGCCGCCGCGCTGGCAAAACAGGAGGCTCCGTACGTCGTCGTCGAGGCGGATCTTGCCAAGGTCGAGTCCCTGCGCAGCCGTGGAGTCTCCGCGTTTTTTGGTGACGCAAGCAGGGGCGGTGTGCTCGACCAGGCGAACCTCGCGGACGCCCGCATGCTGATAGTCACATCTCCCGATCCTTACAAAACCAGAGCGATAATCGAAGCCGCTCGCGAGAAGAACCCCGGCATCGACACCGTTGTGCGCACTCACGGTGAGAGGGAGCGGCAGTATCTCGAACGCATGAATGTCGGCCTCGCTGTCATGGGGGAGCAGGAGCTTGCAAACGCGATGGCCGGGCATGCGATCAGGACACTCGAGGAGCCCGCCTAGGAATGCCGCGAGCGGGGAGGGGTTTCCCGTACAGAGGATCGGGGGACACCCCATCGTTATTCCGGGGGCGCTTCCCTACAATGAACGAAGTGACGTGAATACCGCTTCAGTGAGGTGACATGCTGAGACTCAGGGACATAATGACGACCGATGTCGCGACCGCGACTCCGGACCTGACACTGCGCGAGGCGATGGAGCTTCTTACCGCGAAGCACATCAGCGGCGCTCCGGTACTTGCGGGCGGCAAGGTTGCCGGAATATTCACGGCGAGCGACCTCCTTTCCTTCCTTGCCGACCTCGATGGCGCCGAAGCGTCTGTCGAATTCAGCCGGAAACGCCGGACGCCGCTGGAGGAGGTCACGGTGTCCGAGATCATGACGCGGAACGTGCACTATCTCGCACCGGACTGCCTCGTTGACGAGGCAGCGCTATACATGCGCGAAGCGAACATCCATCGAGTCCTGGTGATGGACGGAGAGGACCTTCACGGCATCGTGACGACCACGGATGTAGCAATGGCAGTCGCCGACCACAAGCTGAAGAACCGAACCTACGTGTTCGCGTGACCGGCGATACACCGGCTGGCGAACCGGGCGGCCTCGGGTCAATCCTGAGGCCGCGCTCTATTGCAGTGGTTGGAGCTTCGCGATCCACGAGCACGATCGGCTACCAGATCCTGGCGAATCTCATACGGTACGGGTTCAACGGGCCGGTGTATCCGATAAATCCCAACGCCAGCTCGATTCATTCAATCAAGGCGTACAGAAAGATCTCCGACGTAGGTGAGCCGGTCGATCTTGCCGTGATCGTGGTACCCCGGGTGCTCGTGCCGGCTGTTGTCGAGGAATGCGGGCAGGCGGGAATAAGAGGTCTCGTCGTCATTTCGGCCGGATACAAGGAGACGGGTGGGGAGGGGGCGCAAAAGGAGCGTGAGCTGCTGGAGATGGTGCGGGGATACGGGATGCGGATGGTTGGCCCCAACTGCATGGGCGTGATAAACGTCGACCCCGAGATCTCGATGAATGCAACATTCGCCCCGGTAATGCCGCCATTCGGGTCGGCGGGCTTTGTCTCGCAGTCGGGCGCCATGGGGCTCAGCGTTCTCGACTATGCACGGGAATACGGAATCGGGATTGCGCAGTTCGTTTCTGTCGGGAACAAGGCTGACGTCAGCGGTAACGATCTGCTTCTCGAGTGGGAGAAGGATCCGTCGATCCGCACGATCCTCATGTATGTCGAGAATTTCGGGAATCCCCGGAAGTTTCTCGAGATTGCGTCGCGAGTCACCCGCACGAAGCCGATAATCGCCCTCAAGTCCGGGCGCTCGACGGCAGGAGCACGCGCTGCATCGTCACATACCGGTGCCCTTGCCGCGAGCGATACAACTGTAGATGCACTTCTCGCACAAGCCGGAGTGCTGCGAGCGGCCTCGGTCGAAGAGCTGTTCGACATAACGATGGCTTTCGCCGGCACGCAGCCTCTTCCAAGGTCACGCAGGGTTGCGGTGGTTACGAATGCGGGAGGCCCGGGAATTCTTGCCGCCGACGCGCTCGATGCGCACGGGCTCGATCTCGTCGAGTTGAAGCCTGCAACCGTTGAGGCACTTACCCCGCTCTTTCCAGCCGAAGCCTCAATAAGAAACCCGCTCGACATGATCGCGTCGGCGAAACCCGCCGCCTACAAGGCGGCGCTCAAGGCATTGCTGGCGGACGAGGGTGTCGATGCCGTCGTGCCGATCTTTGTCCCACCTCTCGGAGTCACCCAGGAGGATGTCGCCGAGGCGATCGCCGAAGCGGTTGCGGAGAGTCCGGACAAGACAGTGATTCCGGTGCTGATGGGAAGAGAAGGATTGCCGCAGGGAAGAGCCGTGATGCACGCGGCTGGATTGCCGGCGTACGTGTTCCCCGAGTCGGCCGCGCGTGCCCTCAACGCGTTATGCAGGCAGCGCGAGTGGGTCGACAGGCCGGTCGAGATCGTGACACAGCTCGAAGCAGACAGAGACGCGGCTGCGGCGATCGTGAAGAAAGTCCAGCTCGATGGACGGACAAAACTCTCGGAGCTCGAGGCACTCGGGATATGCGAGGCATACGGAATACGGGTAGCCTCCGCCCGCATTGCGGCGGGTCCTGATGACGCCGTGAAAATTGCCGCCGCCACTGGTTATCCCGTCGTGATGAAAGTCGTCTCGCAGGAGATCATTCATAAGAGCGACTCCGGGGGTGTGATCACCGGACTCACGGGGGATGCAGATGTCCGGACGGCGTTTGCGAAGATCCTTGAGAACGTCAAGCGCGCCGAGCCCGATGCCGCGGTTGACGGGATTCTCGTTCAGAGGATGGTGA
>JBPPMU010000055.1:0-2470 GCA_051306215.1 Gemmatimonadaceae bacterium | reverse complement strand
CACCTGCTGCGAACCCGGGCATTGATGCGTCACGCATGACATGGACGACTATGAGCCAGTATGTCGTGGCGGCCGCTGAGCAGATTCCGGAGGCCGACTACTCCTTCAGGCCGGTGGAGACCGTGCGGACGATCGGCGAGCTGATCGGGCATGTCGCCGGCGCTCAGAACATGTTATGCGCGGCTGCCCTGGGAGAGGCCCAGCCAGGTGAAGACGCAGTCGAGAAGGCTGCGACGACGAAGGCTACTCTCGTCGCTGCCCTCAAGGCATCGAATGAGTACTGCAACAGGGCATACGCGATGAGCGATGCAGCGTCGGCCGGGATGACGAAGCTGTTCGGGCAGGATCGGTCAAAGGCGTTTGTGCTGACGCTCAACGGCGCGCATACCGGCGAGCATTACGGTAACGTCGTCACCTATATGCGAATCAAGGGAATGGTGCCGCCGTCCTCGCAGCCTCAGCAGTAGGAAGCGGGGAGCGGGCTATCGTGTTTCCAGGCAAGGACTTAGCCCGCTCACCGCTTGACTTCTGAACGGATTTGCGTATGTTTGATTCAAGTCTGAAGCCCCGCCAGCTTTTCAGCGGGGCTTTGGTTTTGTGAACCCGGTGCGACGGGTTGCTCCTCAGTGGAGATGCGAGCTAGCTTGTCGCGGTGGACGCGGGGCTGTAGCTCAGCTGGGAGAGCGCACCGTTCGCATCGGTGAGGTCAGGGGTTCGATCCCCCTCAGCTCCATTGAGGATATTTTCGCGACTGGTATGGAACCTGTTGCGATTGCGGGTGTAGAAGGTCTTTTGAACAGCTGCCCGCCGCCGTTCGGTAGGACGTAGAGTTCCAATGACGGCGAGCGTGGCACGAATGGGGGCAAAGCCCCGGCAACTGGCCGCTGAATCCTTCGGGGTTCCAGCGGCCTTCTTGTTTCCACGAGTTGCGGCCGCTCACTGGATGAGCATCCGTGAGTCGAGCCGCATCGCGTTGAAGACTTCCGCCGCGAACCGGTTTTCCTCGACCTCCGCCTTGCCGACGAAGTCGCCCATCGCGGTGCCGCTAAGGCGGTTGAGGAACCGCAGGATCGGCGACTCCTGGACAGTCGCTGAAGTCCGTCGGCCGATGATGCTCTGCCGGCCGGGGGCGTCAGCGATCGCGAGGCGGAACATCGCGCCGGTTCCCTGAAACGGCCGGCGGAGCGGAGTCTTGATGAGGTACCCGACCGTGGGCGGAAGTCTCCAGTCGGGTTCCTTCGTGAACTGGATGAACCATCCGCGCTCGTGCGGATTCCGGAGAATCGTGACGTCTCCAACGAGGCGCCGGAATCCGACACGGAACAGCAGAATTTTCGTCGCGAAATCCGAAGTCATCACGAGCTCGGCAGGAAGCGGCCGAAGGGGGCCCGTGAACGGGGCGAAATTCCCGTCGATTGACCGCAGCGTCAGCGTCATGAAGTTCCGGGCACCGCTCAGCTCGATCCACTTCACCCCGCGCTTGTCCGTCACGACTGTGCGATAGCTTGATTCAGTGGCGTACTTGTCGAGATACGCCGCGAACGCCGGCATCGTCGGCCTGATGCCGTCGGGGTTGAGCCTTACGCCGAGTGTTATTGTAGTTGCCCCGTCGTTTCCCTTCACAGTATTAAGCGTGTCGATCGTCATGAGGCGGCCGAGCGAAGCTGTCGTACGGGGAAAACCTTCGCGATAGTCGGCGCGGATTGCGGGGACCGTGCGGTTCTCCGCCGATCTCATTAACGCGGCGATGACGTTGGCGATGTCGTTGCCCGTTATGGCGCCTGCGGCGATATCGACGTTGGTGTACCACTCGAATTCGTCGCCGTCGATGCGGCGGAGAACCATCAGGTGGCGAGAATCTCCTGGCGAATTGGCCATGGAGACCGATGGCTTTGCGGCGAACAGATATCGGTTTCCACCGAACTCGCCTTCGACGTTTACCGTGCGCGTGCCGTCGCTTCCCATCGACGTCCAGACGGAGGTGTCGTTGTAGATGCCCGAAGGCGTCAGCGCATGTTTCCCGAGCCGGCCGCGGGCGTGCGCGAACTTCGCATTGCGCTGGACGTTCGTGAAGCGCTGCGCGATACCGCCGAAAAGGCCGTCGGCGTTCGCCCTGGCGGCGGGGATCGTTGGTCCGAACGCGGGCCCGACATCCCGGCATGCCGAGGTGGCGCCGGTGAAGGCGGCGAGCGCAAGAAGTCGAATGCCGGCGCGAAGCGCCGGCGGGGTGGTGCGGTATCTATGTATGGGCGGCATTGCCGTTGAGTTCGCGGGTCTGGAGCAGCTTTCAAAGTTCTACCCCGAAGCGACTTGATGGAACCCCGGCAATTGAACCGGCGGTACGAACTTGCTAGATTGGAAATGCTGCCTCCGGTGTCCGGCGAGGCAGTTTTTTGCCCCTTGGTGTAACTGGCAACACGTCTGCCTCTGGAGCAGAAGAGTCCTGGTTCGATCCCAGGAGGGGCAACTG
>JBPPMU010000054.1:0-22324 GCA_051306215.1 Gemmatimonadaceae bacterium | reverse complement strand
GTGATCGTGATGCCGCGCTCCTGCTCCTGCTCCATCCAGTCCATTGTCGCGGTGCCTTCGTGCACCTCGCCGATTTTGTGGGACTTTCCGGTGTAGTAGAGGATTCGCTCGGTCGTGGTCGTCTTCCCGGCATCGATGTGGGCCATGATGCCGATGTTGCGATAGTGGTGGAGCGGGGTTACGCGTGCCATTAAGGATCCTGAGGGGCGAGCGGTTCAGGCGCGCCGAATTCGATTGTTTGCGGGAACAAGTGCAGCAGCCATCCACATTCAACAAAAACGCGGGTGGACCGTTTCGCCCCAATAAGAGGCAGGTATCCATCCGCTTCCGCCGGGTGCAGCCGCTATTGAAAGCCGGTGGGGACCCAAGGCGCGCCGGTGTTATAGCGATCCGGCGTCGAGTTGTGAACAGCCTCTAATAATCACCGCTTCCGGAGCGGGTGTCAATGGAAGCAAGGGGAGGCGAAGCCACAGGAAGCAAGAACCGGTTGACCTTCCGAAGGAGCGCGCCTGCCGTTAACTAAAGTTGCCTCATTCATTCGAAGAGAATCAGATGCGAACTTCCCTTATTGCCGCCGCAGCTGTCGCGTTCGCCGCCCCGTTGCTGCTCGACGCCGCTCGTCCCGAGCCGCGTGTAGTCAAGGTCGCTGATACGGTCTACGTCCGGCAGGCGGTCGATTACGACGAGCTCGCCCGGCACGTTGCAGTCAGACTCGCAAGCCGCCAGGAACCCACCGTCATCGAAGGCGACCTCATCGTGAAAGGCCGGCTCGGCGTCGGTGGAGCACCCGAGCCCGGAACGTCGTACGCGGTGACGATCAGAGGCCCGGACGACGCCGCGATCCGGCTGATTGCCAACGAAGCGCTCCGCGACCCTCAGCGCGAAGGGAATCAGCACCGGCACGTAGGCGTGGTGGGAATCAGCCAGGACGGCGGCCTCAGGCTCGACCAGAACAGCACCTGCTTCACCGACCAGCGCGGGTGTACAGTCGAGGACAAACTCCGCCGCAGGGCATTCTCCGGATTCGACTCGATGGGCGACATGTCCTTCTATATATCCGACGTCGATTCGGCCTCGGGCAGGGAAACCGCCCCGCGCGCGCAGAGTCTGGTATTCCGCTTGCTGGACTGGGATGGAAACATTCACATCCACGCGCACCGGCCCGGGCAGAGAATATTCTTCAACACGAGCACGGCCCTGCACGCCGCCGATCAGCAGTGGGAGGTTCCGGCCCGGTGACTCGACGGAACCGTTGAATCCAAACCGGGGAAGCATCGGATGTCAGCAATAACGAAGGCGATCAACGATGTGTGCGAGCGGTTCCCGATCGAGGGCTACATGACCCCGGTCAAACACGACGGAGCGTATGCAACGATCGCGAACACAGCTCTCAAATACCTGCCGCCCGGAGCGCGAATCCTCGACTTTGGCTGCGGCCCATGTGACAAGACTGCAATCCTCCAGTCACTCGGCTTCGAGTGCGCCGGGTGCGACGACCTGGAGGAGGACTGGCACAAGGCACCCGGCCAGCGCGATACGATCCTGACGTTTGCGAAAGAAAGCGGAATCGATTTCCGCCTCCACAACGGCCAGGGCATCCCCTTCGAGCCCGATGCGTTCGACATGGTGATGATGCACGACGTCCTCGAGCACATCCATGATTCGCCGCGGGAGCTGCTGAACGACCTGATGGAGCGCACGACGCCCGAGGGAATTCTCTTCATCACCGTGCCCAACCAGGTCAACATCAAGAAGCGAATCGAGGTGCTGCTCGGCCGCACGAATCTCACGGCGTACGAGACCTTCTACTGGTCGGACATTCCGTGGCGCGGGCACGTGCGCGAGTACGTGCGCGACGATCTCGTCAAGCTCGCGGATTATCTCGGTCTCGACATACTCGAGCTCCGCGGCGTCGACCACATGCTCCAGAAGGTTCCCGCCGCCGCCCGCCCGCCCTACCTGCTCGCGACCGCCCTGTTCAAAGACTGGAAGGATTCGTGGCTGCTCGTCGCGAAAAAGAAGAAGTCATGGCGCCCCCGCCGCGCTCTCACTCCTGCCGAGCAGAAGGCGATCCTGCCAGATCTGCCGTGGTGACCGTGCGCCGCGCGCGGTGCGCCGGCGCTCGACGGACCAGGGGACCAGCGCCGCCGACATCACCCTGATCACCGCGTTGAACGAAATGCCGAGCACCATGATCACGACCAGCGTAGCATAGAGCACTTCGATTCGCAGCACCTCCCACGACATCCAGATCAGAGAGCCAAGCCCCAGGGTCGCGCCGGCGATCTCTATCGCGATCGTGACGTGGAGCGCTGAGTTGAGCGCGATCCGTAGCCCGCTGAGTATCATGGGAAGGCTCGCTGGCAGCACCACGCGCGTGAAAAGGCGCGACCCGCCCGCCCCGTAGTTGCGCGCGACGTCGAGATACGTCGGACTGATCTCCCGCACAGCATTCATCGTGCTGATGAGCATCGGGAAAAAGGCGGCAAGCGATACAACGGCAATCCGCGACGCGTCGCCGATGCCCAGGAGCGACATCACCACCGGAAAAATCGCGATCTTGGGAAGCGGATAAATCGCCGACACGAAAGGATCGGCGACATCCCGGAACCTGCGATAGGCACCCATCGCAAGCCCGATGACCACACCCGCCGAACCCCCGATGAGAATGCCGGCCACGACGCGGTAGACAGTGGCCGCCAGATGCGGGACGATCCCGCCGGACCGGAACTCGCCGATCAGGGAAACGACCACGCGTGACGGGGCCGGTGCAAGCAGCGGCGAGATGAATCCCATCCTCGCCATCGCTTCCCAAGTCAGGAAGAGTGCCACGGCGATCGATGCGGAGACCACGCCCGGTCGAAGCCGCCGAGCCGGTTCGGAGGAAGAGCTCACGGTCTGGCCTCGACAGCGATCTCCGCGGGGGACTGCTCCTCGCCAAGCACCAGGTTCCAGATCTGCCGGCCGATTCCACGGACCTCGGGGAGTTTTCTGTGAGACGGTCCCCGCGGGCGCTCCCTCGGAAGCACGAACTCCTCCAGCACCTTCGCAGGCCGCTGAGTCAGCACGATGATTCGATCGGCCAGAGCGACCGCCTCGTCAACATCATGCGTGACGAACACGAGTGTGTGCCTTTGCCTCCGCCAGAGCCGGATCAGCTCTTCCTGCATGATTCGCTTCGTGAGTGCGTCGAGCGCGCCGAATGGCTCGTCCATGAGCAGAAGCTGAACGTCGGCGATGAAAGCCCTCGCCACGTTCACCCTCTGGCGCATGCCGACCGACAGCTCGTGGGGCCAGCGATCGGCAAATCCCTCGAGCCCTACGTCCTTCAGGAGATCATCGGCTCGCTGCTCTCGCTCGCGGCGCGGCGCCCCCTGCATCTCCAGACCGAAGGCGACGTTGTCCCGAACCGTCATCCATGGAAAAACTCCGCTCTCCTGAAAGACGAGCGCGGACTTCGGCCGCTCCGTCGAGCTGCCGCCGAACAACACGCGGCCTCCGGTCGGCTCAAGGAGCCCGGCGAGTATGCGAAGAAGCGTCGACTTTCCACAGCCGCTTGGACCAACCAGACAGATGAACTCGCCCGGCTCCGCCTCGAAGCTCACGCCGTCGAGCGCCGTGATGTCGGCCGCGCCAGTCCGAAACGAATGCGAGACTCCGTCGCACCTGAATCCGAGCTCCGTCAATTCATAGCTCCTGCCGAATCGAGACGCGCCGCAGAAGATCGAGCGAATGAAAGGTCGATTACATCGTCGAGCTCCAGCGTCCGGTCCATGTACCCCTTAGTGACACCCCACCGCTGGAACTCCATCAGCCACGCACCGTCGAGCCTGCCGTCCGGGTACACGCCGGCAAAACATGACTTGCGAAGCAGCGCCGGCTCGAACCCGAGCCGCTCCGAGAGAATCTGGACGTTGCGCTGGGTCGGACCCTCGGTGAAGCGCCTCACTCCTCGAAGATATGCAGTCATGAAGCGGCGACCGAGGTCGCGATCCTCGAGCATCCGGGGGCCGTAGATGATCACTCCGAAGTGGGCGCCGGGAGCAAGAGCCGATGCCCGTCCCACGACGCGGGTTCCGGCTTCCTTCAGGCGCGTGACAAACGGTTCGGAAGCATGCATCAGATCGACGGCGCCGGTCGAGACGGCTTGAAGCTCCGCAACCTCGGAAAGTCTCACGACCCGCACGTCACGAAATGAAAGTCCGCGGGCGACGAGAAACTTTTCGACTATGAATTCCGCGGTTCCGTTGGGATTGATCGAAAGGGTTTTCCCCCTGACTTCAGCGGTCGTCGGTGAATCCGTCGTGAACTGACTGCCGCGGCCCATTACTCCGTTAAACTCGCACCCGTCGTAAACGTGGCCGCGATCCGCGACGAGCCGCATCTTCGATCCGGCAGCTATTGCGGCGAACACTCCAATACTGAGCGAGCTCGCCAGCACGTCGATGTCGCCTCGATCGAGGAGCGGAATCGACTGCATTCCCCGCGTGGGAGATTCGGCGTGCTCGAGACGGATCCCCTCTGACTCGAAATAGCCCTCAGCCTCCGCGATCACCAGCGGCGCTATGGAGATGTTCCTCGTCATCGTCAGCCTGACAGTGTCGAGAGAGTCGTCAGTCCCGGCTCGTCCGCAGGCGGCGGTCGCCAGTAGAAACGAGCACGCCAGAGCGGGCGCCCTCACGTGCGGGATGCCGCTGTCCGGAATGCCGGCAGTTTTCCGCGTGAGTTGTGAACCGGCTTGTCCCGCCGCACTCTCACCGCATCGGCGCACCTGAGAATCGTGCCGCTGAAGCTCGCCCCAGGCCTGCCTCGCGATAATTCTTCATAGAGCAGCACTGCCGGCGCGCGGTCATCGTCCACAGGGACCGTCGGGCTCACCAGCAGCGTGAGAACGGTCTGCCCGTCGGCGTCCTCCTCCTCGACAAGCTGGTAGTCGTTCGCAGTACCGCCAAACCGGGTCGGAAGAACATCCTCGACGATCCGGACGATGTCGCTTCCGATAAGCGTGATTCCCCTCCCCGTCAGCTTGGCGGCGCTTCCGATCTTCCGCAGGTGCTGCGAGAATCCCAGATCGCCGAGCAGGCAGCCGCAGCTGCGCTCCTCCACGATCCCGAAGTCGTCTACGTCCGTATTGATGAGAATCTTGGGAGCGGTTGGCAGGAGTGATGTCAGTGCGAAAGGCGTCATTCCCTCCACGATCGCTGAAGCTCTGGAGACGGGAACCAGCGCCAATGCATCCCGAAGCAGATGGACATCGGTCTCGTCGATTCCATGGCCGCACCCGGCACCTGCGATTCCGGTTTCGTTCATTCCATAACGCGTGACGTAGGTCGCGCCGGATCGCCTGATGCCGCGAATTTTGGCGGGCGTCGCGGGCTCGGCCGCGCCCATGAAGGTCACGCCAGTCAAGTCGATCCCCTGCTCGCCGGCAGCAATGCATACTGTGAGAGCGGTACTCACGGCGCAGCTGACGACGCATCCTCCCTCCGACCGCGCATATTGAGCGGCCGACCGCGCGACAACTGCCGATTCACCGAAGCGCACGACCTTCATCCTCGGGAATCTCTGTCCGCATATCCGCGCAAGGAGGGGAATCAGGGCGCCTGCTGCCCGAAAGCGCACCGGTGCAACGACTTCGCCGGGCGCAATCGGCGAGAACCAGCGGCGCACCGGATTGCCTATCACGATGTGCTGAAGGATGTTGCCCACTGCTGCGGAACTCGGGAATCCAGCGCGGTAGATGATCAACGGAAGGCCGTACACGCCGCTTGCTGTCTCGGCGAGGAGCCGCGCCGGTGCCATGGCGAATACGTGATCGAGGTTCATGTTGACCCGCGTCGCGGCGCCGGTTGATCCGGTGGTCTGGCTCTCAACGTTGCGCGAGCCAAGCGGGTTGTCGAACGCATCAGGCTTGATCTCAAGCACGCGCCCGTTTCGCACGATTGGCGTGCGTCCCTTGAACTCGTCGAACGAAACCCTCACATCGGCCAGCTCCAGAGCGCGGAGTGCCGCATCGAGCCCGTCTTTGCTCACAAGAGATTCGACATCGCCCGGCTCGCAGCGCGCTTCGCGCATGATGAAATGATACGGGCTCTCATGCCGGTCGAATACCGTCAGCCTCGCCAGGCGAAGGAAATTCTCCTCGCGAGCGCGCAGGCGCGCGAGCACCGTCTCCCGCGCCGACTCGAGGGTAACGCGCTGCCGAAGGAAGCGCGGCAGGCCAGCCGCGAATCCGGCATACATCAGAAATCTGGACGGCACGAAAGCTAGATGTTCGGATTCGCGTCGGTTTCGCTTACGCCGATCGGAAAGCAGGCGTCGCGGCTTTCCGTCTCGGGGAACGATACCGGTACTGCCCCGGTCTTCCACCGGAAGATGTCACCGAGTCGCCGGCCCTCGAGCCAGAGCTCGATTCCGCGCTCGCGCGCCAGCACGGCCCAGGTCTCCGCGACGCCGGACGCGCTCCACGGCAGCAGTCCGGGAGCGGTGCGCAGCGAGTTGATCGTCGCGAGTGCCGCCTGCGAGTTGCCCGAGCGCAACAGACTCTCGGCGACGATGAGCCGCATCTCGCGGCCTGTGGCGAGATTGATCGGCGCGTTCGCCACCTCGTACTTGACCTGGAAGAACCACGGAACGCCTGCCGTACCCGTCGGAAACGACGGATTCGTTTTCCACGGCGTGCGCGGATCAGCAGTGGTCTGGTAGTAGTTCTCGAAAAACGTGCCGACCACCGAATGCGCGCGCGAAACGGTGGCGTTGCCCGCGAAGATCCGGTTGTACTGCTCCGACTCGACGCCGGAGTAGAGCACGCGGAAGGCAAACGTGAGCGGAATGTCCTGCGCATCTGCCGTCGCCCCTGACCAGTCGTTCATCCACGCGCGAACAGATGCTCTGCCGGCAGTTGCTGCCCAAACACTGTTGGCGTCTCCGGCTGCCTGACCTGTCGCGATAGCCTCGGTAAAAGCGGTCTCTGCACGCTCGAAATATTTCGAGCGGGGTTGAACCGCTCCGCCGTCTATCACAGCGTCGCACATGTTCTCGCCAAGCAACCGGTTCGCGAACCCCGCGTAGACGAGCGCCTGCGCCAGATGCGGGCTCTTCGATGCATCGGCCCCAAGCGCATCGCGAATTCTCCGCGCGCCGTCCTCAGCCACCCACCGCGCCTGCTGCCCGTACTTCCAGTGGTCGTTGCTCTCCTCCCAGCCGGGATCGAGGATGCCGGCCGACTGCTTGATCGTCGTCCCGAAGGTCGCCGGATTGCGCTGTCCGGCTGACACCAGCTCCACGGTCGCGACCGCACCGGTGTAAGCGATGTATCCGACCGCGCGTGAAAGCGCTCTCCCCATTCCGTTGACAAGCGCTTCGTGGGCCGCCGGATTGTCGAGCTCGCTGTCGGCAATCGGTCCCGGGTTGAAAACCCGGAGGTCGCACGCGATCAGCGATGCAAGCATCGCAGCCGCCATCACGGATCCCGCGCGCGACACTGTCACCAGTAGGTCGCCCTTATCGCCACGGAAAGTGACGCAGGAGCGGGAACACCGAGCTCGATGGTTCGCACGGGGGCGAACATTCCATCGCGGCCACCCATCTCCGGGTCGAATGCAATGATGTCGGATGACTTCGACAAAAGGTAATTGCGAGCGGCGAAGGTGATCGTCGCGCTGCGCGAGCGAAGCAGGCGGGCCGGCACAGGCATCGTCAGACTCGCATCGCGGAGCTTGATGAAATCACCCGAGAGAACAGGCCCGTCACGCCGCACGTTGGTCGCGACGCACCACATTCTCTCCCATGCCGTCAAAGTCGCGGCCTGTCCGCCGGTTATGCGCTCGTACGCTGACTCGCATGCAACGTGCGCGCCCTGGCCGAACAGCGACCGCGACGCATTGTCCAGCATATAGCTCCCGCCCTGGTACTCGGCCCGGGCCGAGAGGACGATTCCGCGCGGCAGGCGAAGCGCTGAGCTCATTCCGATGACCCGCGTTGGCATGTTCGGGCCGAACACATAATTCTCCTCGATGTCCGGATCGGCGATTTCGTCGGGATTGCGCAGACGAGGCCCGATGAGCACCGGTGTCGGCCGGCCTTCGCTGATCCAGGCGACTTCCTCGATGATGAAATCCGGGCTGCCGCCAAGATCGACTGCCTTCGTCCGGTTGAGTGAAACGCTGATTCCCGCGTCGAGCGATAGCCTCCGCCAGTCCATCGTGCCGTTGAGCGCCAGCTCCGCGCCCGTTGTGCGGAAGGTCCCGACATTCCGGAGCTGCGGATTCAGGAAGCCAAGGGATGGGGCTGGCTGCACGGGGAGCAGAGCGTCCTTCGTTGTTCTCCTGTAAATCGTCGCCTCGGCTCGCAAAGAGCCGCCGCGCGAGGCGGCGTCGAAGCCGATCTCCATCTCGGCGCTTCGCTCCGGACCGAGCAGCGTGTTGCCGACGCTCAGCGGAAGAAACGCCGCCTTGCCGTCGTAGCCCACCTGCGCCCAGGTTCTGTCGGCATCGAACACCTTGGGTGCGCGCCCGGCCTCACCGTAGGCAGCGCGCAGCTTGAGGGTGCCCAAAGCGTTCGGCCAGAAGGATTCCTCGGAGACAATCCACGCGGCGCTGACCCGCGGAAACGGCTGGAGGCCGAGATCGCCACCGAACGAGCTGCTGCCGTCCACGCGCAGGCCTGCCGTGAGATAAATGCGATCGCGCAGCTCCAGCGTGGCCTGCGAGAACACGCCGGCTACCACTGACTTCGTGCGTCCTTCGAACGCGAGTCTCGTCGCCGCATTCCCGAGCGTGGGAGAAGCCGGGCCGGGGAACCCTTCGGCATAACCCGAAACCGACGAGACGTCGGAGCCGATCGTCTGGCCGCCCCACGCGATAGTCAGGCCCGTACCGCGTATCTTCAGATGCGACCGGCCGAGATAATCCGCTGTCGTAGTATTGGAGCGCCAGCGCTCTGCGGAGAGAATCCCCTGCGGCGTGAACACGAATCCATACGGCCGCAGGGAACGCATCTCGCTCGAAGCGCGGTCGTAGCCGAGCGTGACGCTGTGAGAGGTCGTCAGCGTCTGGGAAAAGACTGCAGTGAGCCCGAGAATTCCGTGATTGATGTCGGTCGCGATGTCCCAGTCGAGAATCCGGTCCAGCGATTCCTTCGTGAATACTCCCGTCGCGTTGGCGGGACCCCGGTACGCGTTCTGCGTCAGACCGTGACCGTTGGGGCCCGCCGCAGTATTGCTGATGTCGTTTGTCGCGATCGAGCTGCTCAACGAGACCGCAAGCTTGCGATGGGGCCGCATGTCGAAGTTGCCCCTTACCGAGATTCGCTTCTCGAGATCGTTCGGGAGCACTCCTTCGTTATGGTTGTAGCTCGTCGACAAGAGATAGCGAACGTCATCCCCGCCACTCGCTGAGAGAGCGTAACCGATCGCGGTCGCGTCCTTGAGCCACGGCTCGAGCCTCACGTAAGGCTCGTTGGGCGGACCGAACGGGCGCACCGAGCTGATGCCGCCCGTCAGCTGAGACGTCCACACGGTTCGCCCCGGCGCCGCGCGGCGCGTGAAGATCTGTATCACGCCTGCGGCTGCCTCGGTTCCGTAGAGAGTGGTCGCTGCGGGACCTCTTACTATTTCCACACGCTCGATGTCGAGCGGATCGATGTCGCCAAGGGGGCTCGCAGTTTCGTTGGGGCCACGCGACCGCTCGCCGACCGGCGGAACGTTCTTCGGATACCCCTCGCTCCGGATGCGCACGCCGTCGACGTAAACCAGCGGCTGGTTGCTCAGAGCGACGCTGGCACTTCCCCTGAGCCGGATGCGCGCGCCGCTGCCTGCGATTCCGGTAGCCGGAAGAACCGCAACACCTGGCAGCTTGGACGCCAGAAGGTGGTCGACGGAGGCGATCGGTTCGGGAAGATCGGATGGGCGTATCTGCGAGATGGCATGGCCGATTTCCCGCACGGCGGTCGGTCCGGCGCTTCCGGTAACGACAACAGCGTCGAGCCCAAGCGGACTCTGCTTCAGCTCGAAATTCGCCTCCGTGGTCAGGCCCCGCGCGAGGCTCACGTCGCGCTCGGCCGGCACGAACCCTAGCCGCGTCACCCGGATCCGCACGATCGATTCAGTCCCCGCAACCGACAGCCGGTACTCACCGGACGTACTGGTAGTATCGGCGGCGGAACCTGAGGATACCCGCGCACCGGAGATCGGGAACGCGGACCCGCTCTCGATTATCCGTCCACTGACGACCCGGGACTGGCCGAGGGCCGGGGCGGCGCAGAGCGCCATGAGAGGAATTACCGAGGGGAGCTTCCTGAAGCGATGGACGATCATCCGCCCCGAATGTAGGACACAGGGAGAAGTCGCGCCAACCAGGTTGAGCCACCCTGAAAGGAGCGGGGTATTTTTTTTCGGGATCGCAGGAATTTCGGCGCGGCGGCTTGGTACATGCTCCTATCGGGCCTGACCCACAACAGGAACAGATTCATGCGTAGATTTTTCGCTGCCATCACGGCTGCGGCACTTTTTTCGGCCTGCACTTCCGCCACCCGGACGAGGGATGTCGGAGAGGCGATTGCCGGTGAAGTCACTCAGGCGACCGTCCAGGCCTACCTCGCTTCATACAGCCGCGAATACCAGGGGCTTTACGCGGCAAGCTCTGAAGCTCAGTGGTCGGCAAATACCCGAATCGTCGAAGGCGATTCAACAAATGCGATTCGGCAGCGCGCGGCCGAAGAGGCGCTGAACGCGTTTGTTGGCAGCACGCAGAACATCGCCACGATTCGCGGTTTTCTTGCCGCCGGCGAAGTTCTCACGCCGATTCAGCGCATGCAGCTCGAGGCGATGTTGTACAACGCGGGCAGCGGTCCCCAGACTGTTGCCGACGTTGTAAGGCGCCGCATAGCGGCGGACGCGGCGCAGAACGAGAAGCTCTACGGCTACCGCTTCACCGTCGCGGGACGGGAGGTTACGCCAAATCAGATCGACTCGGTACTGCGGAACAGCAGTGACATCGCCGACCGCCGTGCATACTGGGAGGCATCGAAGGCAATAGGCCCGACTCTCAAGCCCGGTATCGTCGAGCTCCGCACGCTCCGCAACCAGACGGTTCAGGCCCTCGGATATCCCGACTTCTTCACGTATCAGGTTTCCGAGTACGGGATGACAGCTGACGAGATGCTCGAGCTCACCGACATGATGAACCGCGAGCTGCGCCCCCTGTTCCGCGAGCTTCACACGTGGGCCCGTTACGAGCTCGCGAAGAAGTACAACCAGCCGGTCCCCGATCTCATACCTGCTCACTGGATTCCCAATCGCTGGGCGCAGGACTGGTCTTCGCTGGTCAGCGTCGAAGGACTCGACCTCGACAACGCGTTCCGCTCGAGGACGCCGGAGTGGATCGTGCGGCAGGGAGAGGAATTCTACAAGAGCCTCGGTTTCGACGCGCTGCCGCAGTCATTCTGGGACAAGTCGTCACTCTATGCCCTTCCGGCCGGATCACCCTTCAAGAAGAACACTCACGCGTCTGCCTGGCACATGGACCTCGCAGATGACGTCAGGTCACTCATGAGCGTCGAGCCCAACGCCGACTGGTACGGCACGTCGCACCATGAGCTCGGGCACGTTTACTACTATATGATGTACACGAATCCCGACGTCCCACTTGTGCTTCGCCGCGGCGCGAACCGGGCTTATCACGAAGGGATCGGAACGCTCATGGAGCTGGCTTCGGGACAACGCCGCTTCCTCGCGAACCGTGGTGTGATCGGACAGGATGCGAGGCCCGACTCAATCCAGACCATGCTGAAGGAAGCCCTCCAGTATGTGGTGTTCATGCCATTCTCGACCGGCACGATGACGCGGTTCGAGCACGAGTTATACTCGAAGAACCTTCCGCCCGACCAGTTCAACGCGAAATGGTGGGCGCTCGCTGCGAGGTACCAGGGAATCGCGCCGCCGGCGCCGCGCGGCGAGCAGTTCGCCGATGCGCTCACCAAGACGCACATCAATGACGATCCCGGTCAGTATTACGATTACGCGCTGTCACAGGCGCTGCTGTTCCAGCTTCACAATCACATCGCGACGAACATCCTCAAGCAGAGCCCATACGACACAGATTATTTCGGCAGCCGGGCTGTCGGCGATTTTCTCAAGGCGCTGATGGCGCCGGGAGCGAGCCGCCCGTGGCGTGACGTTCTACGGGAGACGACTGGCCAGGAGCTCAACGCCCAGGCAATGGTCCGGTATTTCGCGCCGCTCCACAGCTGGCTGACGGAGCAGAACAAGGGAAGAACGTACACTCTCCCGGAAATCTGACCGGGGAGCTACCTCTCGTTCGTACCCCTCACCCGAGCTGATGGTGCAACCCTGAAGGTGAATGCGCGCTGATTGTCGAGCTGAGACCCAACTAGTCCCACGAGTGCAGAAATCGAAGATCCAGGATCGTCGAGTCGAAACTTGCCGGAAGCGATGCGCGTCCCCATCTGCGGGTTCGCAACATCCCTCAGCGTAATAAGTGCCGTCATTTCATCTCCCATGCCGACGAAGGTCGGCATGATGAGCACGTCAGGCTTGAGCGCCCGCTCGACGTCAGCGCGTGCTCTCGAGACGCCGAGGGCGGCATTCACCGAATCAGGATCGACTACGCGGTAACCGTTGCGCCGGGCGATCGAAATGCGGATGCTGTCGGAAAGCACCTTCGCAAACTCGTTAAGCTCTCCCTGCCGCGATGGCCTCGGCTCGATGACAGCAACGCGTCGCGTCGTCGACGGAGCACGCGGCGGTATTGGCGGCTCTTCACTCCATCCGGGGATCGCCATTCCGGCAGGCAGCGTGGCCCTGATTATCGAATCGATCGCCAGCTTTCTGGCCAACGCAACGATCGAGTCGGTCATGTGAACTATCTGCCGCCTCCCATGTGTACTTTCCTCCTCCGCGAGGCGCTTGCGCACCGCCTCGGCGATTGCGAGCGAGTCGGCGCGAGTCAGGACGACCGGGACGGGCGCCGTTGCCTGCGCCGATGCCGCTGCCGCTGCGGATGGCTCCGCACCCGAATCGGCAGCAGCAGCCGTGACAACTTCCGGGCGCACGTTCGCAAGCTGCGGTTGGTAGTCCTGCTGTGAAGCGAAGACTGCGACGGTCGAGGCGATGACTACGGTTGCGACGGCGGCGGCGAGTGTAATTCTTCGCTTCCGCCTGCTGACAGCAGGAAGTGTGGGGCTCAGGGGGTTCTTTATGTCGCCCGACGAGATCGTGATGCTGTCGAGCGCTGCCATGAGAGCTTCTGCGGTCGGCGGCCGTTTTTCAGGCTCCTTCGCCAGACACTGCATGATTATCGCCGACAGCGGTGGCGCAACATCAGGGCAAGCCAGATAGAGCGGCTCAGGGATCCGTGTCAGCTGGGCCGCCATCGTCGCCTGAGGCGATGGACCCGTAAAAGGAGACTCCCCGGTGAGAAGCTCGTACGCCAGCAACCCGACCGCATAAATGTCGATGCGATGATCTGCGGCAGGATCGCCAGCGAGCTGTTCCGGCGCCATGTAGGCGGGCGTGCCGATTGCCATCCCCGCGGTAGTGATTCCGGAAACCGGCATCGCGTCGTTGAGCGCCTTGGCTACGCCGAAGTCGGTTACGAGCGCATGCTGCCCGAGCTTCAGGATGTTGCCGGGCTTGATGTCACGATGCACTACACCGCGCGCGTGAGCGTATGCAAGAGCATCAACGACATCGTGAAGGATCCGCACAACGTCGCGAACCTGAAGAGGGCCTTTCTCGAGAGCGCTTCGAAGGGATTCGCCCTCGATGAACGGCATTGTGTAGTAGAGGATGTCCCCATCCTCTCCCGCCGAAAGGAGCGTGACTATGTGCGGGTGCTGGAGCTGGGCCGCGACCTGAACTTCGCGACGGAAACGGTCACGGTTGACACCGGCAGTGAGCTCCGGCGGCAGAACCTTTATGACTACGCGACGGCCGAGGGCGCGATCCATCGCCACGAACACCCTGCTCATTCCGGCGCCGGAGAGCTCCCGCTCGATGTCATATGCGCCCGAGATCGAAGCGCGAAATTTTTCCTCGAAAGTGGTCATTCTGGCCGGCTTGGTGTCAAAAAAGTCCCTTTAGGACGGTCCGGCGGCAGGATAGCGCCGGCAAGCTGTTCATTTGACACCTTACGCCGCCTCCTGGTGCCACGAAATATGGCTGGCGCAGGGCATACGTGGGAGCAACCTTGTGTGGGAGGTGTACGTCTAATGATAGAGCAGTCCGGTTTGCCGGCCCAGGCCGCGCCCGCCGGATCGTCCCCGTCATGGAGCCTATTCAATGAAGCGAAACCCTGTCAGACTCGTTCCGAGGCGTTCGCACGCTGCCGCGCTGGTTCTGGGCGCGGTTATTCTCACGGCAGGTTCGTCGCCCCCGGAATCGCTTTACGCCCAGGGCGGAGCCCGCATAAGCGGCTCAGCGATCAGCAAGGTCGGCCGGGACACTCGCAAGCTCACGGCGGATGCCCAGGCGCCGTCCGGATCGAGCCAGGCGACGGGCACTCTTCAGTTCATTCACAATAGCCCTGCCGGGCTTTCGCGGTTTCGCGGCCGTGTCACCTGCCTTAGCGTGAGCGGTGGTACTACACAGATCAGCGGAGTGATCGAGAAAGGTGAGACCGCGACCGGCGGACTCCTCGATGGAAAATCCTACGCATTCACTATTACGACAGGCGCTTCAGGCCAGACCATCTCGCTCCCGAATGTCGGTGACGCGATCGGTCCATGCTCCGGCGGCCGGAGTGAGTCAGTTCCCGTTACGGAGGACGGCTTCAAGCTGTAGTTGAACCGCTAGATGGGGCTCCGGAGCCGCAGCCCCACGTCGATCGTGTAGTAGTTGACAGGGCTTGTCACTTCGCCGTTCGCTACCGCGCCGGGGAATCTGTAGTCAAGCTTCTGCCCGACGTACCTGACCTGCGGCGTTATGCTGAAGAAGCCGCCGGCGATGGTTATGTCGAATCCAGCGCCAACCTCGTAGCCGGGCCCGCGCTCAGTGGTGAAGTCGGGCACACTCGAAGTTTCCCCGAAGTCCACCTTCAGCTCGTTGTATGTCACCCCGCCTTTTACCCATGGCTTAACGAACGGAAAAAGCGGAACGGAAAGTCTCACCCCGGCGCTCATCCCCTGGAGCTTGTACTTGCTGTCAGAGACGCCACAGGACGGCACATCGCAGTCGAAGCTGATCCGGTCGAGCCCTGCATAAAATCCGAAAGGTCCAAGATTCACACCCGCATCGGCGCCGTAGCCGAGGCCCGCCTTGGCTCCACCGAGCGCCCCACCTTCGGGCTCGCCTGGCGTCTCCGAAAAGGAACCCGTGGGTACGCCCGCGCCGCCCCTCAGGCCGACATAGAAAAGCTGGGCGTGCAGCGGAGTGGCAACCGCGAGGAATCCAGCAGCGATGGTGACAGATACGAGATGCTTCATTTGACCCCTTTATTAGTCCCTGTTCCCCTTCCACCCCGGACCGCGCACGAAGCGGCCGGGCTTTGCGCCGGTGTGCTCTCCGTCTCTTACCACCTGCACGCCGTTCACGAACACATGAACCATGCCGGTTGCATACTGATGAGGCTTCTCGAACGTCGCGTGGTCGGTGATCTTCGCGGGATCGAATATCGCGATGTCAGCGAAGTACCCCGGTGTGATCGCACCGCGGCTGGCAATCTTCAGGTTCCGGGCGGGAAGCGTAGTCAGCCGCCGTATCGCTTCCTCGAGTGGAATCAGTTTCTCATCGCGAACGTAGCGACCCAGCAGTCGCGCAAAATTGCCGTATGCACGCGGATGCGGATTCGATCTGAGAAAAACCCCTTCGGCGGCAGGAGCTCCACCGTCAGAGCCGAAGCTCATCCATGGAATCGCAACCTGGCGGCGGACGTTTTCCTCCGACATGAGGAAATACACAGTGCCAACCCGGCTTCCATCCTCGACAACGAGATCCATCGCCGTTTCCTCCGGTGACTTCCCGCGCATCTGCGCCACCTCGGCGAGGGTCTTCCCCGTGAGCGGTTTCAATGAATCATTCCTGAAGCCCACCAGTATGATCCGGTCCGGGGTACCGACGGCAGTGAAGAAGTTCTCCCACTCCGCGGTCGGCGAGCGCATCTCCTGCGCGACACGGGCGCGAATCGCCGGGTCTTTCAGCCGCTTCGCCCATTCGTTGTAGCCCCCTTCCTGCACCCAGGGAGGCATCGCCGCGTCGAGGCCAGTCGCGCCGGCAGTGTACGTATACATGTCTGCCCTGATGTCGAGCCCGGCTGCGCGGGCTGAGTCCACCTTCGCTATCACGAGCGGAATCTTGTGCCAGTTGTCGTTCCCGGCAGCCTTGAGGTGATAGATCTCGGCCGCGACTCCGCCCTCGCGCGCAATCCGCATGAGCTCGTCGACCGACTCGAGAAGGCGCGCGCCTTCGCTCCGCATGTGCGATATGTACGAGCCGCCGTAAGGTGCAGCAGCTTTTGCAAGCGCGATGAGTTCATCTGTCTTTGCATAAAATGCGGGGGCATAGATGAGCGAGGATCCTACTCCGAGCGCGCCCTCCTCCATCGCCTGCCGAACGAGCGCCTGCATACGCTCGAGCTCCCCGGGAGTCGGCGCGCGGTCGACGTGACCGAGCTCATGGACGCGTACGGTAGTCGCCCCGACAAACGATGCGACGTTTGGCGAAACACCCTGCTTCTCGAGATACTCGAGGTATTCGCCGAGTGTCGTCCATGCGATGTCGTACTTGATGTCGCCCATCTGCTCGATCTCTTCCTGCTTCATCCTGTCGTTCAGCGGTCCCATCGACGACCCTTCGCCGAACACCTCGAGCGTCACGCCCTGAAGCAGATCCGAGACGCCACGGCCGTCGCGGAGGAGCGTCTCGGTAGCCCAGCTGAGCATGTTGATGAAACCCGGTGCTACGGCGAGGCCGCGGGCATCTATCTCCGACTTCGTGCGAGCGCCGCTGAGATTCCCGACTCGCACTATCCGGTCACCGTCGACTGCCACGTCGGCGACGCGGCCTGGTGATCCGGACCCATTGTAGACTGTTCCGCCGCGGATGATGAGATCGTGGGTCTGGCCTCCGGCGGGATCCACCGGCGCACCGCGCGCGCAGCCGATGGTCAGCACGAGAATTATCGAGGTGAGGATGGGCACACGCCGCATCGCATTTCTCCGGACATAGGGTGACGGTGGGAAATTACCGCGTCGCCGCCGGCGCGGCAGCGAACCGGTAGATTTCGCGCGATGCTGCTCGAAGCAATTTTTCCTCCAGACTCGAGGCGCGTATGGGGTGAGTATCCCCTCATACGATTCGCCAAGCGGGCAAGGCGCACGGTGCTGCTCGCCATCGCGTGGATCTGGAGAAGGCTGATGTTCCGCACCACTTTCATCGTGATAACGGGAAGCGTCGGGAAGTCGACCTGCAAAAATGTCACGGCAGCGATTCTCGCCTCGAAGTTCCCTGCCATATCAAACGCCGGCAATTCGAACTTCTTCTCGGGCGTGACGAAGACGGTCCTGCGGGTGAGGCCGTGGCACAGATACGCCGTGATCGAAGTGGGGATAGTCGAACCCGGCCAGATGGCGCGGTTCGCGAAAGCGCTCCGGCCCGACGTAGCTATCCTCGTAAGTATCGCGCAGACCCACACAATGGGTTTCCGGACGCTGGAGACAACGCTGCGCGAAAAAGTGCAGATCATCGAGGGGATGAAGCCGGGCGGGCTCGCAATCCTCAACGATGACAACCCGTACATCGCGGGCTACAAGCCGCCCGCGTCTGTCAGGACTGTTTACTACGGAAGCACAACACGCTCGCAATACGGTGCGTCGGATCTCACGAGCCGGTGGCCGGAGCGGCTCTCCTTCACCTTGAATGCGCCGGGCGGGGAATCGAGGCGCGTCACGACACGAATGGTCGGGGAACACTGGACGAGCAGCCTGCTGCCCGGGCTCGTCGTCGCCGCCGAGTGCGGCATTTCGCTGGACGAGGCGATCGCGGCGCTTGGCGCCTGCGAGCCGGTTGAGCGGCGGATGTCACCGGTCGAGCTGCCAAACGGCGCAACCTTGCTGCGTGATGAGATAAACGGGTCAGTCGATACCATGGCTGCTGCCCTCAAGGCATTCGAGGATGCGACTGCGCTCCGCAAGATGATCGTTTTCACCGATGTGTCCGATTCCTCGAAGAAGCCGCGTACCCGCCTGCGTGATTATGGGCGAGCCGCCGCGAAGATAGCCGACTCTGCGATGTTTCTCGGCGAGAACTGCGAGCATGGTGCGCGGGCCGCGGTGGCGGCGGGGATGTCGCCTGACCAGGTATGGAGATTCTACAATATCAAGGATGCTTCTGATCACCTGAAGACAGAGCTTCGGGCCGGTGACCTCGTCCTGATCAGAGGCAGGCGCGTTGACCACCTGGACAGGCTGTATTTCTCGCTGGTAGGGGAAGTGACGTGCTGGCGGAATAGCTGCTACAGGAGTGAACAGTGTCATACATGCCCCAACCTGAATGCAAAACGCCCCGTCGCGCGGAGCGACGGGGCGTTGGTGCGGCTGAGGAGACTTACCTACCAGCGATAGTGCGCGAACGCCTTGTTGGCTTCGGCCATGCGGTGTGTGTCTTCCTTCTTCTTGATGGCGTTTCCTTCGCCCTTCGACGCCGAGATCACCTCTGCGGCGAGCTTCTCGGCCATCGACTTCTCGCCGCGGCTGCGTGAGAAAGTGATGAGCCAGCGCATCGCAAGCGCGGTGCGGCGGTCGGGGCGGACTTCCACTGGGACCTGGTAAGTGGCGCCACCGACGCGGCGGGACTTCACTTCCACGGCGGGCTTGAGGTTCGTCAACGCCTGCTTGAAGATCGTGACGCCGCTCTGCGACGTGCGCGACTCGACGAGATCCATCGCATCGTAGAAGATGCGCTCGGCCGTCGATTTCTTTCCTTCGTACATGATTGCGTTGATGAACTTCGAGACAGTCTGGCTGTCGTAGCGCGCATCAGGCAGGATAGGGCGCTTTACTGACTTCTTCCGGCGGCTCATTTACTTCTTTCCTCCGGCCGGTGCGCCGGCCTTGGGCTTCTTGGTTCCGTACTTCGAGCGGCTCTTGTTACGGCCAGTGACGCCCGAGGCGTCGAGCGAGCCGCGAACTATATGATAGCGGACGCCGGGAAGATCCTTCACACGGCCGCCCCTGATCAGCACGATCGAGTGCTCCTGCAGGTTGTGGCCTTCGCCCGGTATGTACGCCGTGACCTCGAACTGATTCGTGAGGCGCACGCGAGCGACCTTCCGGAGCGCCGAGTTCGGCTTCTTGGGGGTCGTCGTGTACACGCGCGTGCAGACTCCACGGCGCTGGGGATTGGCCTGAAGCGCAGGCGCTTTCTCTTTCTTCTTGACGTCACGGCGACTCTGCCGGACGAGCTGATTGATAGTCGGCATTAAGGCTACTGAGGTTCTGAAAAAGTCCCCACGTTGTGAGGGCGGGGTAGCCTGTAAGATTAACTCATTACGGGCGATGCAGTCAACCCTTCCAGCCCTTCATGAGGGGGAGAGTGTCCCTTTTCCGGACCCCTTCCTCGAAGGGCCCGAGGAGGTGGGCCACGCTGTTGGCATAATAGCTTATCAGGCCCTGGTTTTTCGGCAGCACGGCATATCCGTCGCCCACGTCGACGAGCATGCGGCGCATGCTCAGCATCTTCCAGGCACGGTCGAAAATCCCCTCGGTGGTCCCCTCGGCCTGGATCGCCTCGGCGTTGAGCTCCGCCAGGACCTCCCGCATGTCCGTCATCCGCTCGAGGAGGACCGCCCGGGGGATGAAGTCACTGTCAAGCGACTGGATGGCCGCGCAGGCGAGACTTACCGGCGTCACCGGGATTATCGCTCCGATCCTCCCCATCATCTCGTCACACAGGCGCTGGACCTTGGCCAGGCGCTCGTGCCGGGGGAGGTCGAACAAGTCTTCCCCTGATGCCGCCTGCTCGTCGAACCATGGCTCGAGGGCAACCGGCTCGCCGATCGTCACGGCCGCGCGGCCATATCGCTTCCACCGGCGGGCAACAAGTCGCCCCGCGTTCCACCACACATAACGCGAGACCTCGGTGAACTGGGCCGACCGGGCGGGCGTGCGCTGTCCACTGGTAACGGCAAGCTCCCGCAGCAGCGACCTGTCCTCGAGAACGCGATCGTAGTTTATGGCGACAGGAACCAGGAAGATCCTGTCCCGGAACTCCGGGTCCCGCGCGACACCGATTATGTAGTCGAGCAACCCGATCTTCCCCGCCTTGAGCTTTCCGTCCCGGCTGAGGCCACCTTCCGGGAAGATGCCCTGGGTCACGCCGTTTCTCGTGATGAGCTGCACGTACCGCTCGAGAACCGTGTGATAGAGCGGGTCGCGGAACTTCCGCCTCACGAAGTACGATCCGAAGCTCTTGAAGATGTACTCGAGCGGAAAAGCCCTTGCCCACTCGCCGACGGCGTACGAGATGGCCACGCGTCCGGTGAGGACGTAGCCCACCAGCACGTAGTCGGCGTTTGACCGGTGATTCATCAGGTAAACGACTATCGCGTCTTTCGGGAGCGATGAAGCATCACGCTCGCCCTGCTGGTGAACCGAGACCTTGTAGAAAAGGTTGAGCAACGCGCGGCTCGCGAAGTAGCCGAACCTGTAGTACGCGAGGATATTGAAGAACGGGACTATTTCGTCTACGTATTTGTTGACAGTGCGCCAGACGACGGCCGGATCCTCATCGTGCTCCCTCGCGTGAGTGGCGACAGCGCCGGCGATCACCGGGTCGGCGAGAAGGACGTCCCGAATGCGCGCTTTCGCGGTAAGCTTGAAGCGGTCGAGCCGCGCCCCGCGCCGCCGGACTGACCGCATCGCGCTCTGATTCACCTTTCTTGTCAGGAAGTCGAACGCCATGCGGGACGGATTACGGCGGGAGAGAGAGTCGTCGAGCGCTGGGAGAGATAGTACCGCCGCGGGCTGCTCGACGAAAGGAGTTTCCGCCCGGCCCCGATCTTGAATCCGGCTGGATCATGACCATGAGACGATCGATCAGATCGAGTATTGCGGCGGGACTGTTCTTCCCCGCCCTCGCCGCCACGGCCACCGCCCAGTCACGGCCGGCGCGGCCGGTCGATTTCTCGCGCGCCGAGGCTGCACTGACGAGCTTTCCCGCGCGGATTCCGGCCGCCGGCCCCACGGCCCTTCACGTTCAGATCCTGCTCGACCGCGCCTACTTTTCGCCGGGGATAATCGACGGCGCGTGGGGCGTGAATGCCGGGAAGGCACTGGCTTTCTACACTGATCCCGGAGGCAACGCCCGCTTTATCGGCCGAACACCACCCTCTCTTTCGGCTATCGACAGGAACACCTACGAGCGGCTGAGGCGCGCGGCTGGTGACCGGCCACTTCTTAGACGATACACTCTTGCTGCCGCCGACCTTGCCGGGCCGTTCACTCAGATTCCGAAAGTTGTCTACGATCAGGCGAAGCTCAAATGTCTCTGCTATTCGTCTCCCGCCGAAGCGTTGGCCGAGCGGTTCCATACCTCGGAGAAATTGCTGGCTCAGCTGAATCCTAAGGTCGAGTTCCAGCGGCTGAGGCCAGGCATGCAGCTTCTCGTGCCGAACGTGCTGGAGGAAAACGTCGCATCAGCGATGGACACAGTCATCGTCGCCCGGCTGATCATCTCCAAAACGGGATTCTGGACACACGCCGTTGACGCGAACGGGACGATTCTCGCGCATTACCCATCGACACTGGGAAGCGGGTATGATCCCTCGCCGAGTGGCAAGCTGACTGTCACGCACGTCGCGCGCGATCCTGCGTTTCATTACCAGCCGAAGCTGTTCTACGAGGTTCCGAACACGCAGCCGAACGCGATGCTGCCGCCGGGTCCCAACTCGCCGGTCGGGCGGGTTTGGATGTCACTATCGAGAAAACATTACGGTATTCACGGCACGTCATCGCCGGAGACCATCGGCTATGCGCAGTCTCATGGGTGCGTGCGGCTAACGAACTGGGATGCCTTGCAGCTATCGGATCTCGTTGAGCCGGGGACCCCGGTAGAGTTTCACTGATTGCGGACTGCGGACGTACTGCGGACCCGGACTGCGGACTACTGCGGACTACTGCGGACTACGACCGCCGACCTGCACGGCCGAGGGGCATGCGCGGAGGACACGAAGGGGGCGAAAGGACGCGAAGAAGTTCGGCCGTCTATTGCTTAAACTCAAAGGCTGTATTTCTCCGCGGCCTCCGATCCCTCTGCGACCTCCGCTCTGAAACTGCTGGCGTGAGGTCCGCAGTAGTCAGCGGTGGGTGTCCG
>JBPPMU010000053.1:0-18178 GCA_051306215.1 Gemmatimonadaceae bacterium | reverse complement strand
ATCACCGCGACTTCGCGCGGATTCCATTGCGGTGAATTCATGAAGGCGAGCGCGCTGTCCGTATCAGCAATCACCTCGACTCGCGGCACGAGGTACGCCCGTGGAAGCACGAGGTTGTTCCTGTAGATGATCGCCGAACCCCGGTACACCTCCTCCATGTGTATGGCGGCTGAATCACCCACCGGTATTCCGAGGTCGACCCCACTGACGATATAGCGGACGTTGGCGGCGCTCCTGAAGTGCGCGCTGTTCAGGAAATTGTGCCAGTCAACGTAGACCTTCTCTCCCGCGCCGGCGTACTTGTTCCAGCGGTCGAGCTGATTCCCATGCTCGCCGCCTGCCTGCTCGATGCCGAAATGCATCAGGTAGTTGCGGAGAGGAATCCGGTTGTCGCCAACCTGCTCGACGCCGCGGTAGACGGCCGGCCCGCCAAACGGAAATACCCAGATCCTGCTCGAGTCGCGCTCCGCGCGGAGGTATTGCACCACATCATCAGGAGCGAAGACCTCTTCCGGCGGCGGTACTATCTGGAAGAACTGCCGCGTGACGACCCACATGTCGACAAGAGTCACGACGCAAAGTGCGAGCGCCAGAATACGCGACGGCAGCTTCTCGGTCAGCCATGTCCAGATCAGAATCGAAGTGATCCCAAGGAACAGGCCGAAGCGGAGCCACCCAGTCGATTCGTTGACCTCCGACGGGATTACCTGCGAAACGAAAAGCAGAAGAACTCCGAGTCCCGCAAGAACCAGTGTCGACAGCGCTGCAAGCTCGATGTCCGACCTCTCCTTGCCACCTGTCCTGACAGTCTTGCGGGCGGCGCGGGACGTCTCTGAAGCCTGCTCCCTGATTCTGGCGAGCGCCTCGAGCGTCAGCGCAGCCATCACGACGAGTGACATCGATACCATGAACAGCGAGATCGATGGAGCCCGGAACTTGTCGACCCCGGGCAGGAGGCTGTAATAGATCCTGTAGATCGGCGTATATCCGCCGTACGACATGCTCAGCGCGACAACCGTGGTAACCGCAAAGAATATCCAGTAGCGGCTGCGCCTCGTGAACACAAAACCGAGCAGCAGCATCGCGATCACGAAAGCGCCGACGTATTCGGTGTGCTGCTTGAAGAAACTCTTGCCGTGATACGTGCCGAGTACTCCCTGCTGCTCCGGAATCGCGAGCCCGATGGTTTCCGCGGGGGGCATCGAGAATGACGTTGAATACTCGTATCCCCTTCCCCCCTCAGCGCCTCGTGGCGATTCCGAGACGTAATCGAGGAATGGCAGGAAGTTCACGGCCGAGAGCGCGAACGCGAACGCGACGGCGAGCAGCGCGCGCATCAAACGCCTCACCGCCTGAAGTCTCCCCGCTTCCCTGAACTGCCACGCGCAGAACAGGGTCCAGAACGCACCACCGAGGAGCAGGTAGTAGTTGCTCTGTATCTGGAACGAGAGAAGGGTGAAGCCGAAAGTCGCAGCGAGTCCCGCAAACGACGAGAGCGAGCCAGTCCTCATCCCGCGATGGATGAAGAAGAAGGCCAGTGGCGCAAACGTGGCAACGATGATTCTTCCGTCGTGGCCGCTGTAGAGCCCCGACATCGTGATGCCGGTGAACATGAACGCGAGTCCTGCCAGGAACGATATCCATGTCCGCGCGCCGAGCTCACGGGCGAGCAGGTACATACCACTCCCGCCGATGATGAGCTGCGACATCAGCAGCGCCGGGAATACGCGCGAGTCGGGCAGCAGCCACATCAGCGCCAGGCGGGTCGGGTAGTACGTGCTCCCCGGATTCGCGTGCAGCGGAACCCCGCCATACACGTACGGCACCCACTTGGGGATCTCCCCCGCTCGCAGCTGGTTCGAAAGGAACTCCATGAACTGGTAGCTGCCGGCGAGATAATCAGTCCCGAAAATTCCCTGTCCCGGAAGGAATGCCGGGAAGAAGAACACGACGCCCAGAGCCAGGAAGATCGCGAAGGCGGTCCGGGATGAAACGTCCAGCTCGGCTTCAGGTGCCCGCGCGGTCGTCGCAGGGCGCGGTGACGGAGTTGATTTCTGCTTTCGCGGAGTCTGTTTCGGTGGGCTCACGTGGCGTGCGAAGGTGTGAGGTCTCGCGGGACCATGGTTGGCTTTTCTACGATTTTGAGGTTCCGGCAGCGCAGGATCTCACCCGCGCGTGCAGGAAAGGTCTTAGCTCCTACTCCGGGCCGCAACAGCGGATTCGTACACCGCCGACAGCCTTGTCACGATCGTATTCCACCCGAAAGCCTCGGCGGCGAAAGCCGTCCCGCGTTTCGCGAGCCGCCGCATCTCGTCGGGATCGTCCATCGCGTGCCTTATCGCGCCGGCGAGCGCGTCAGCATCACCGGGCGGGACCAGGAGACCCGTGTCACCGTCGGTGACGATATCGACGATACCGCCCGCTGCGCTGGCGATCACCGGCTTTCCGTAACCCATTGCTTCGATCAGCACTACTCCGAGTCCTTCGGTGTCGCCGCTGGAAGTGATTACGGCGGGAAGCACGAGCGCATCACACCTCGCGAAGTGGCCCACTATCGCCTCGGCGCTGACCATCCCCTCGAACACAAGACGATCGCCCAGGCGCAGTGATGATGCCGCGTCCCGGAGCGAGCTCATTTCGGGCCCGGTTCCCACGATCCGGACGGTCAGCCTGGGATCGTCGCGAAGAATGGCCGCGGCTCGAATTAGAACATCGACGCCTTTCCTTTCGACGAGCCGGCCGACGAAGAGTAGCTCGAACCGGTCGTTTGGCGAGCGAGGTTGCCTTGTCCCGCCAAGGCCTGCCTGCCTCTCATCGGCGGCGGCAGCGCCGAACGGGATTGTCACTGTTGCGGCGTCAGGCACATACTCGCGAAGACGGGCGCCGGTGTAGCTCGATATCACGGTCACAACGTCCGACGCCTTCACAACTCTACTCACGACCCGAGCCATCGCCCGGCGCGTCGCCGCCTTCCACATAAGCTCGGCCGAAAAAAATGTCGACACCAGCGCGGCGCGCGACGACTGCCTCGCCGCGATTCCGAACAAGCCGTGTGGTATCGGCCAGAAAGCATGGACTACGTCGAAATTCCCATCAGCCGCTACCCTTGCCGCAGCCTTGATTCCAGCCGCGATATATGCCGGCAGCAGTACCGCGAAAGCCGGATTCCGCCTGATCCGCTCCATCGCCGGCATGTCATGAGTAAGTGTCTCAAGCCGTGACGGCGCGTATCTGAAGCGATGGACCTTCACGCCTCCGACTCTTGCTGTGCGCGACCCACGGTATGACGGAGCCAGGACTTCGACGGCAGTGCCCGACGCGAAGAGACGCTTTATGGTCTCGACCATCCATGGAGTAATTACGTCCCCGTCGTGCCGTGGGTACGCCGTGACGATGAACAGAACCTTCATGCGTACCTGGTTGGGGCCGTCAGCTTGTCAGCGCAGCGAGATCGGCCCAAAATCGGGGATAAGAGACTTCGACGCAATCAGGATCGTCGATCTCTACCTCATTTCCGCGAAGCGCGCCGAGAATACCAAACGACATTGCAATACGGTGGTCACCGCGTGTCGACACGCGTCCGGCCAGCGGACCTCGCCTCGACCGGATCCTGAAGCCGTCAGGCAGTTCTTCAGCATCGGCGCCAAGGGCGCGAAGATTCGTCACAACCGATTCGATGCGGTCGCTCTCCTTTACCCTCAGCTCGGCGGCGCCGCGAACCTCGAGATCTATTCCCGCGGCAGCGGCGACACACGCAAGCAGAGGAAGCTCGTCGATCAAACGCGGAATGAGTTCCGGATCGAAACCCGCTGCTGAAAGCGGGGACGGATGGGCAATCACAGTCGCGGCTGAATCTCCAGCGACCGCGACCTTGTCAGTGCACTCGACTGACGCGCCCATCGTTTTCATCACCTCGATGAACCCGGTTCTGGTGCGATTTACGCACACCCCTGGTATTTCGACCTCGCATTCACCAAGGACGGCAAGGGCGATGAAGTAGGCGGCCGAGGAGGGATCGCCCGGAACTTCGATGTCGAGGGAACCGATCGACTCGACGGGGGAAATCGAGACTGTGTGTTCACCCGTCGACACCGGAGCTCCCATCGATGCAAGCATTCTCTCGGTGTGGTCGCGCGACTTGCGCGATTCGCGCACCGTGACGGAAACTCCGCCCGAGAGGCCCGCGAGCAGGATCGCGCTCTTTGTCTGTGCGCTTGCCGCGCGGGTATTCCACGATACTCCCGTGAGCACGCCTCCGTGGACAGTCATCGGCAGGCCGTCTTCGCGCTCGAACTCGATCCGCGCACCCATCGCCGAAAGCGGATCAGCAATTCGCTTCATCGGCCGGGCACTCAAACTCTCATCTCCTTCGAAGCGCGAGCTGAACTCGTGCGCCGCTGCTACACCCGCCAGAAGTCTCACGGTCGTCCCGCTGTTCCCCGCCTGAAGGGCGGATGCTGGTTCCCTGAGTCCTCTCAGTCCAATGCCATCAAACCGGAACTCGTCCGTCAGAGCAGGCAGCTTCACGCCAAGCGCACGAAGCACCGAGGCGGTCGACTCGATATCGGCTGACCGAAGGATTCCAGCTATGCGCGATGTGCCGCTGGACAAGGCGCCGAGGATGAGCGCGCGATGCGATATCGACTTGTCGCCTGGGACACGGATGACACCGCGTCCGCTCACCTGAGCCAGCTTTCGAGGGCGGTCGCGCTGTCTGTCTTGTCGTCGCGGTACTTCACGATGACTGGAGTCTGGAGCGACAGGCCTTCGCTCTCGCCCCATGCTGACGTAACACGGCGCGCGCCGGGGACTACCACCGCATCTTCCGGAATCTCGAGCGGAGTATCTGCAGAACCGCGATAGACTCGCTCCTTCACCAGGTCGAACACCGGCGTTCCCCTGGTGAGAATGACCCCTGCCCCGATCACAGCGCGGGCGCGGACGACAGTCCCTTCATATACTCCGCAGTTCCCGCCGATTATCACGTCGTCCTCTATCACCACGGGCGAAGCGTTTATCGGCTCGAGCACGCCACCGATCTGGGCAGCTGCGCTCAGATGCACGCGTTCACCAACCTGCGCGCAGGACCCGACGAGAGCGTGCGAATCGATCATCGTCGCCGAGCCAACGTATGCGCCTACATTCACATACATCGGCGGCATGCAGACAACTCCGGGAGCGACATACGCACCGCGCCGGATCGAAGATCCGCCGGGAACAACGCGGACCGCGTCGGCCAGCGTGAGCGCCCTCAGCGGGTATGTGTCCTTGTCGAAAAACGTAAAGCCGGGAGAGCCTCCCTCTGGCGAGAGATCGGTCAGCTTCCCGACCTGAAATCCGAGAAGAATTCCGCGCTTCACCCACGGGACTGCGTGCCATGCTCCTGACTCGCTCCGCTCCGCCGCCCTGACTTCTCCCGCTTCGAGAGCGGTGAGCAGGTGATCTATCGTAGCGCGCGTTTCATTGCCAGTCGCGCCGCTCGCAGCATCGGAGAGGGCACGCTCGATTCGCTCGCGGAGGGAGTCGACCTCTGTCACTCCATGGCTCCAGCACTTCGTATTGCACTGCGCACTGCTTCCTGATGCCGCTCATCGAGCGGAACGAGGGGAAGCCTGAGAACGTTCTTCATCCGGCCCATCATGGCAAGAGCGGCCTTCGCGGGGATTGGATTCGACTCGATGAACGCGGCCGACGTCCACGGAGCAAGCCGGTTCGCAGTTTCGCGAGCGCCGGCGAGATCCCCCGCATCGAACTGCTCGATCATCTGCGACGCAAGCCGCGGCACAACGTTCGATGTCACCGAAATGACGCCGTCTCCACCCTCTGCCATCATAGCGAGCGTGAACCCGTCATCGCCCGACAACACGGTGAAATTGGCCGGACGGCTTCGAATTATCTCCGCGATCTGCCCGAGATTCCCCGACGCTTCCTTCACCGCCGTGATGTTCTCGTGTTCGGCCAGCTCGAGTGTCGTGACAGCCTCAATGTTGCTCCCGGTCCGGCCTGGGACGTTGTATACGATCACAGGAAGGTCGACCGCGTCGGCGATCGCCCGGAAGTGGGCGACTATCCCCCGCTGCGGCGGCTTGTTGTACATCGGTGACGTGTGGAGAAGATGTGTCGCTCCAACTGTCTTCATCTCCTTCGACAGGGAGACCGCTTTTCTTGTGTCGTTCGACCCTGCGCCGGCGGCGACCGGCACGCGGCCATTCACCTGCTCGACCGTTATCTCGACGACACGCCGGTGTTCCTCCGGCGTCATTGTCGCGGCTTCACCGGTCGAGCCGCAGGGCACGAGAAAGTGAATGCCTTCGGCGATCTGCCAGTCGACCAGCGCTCTCAACGCTGGCTCGTCAAGCTCGCCTGCTTCGGTGAAGGGCGTGACCAGCGCCGTCCCGCAACCACGCAGCAGGTGACGGCCCCTGGAATCGGGCGGCATCCTCATTTCCTCGCCTCCTCCTGAGCGCTGCCCTGAAAGCCAAGGACGTCGCGCATCGTGAAGATCCCTTTCTTTCCGCGCAGCCAGAGCGCCGCTTTTAGAGCCCCATCGGCGAAGACACGGCGATCCCGCGCCTCGTGGCGCATGCTTATCTGCTCGAACGGTGCGTCGAAGATTATGTCATGCGTCCCCGGAACCGAGCCGGTCCGCACGCTCGTGACCGGCAGCGGCTTGCCAAGCGGTCCTTCCATGGCCCTGGCAATCGCAATCGCCGTTCCCGACGGCGCGTCCTTTTTCGCCGAGTGATGGGTCTCGACCATTGCCGCGGCGAAGTCGGACTTCGACATGATGTGCGCCGCCTCCCGCGCTATCTCAACGAACAACGTTACGCCCACGGAGAAGTTCGGCGCCCACAGCAGCGCTGCATCCTCAGCCTTTACGGCTTCGGTAATCGAGGGAAGCGCCTCGTACCAGCCGGTCGTGCCGACAACCACCGGCACTCCCTCATGTATGCACGCCATGATGTTCGACACAGCGGAGGCGGGCTCGGTGAACTCGATCGCGACATCGGGGTCTCCCAGTGCGCGGCGCGTGATTCCTTCCCCGCCCTTGTTGTGCTCTTCACCGAGCATCGCTGTAAGATGCCAGCCGCGCTCCTGCACCATCTGCCCGATCGTGCGCCCCATCTTTCCGTCGCCGATCATCGCGATCGCAGGCTCGTTCATTTCGCTCCGTCCTCGAAGAATTCCCGGTGAAGGCGCTGCATCGCCGGCTTCACTGTTTCGGCGTCGACTATCACTGTGAGGTTTATCCCGGTTGCGCTGAGCGACATCATCTGGATCTTCACGTCACCGAGCGCCATCAGCGCCCGCCCCATCGCGCCGCCGGCATCGCTGATCCCCGCGCCGACGATCGCGATTATTCCGCGATTTCGCTCGATCGAAACGTCGCCGAGATCGCGGAGATCCACGAGCAGCGCGTCGAGGTGCGCGGGGTCGTCAATCGTAACCGACACCGAGACCTCTGACGTCGCAACAACGTCGACAGACGTCTGGTGCCTCTCGAATATCTCGAATACCCGGCGAAGAAATCCGTGAGCGAGCAGCATTCTCGGGGCGGTGACTCTTATCACTGTAACATCGGACTTACCCGCGATTGCGCTCACCGCGCGATGTGGCGCGTCGAAGGTGATCCTTGTTCCCGCTCCGTCTGGACGCCGCGAGTTGAATACGAACACCGGAATCCCGAGGCGTACGGCTGGAGCTATCGTGTTCGGGTGAAGAACCTTTGCGCCGAACGATGCGAGCTCCGACGCTTCGTCGAACCTTATCTTCTCGATAAGCTGTGAGCCCTCCACCACCCGCGGATCGGCCGTGAGCATTCCGTCGACGTCGGTCCAGATCTCAATCGCCTCGGCCTGGAGGGCCGCCCCGATCAGCGATGCGCTGTAGTCGGATCCTCCGCGCCCCAGGGTCGTTGTCACGCCGCTGGTGCTCGAGCCGATAAAGCCGCCCAATACGGGGACTCTCCCCGCTTGAAGAATCGGAAGCACGATCTCCCGGGCCCGCTCGGCGATCAGCTCAGTCTGCGGCTCGGCAGCCATGAAGCAATCGTCGGTGACCATGACGGTCCGTGCGTCAACGTGCTCGGCATCGATGCTCGACTGCCTCAAAACCGCCGACACGAGTGTTGCAGAAAGTTGCTCCCCGTACGCGGCGACCGCGTCCATCGACCTTGGGGTCGCGTGCCCGAGCGTGGAAAGCGCTTCAGCGAGGTGCGCGAGCTCGTCGAACATCGCGCTTAACTCCGCCGCCGTCTCATCCAGGTCGCCAGTGTCGGCAAGAAGTGAATGACATTCGCGGAGATGCCGTTCCCTCAAAGTTTCGACGCCGCGCATCGCCCCGATGAGATGACCCTTCGCCGCCTGCTCGGCAATGGCGATCAGCAAGTTGGTAGCGCCGCCGAGGGCGGACACGACTACGATCGGCTGACGCGCTACTCGGCCCTTGACGATCGCGGCTGTCCGACGAATCGCCTCGGCGTCACCGACGGATGTTCCGCCAAACTTTACGACTATCACTCGACGACGAGCCGGCCGGTTCTTGCGAGGAGCTCGGCGTTGAGGACGGAGCCGCCGGCCGCTCCACGAATCGTGTTGTGACCGAGGGCCACCATCCTGATGTCGAGGATGGTGTCGTCGCGGACTCGTCCGACTATCACGCTCATGCCTGCGCCGGCGTTGACATCGCGGCGGGGCTGCGGCCTGTTCACCTCGTCTGTCACGATGAGCGGGTGCTCAGGTCTGCTCGGCAGGTCGAGTGTCACCGTGTCGCCCTGCCAGGCCTTGAGCGTCTCGATCGCGTCGCGGGCCGATACTCGCTCCTTGAACGACGCAGTGATGCACACGGTGTGACCGTGCTCAACAGGGACGCGGTTCGTCTGCGAGCTTACCTGCATTCCGGCAAGCGTCACCGACCCGTTCTCGAATGATCCAAGCAATTTCTGCATCTCGCGCTCGAGCTTTGGCTCCTCGTCGGCGATGTACGGAATTACGTTGCCGATTATGTCGAGGGACGCAACGCCGGGATAACCAGCCCCGGACACCGCCTGCATGGTGGTGAGGAACAGCTTCTCGATTCCGTATCGCTCCTGCAGCGGAGCAAGCGCGACTGCGGCGACTGTTGCCGCACAATTTGCATTGGTGACTATTGCGCCGGTCCACCCGCGCTCGCTTCGCTGCCGGTCGAGAAGACCGAGGTGGCTCGCGTTGACCTCCGGGATGACGAGAGGTACATCCGGCTCCATGCGGAAGTTTTTCGCATTGCTGAGGACGAACTTTCCTGCCTCGGCAAACGCGCGCTCGACATCGCCGGCGACTGACGAGTCGAGTGCCGAAAATGCTATTGGAGACGTGATCCCCGCGGGATCGGTGCCCTTCACGATCATTCCGGCGACACTCTCGGGCATCACGCCCTCGATCCATCGCGCCGCCTCGGCGTAGGTCTTTCCCTCGCTCCTCTCTGACGCGGCAAGCTCGGCGACCTCGAACCACGGATGATCAGCGAGCAGTCGGACGAATGTCTGCCCGACGGCGCCGGTCGCCCCGAGGATCGCGACAGGGTATCTGAGTCCGTTCGGCGGTGTCCAGGTCATCAGGCCAGCAGCTGGCGCGCAATGCGCTCGTAGGCGTCGACGCTGGCGCGGAGCTCCTCGAGCTCGATGTGCTCGTCGGGCGTGTGCGCCACGTGGATCGAGCCGGGCCCGAAGAGGAGCGGGGTTCCCCACCGCGACAGCAAAGGAATGTCCGACGTGTAAGCCATCGGGGCTGTCTCGAATCCTTCCACGACGTGGAATCGCTGGGCGGGGATGTGTGATCCGAACTCGATGGCTGCGCGGTCCTTTGCCCAACTGCTGATAATTTCCTTCACCGGCTCGACGTCTCCCACTAGCCTTATCATCATCTCCGCCTCCGCGTGGGCGGGGATGATGTTTGCGGCGGTCCCGCCGCGGATGAGGCCCACGTTGATTGTTGTTTCGCCAAGCAGAGGGTCTGACGGAAGTGGAAGGTTCCGCAACGAGGGCAGCAGGTCGAGAAGGGGATCGATGGCCGACTCACCGAGATGGGGGTACGCTGAATGTGCTTCGCGCCCTTTCGTTCGCACTGTGACGCGGAGCGATCCTTTCGCTCCGCTTGCCAGCTTGCTCTCTGTCGGCTCGCCGTTCACGAGAAAGCGGCTTGTCGCCGCGAGATTGTTCGCCGCGCGGGCGCCGTCGGAGCCCTGCTCTTCACCAACGACGAGAAGCAGGTCTATGCGATCCTCTCCCGACCGAACGAGACGCTCGGCCGCCACCATCATTGCGGCTGCGATGCCTTTTGCGTCGCAGGCCCCCCTTCCATAGAGTTTGTCCGAGTCAGCTTTCGGAGGGATGTGGGGAGGGACGGTATCGAGATGGGTCGAGAATGTCACGCCCCCGCCGGCTCTCGATGCCCAGACATTACCCCGCCCCGGCGAAACCGACTGAACCGTGACGTTCCAGCCACGGGCCACGAGCCAGCGCGATACAAAATCGACGACTGCCTTTTCGCTCCCCGAGAGGGAGGGAATGGCAAGCAGCTCCGCCGCAAGCGCAACGACGTCTGTCATTCGGTAGAAACTAGTGGGGTTCGGTGGGGAGTGTCACGCGTCGTTGAGTCGTCGAGCCTGAAGGGGCTTCAGACTGCCTGATTTACCGAGGAGAACGCGGAGAACGCGGAGATCACTCTTTGAGCCTGAAAAACAAATCAACGGCTCTCTCCGTGTTCTCCCAGTTCTCCGCGGTAAAGACCCGTTCTTTACGTTAGGTCAGACCGGAGGCTGTCCTCGACCACCCCTGGCTCGACTCCCCGCACGTGCTCGACGAACATCTGCTGAACCAGCCGGTTCGCCTCGCGGTTGTACTCATCGTGGTGGCGCTCGCCTACCTCGCCGATCTCCGCGAGCTGGGTATTGCCGAGGGCGCGGCCGCCGTCCCGGAAGGTCTTGAAGGTATCCTCGGCCTGGCGTGACATCACGATGTCACCGACGAGACGAAGGAAATCGCTCTCTCTCGCTGCGTCAGCGAGGTCGCGGGCCTTTCCGAGCACTGCGCCGAGGATCTTCTTTCCCTCGCCGGCTTCGGCCCCGAGTGTTTTCTGGTAATCCTCGAGCATCCGCTGATGCTCGCGGACGCGGGGAATGTGGCGACTGCAGAGGTCCCTGTAGCGGCTGTCTTCCGCCTGCCCTTCATGATCTTCGAGTGCTTCGAGGAAGCTGCGGTGCTGCATCACCGCATTGTTTACCTGACTTTTCAGAAAATCGATTCCACGGTCCATTGCTGCTCCCGGTTGATGATAACGGTCTCAGAAATGGCACATCGCGGGCCACGGGGCCCTCTTGAACCCTGCTGTCTTACACTTCGCTGGCAGTCCTTACCACAATGACCGAAACGTTGTCGGTTCCCCCGCCGGCAAGAGCTTCGTCGACCAGCGTTCGTGTCATCGCCCGAGCGTCGATCGACTCACCAAGCACCTCGGCAATCCGGTCGTCGGTGACGTGTTTCGTGAGCCCATCGGTGCAGAGAAGCATGCTGTCGCCTTCTTCGAAGTCGATGAGCCCGACGACCGGCTCGAACTGCGAGCCGCCTACCGCGCTCGTGAGCGTCGCGCCGGGAAGCGAAACAGCCGCCTGCTCTTCGGTCCAGGCCCCGAGGGTGACCATGTACTCACCGAAGGTCTGGTCGCGCGTGAGCTGCTGCATTTTCCCACCGCGCCTTACATACGCCCTGCTGTCACCGACGTGGACCACGTATGCCCGTGGCCAGATCAGGAGTGCCATCGTGAGGGTCGTCGCCGGGCCCTGGCCGCCACCGTGAGTCTCGATGAGGTTTTCGTGAACCTTGCGAACGGTTTCCTCGAGGCGCTCGAAGAGCTCGTGCTCCTTCGACGCTGTGGCGGCGTGGAAGCAGCCGACGGTTTCGCCCACATAATCGAGCAGCGCCTTGATCGTGTCGCCGCTTGCGCGATCGCCCTCCGGTCCGCCGCCCACTCCATCGGCTACGACAAAGAGATATCCGCCTGACTCGCCAAAACGGTCGGCGTAAAGCTCGTTTGCCAGACTCGAGTGTCGAACTTCGACTGACTTGCGGATCTCGACTATCAGGAAGTTGTCCTGGTTTGCATCCCTGACTTTGCCGGTGTCGGTGAGCCCGAAGGCGTCGATGGCGGCGGTCATTCTGTTGACCCGTCGGCGGCAAGCGCCGAGTCGGTGAGCCACTGAAACGCCTGCTCGACGCCTTCGCCGGTCTTTGCGCTGGTGCGTATCATGTGGACGCCCTTCGCGGAAAGGTCCGTTTCGTCGGCAGCGGACAACTTCCATTGATCGGTGAGGTCGACCTTGTTGAGCGCTATCACCGACGGCACGTCACCGATCGCGTCGACAACATGGCTGCGGATGTCGAAGAGCTGGTCGACAGTTTCGCGCCGCGTTCCATCGGCGACGTAAAGGACGCCGTGCGCACCGCGCACGTAGCTCGAATTCACGCCGCGCGTTGCGTCGCGTCCCTCGAGATCCCACAGCATCAACCTGACGTCGTGATTCCCCGACTTTACGTCCTTCCGGTCGATCTTCACGCCTACCGTCGTGTGATACTTCGCGGCGAAGATCGAGTGGACATACTGCTGAACGAGGCAAGTCTTGCCCGTGCCGAACACGCCGACCATGCAGACTTTCTTCTGGATCATCGCGCTCCCCCGGGAGGAGAAGATGCAGCGCCGTGGGCGATGCTGAAAGACACGCTGCGATTTATCCTCGCCTGCTCGGTGGCGTCAGACGCGGTCAGCGGCCGCGAAGTGGCGACGGGGTCGTAACGCAGCCGCTCGCGCGCAATGCCCGACGCGTCGAGGAAATCCGCCACCGCCTCCACGCGGCGCGTGGCGAGCGTCGCATTCGTGGCATCGGCGCCGGAGAAATCCGTCCTCCCGGTCAGGTTCAGGCGCACGTCGGTTCCAAGTGATGCGGCAAGCTGGTCGAGCTGTTTTATCAACGCTGCCGAAGCCGCGAGGCGGGCGGTAGCTGCAGGCGTCAGCTCCGCCGATCCCGCATCGAACAGAATACGATCCCTCTCGATGAGCGTCCCCACGGAGTCGAGTGACTTCCTGGACCGTGCTTCGACCATGCGGGGGTCGAGCGACAGGTAGCCTTCCCATTCGCCGGTCAGCGCGCGCGGAGCGAGGCCCGCGCCGGAGAGAACAGCGGCCGGATCGCGTGCTTCCGGATCCTTCAGTCCGGAAATCTGCCAGCTCGTCCACCCGCGATCGGAATCGACTACAACAAGCCCCGGCTCGGCGCGCAATATCTCGACGGCCCGATTCCATCTCATTCTTGATCTCACGAACATCGCACCGAGCGCCAACGTCACCAGCAGGGCCGGGATCGCCCACCGCATCCAGACGTATCTCCCGCGATCACCGGTATTCGTCGTAGTCAGAACGGTCTCGAGGCAATCCTCGAGCAAGGGCCTCGCCCTCATGAAGCTCGTCGAGTCGCCGGTGAAGCCAGCAAGCTGGCTTGCGAACTCGAGGTGGATCGTCTCGAGCGTGTCCTGCTGGCGAAGCCTCACGCTGTCGGGGGCTTCGCCGCGGACGACGATCGCGAGGAGGGCGCGAGGTCCTGCTTCGACATGCACTGTATGCTCACCGACGCTGAATTCCCGAAGAGTCGCGCCTTCACCCGGGCGGAACGAGTCCTTCACGAAATCCTGGATCGCCGACAGCATGCTCGACACGAGCTCTGCTTCGGGGACATCGAGGTGAGGCGCTGAAACGTGCTCGAGCAGGAGGCCGGTGTCGGCATGCACGAGGAAAACCTGCTCGACGCGATAAACGAGAGCGTGCTTGAGCACGACCTGCGGATATGGAACGCCCGATCGCCAGGCTTCTACCCGCCACTTCATGCCCCGCAGCGAGAGACTCTCCTCTACAGCGCTATTGATCGAGCGCACGAGCCCCGACATCGCCTCAGCTATTGATTTCCTTATCGCCGGGCCGAGAATCGGAAAGATGGCGGTCGCCATCTCGCGCGGGTCGCGCCTTATCGACTCGCGGAGCGCCGTATCGATCGTCGGGCTGAGCGCGCGTCCGATCTGGTCGTCGCGGCTCCCGCGCAACGCAAGCGCTTCGGGTAGCTTCTCGGCCAGGTCTTCGACGCGTACGGCGCGTTGGCGAAGCTCGTCCGACATTTCGTCGAGCCGGGACTGCTCCGGGCCGACGAGAAGCGAGCGGAGCTTTTCGTACTCCGCGGCTGAATCGACTCCATTGCCGGCACCGTGTGCACGCTCGGGAGACACGGGTGCCTCAGCGCTTCAGGTCAGATTCCTGCTTGCCGGAGCTGGCCTGTGGTCCGGCGATCCTGCCCGCGAGGTCGGTGAGCCCGGCTGCAAGTGCTGAACGGTCCATCTTGTCACCCTGAAGCCGCGTCGTGACCGATGACAACTCGGTCGAAAGCCGGGAGTCGAGCCCTTTGACTGAATCCTGGAGCATCGCGCGGATCGCTGCGGTTTCCTGCAGCATCCGCTCCTCGAGCGCCTGGATTCTCGCATCGACTGCGCGCATCTGCGCGCCAAACAGGAGGTCGCGGACCTGATCGATGCTGTCCGCTGACGGTTTGTCCTGGATGCCGTTCGTCGGGTTCGGTTGCTGCGGCGAGCTGCCTGCCATTTCCGCCTCCAGATCGACTATGGAAGTGGAAATTACTCTTGGTTGAGGCGGACAGCCATGGCCTTCGGGGCGCTATGCCCGGGGGGATCGCGGGTCTGTAATTTGCCTGATCAGCTGGTATTTAGTGGTATTCAATCATCCGGGCACCGCAATGCGTCTATCAGAGTTCATCCTTGCGAATCGACAGCCAATCCTCGAGGAATGGGAGGCATTCGCACGCACATGCTCCCCGGCCAGCGGTGGAATGGACATCACCGCGCTTCGCGACCATGCCGGAGAAATGCTGGCCGCAATTGTAGAAGATCTGGAGACTCCGCAGAACAAGACGGAACAGGACGACAAGTCGAAGGGCAACGCACCAGCTTCAGATGACGCGTCCGACACTGCTGCTGAAGAGCATGGAGCAGGACGTGCGGAAAGCGGATTCTCGGTCGAGCAGATGGTCGCCGAGTTCAGGGCTCTTCGAGCAAGCGTCATCCGGCTATGGGTCAAATCGCAGGGTGGCGCCATAGCTCCTTCTGACATCGACGATCTTACGCGGTTCAACGAAGCGATCGATCAGTCGCTGGCAGAATCCGTGTCGCGGTACACGCAGGATCTCGACAAATCAAAGGAAATGTTTCTCGCGATGCTGGGCCATGACCTGCGTTCACCGCTCAGCGCCATCATGATGTCCGCCGAGTTCATGCTCGAGACAAAGGAGCTTGCCGAGCCGCACTTGACGCTCGCGTCACGGATTGCCAACAGCTCGGGCCGAATGGAAAGGATGATCGGTGACCTCCTTGATTTCACGCGCAGTCGACTGGGCGGAGGAATTCCCATCGTGCGCGAAACAATGAGCCTGGACAAGGTCGTAAATGATGTCGTAGCCGAAATTGCCGCGGCCCACCCCGACCGGACCATAAAGGTCGAAACTCGCGGCGAACAGAGCGGGAGCTGGGACTGCTCCCGCATCAGCCAGGCTTTGACGAACCTGGTGGGCAATGCGCTCGAGCATGGCTCGGCCGGAACGCTTGTGACCGTTGAGGTCGCGGGCGATGAGAGGGAGGCAACGATCACTGTGCACAACAGCGGAGTTCCGATTTCAGCGGAGCACCTTGCCGGGATATTCAGCCCCATGAAGAGCAGGGAAGCCAACGCGAGCACTTCAGGCGCATACGGGAACCTCGGACTCGGGCTTTACATTGCCGAGCGCATCGTTACAGCGCACGGCGGGACGATTGGTGTCGAGTCCAGCGAAGCTGACGGAACCACATTCACGATGCATCTCCCTCGTGCCAGCTTGAACGATGCCGAAGCCGACCGTTAACCATGCTGGTCCCTCTGGCCCAAAAACGACGGCACTAGGAGCTGCGGGTCTCCAGAGCGTCGACAATGCGGCAGGCTGAGACCCGCCCACCCTCACATTTCGCGAGCTTGCTGAGCTCGCGGCGGATTTCCGCCAGCTGCCGAATCTTGTCTTCGACCTCGACCAGGTGCGCGGCGGCGATGCGGCAGATTCCATCGCAACGCTGCGTCGGGTCCCGCGAGAGTTCGGCAAGTTCGCGCGCTTGCTGCAAAGAAAAACCAAGTTCCCTTGCGCGTCTGATGAACCGCAGGCGCTGTGCGTCACCTGCATTGTAGAGACGATAACCGCCGGAGCTGCGCCGTGCGCGCGGAAGAACTCCCGCGCGCTCGTAGTAACGGATAGTCTCGATTGGCGTCCCGGTTTCGGCAGCCAGTGCGCCAATCGAGAACGCTGAAGGATTTTGTCGTTCGCTTTTCATGATCACCACTCGGTTCCCGGTTGACCCTGTAGCCGCTACAGGCAGTAGGATACACTGAAGAGTCACATTTTACATAGCCTCAGCGACCCAGTGATTTCCGATAGCTGTTGCACCCCTGAGCATCCTGCAGCCGACGATCCGGGCTTCACCGCCGAGCGTCGAGTATTGTGGGTCGCCCTGATCATCAACGCGTCGATGTTCGTGGTCGAGCTTGCTGCTGGTGGACGCGCGCAGTCTTCGTCGCTTCAAGCCGATTCACTCGATTTCCTTGCGGATGCTGCAAACTACGGGATCAGCCTCCTCGTAGTGACAGCAGGCCTTGCGTGGCGCTCGAGAGCGGCTCTGCTCAAAGGCCTCTCACTCGCGGGTCTCGGGCTCTGGGTCCTGCTTATCACAGGCTGGCGGCTCTATAACGGAAACATGCCGCAAGCGGAGGTGATGGGGGCTGTAGGATTTCTCGCCGTAGCCGCGAACTTCTTCGTGCTTCGCTTGCTCATGCCGTTCCGGCAAGGCGACGCGAACCGCCGTGCGGTCTGGATTTGCACTCGCAACGATGTGATCGGGAATGTCGCTGTGATCATCGCCGCGACCGGGGTATTCACCATGGTCTCGGCTTGGCCTGATGCCCTCGTTGCCACCGGCCTCGGACTCCTCGGAGTATGGGGAGGGCTGCGAATCACCCGGTCGGCGCTTCGCGAACAACGCAACGCAGGGATGATCACCACACTTAATTAGCTGCCTCGTGACGATTACGACCCGAAGGATTTTTGCCATTCGTCTGCATCTTCTTGCAGCTTTTTCGGTTTGCGCTTCGGAAGCCCAGCCGCAGGAAGTCTTGCCACAGCAAGTGCCAGTGGCTGATAGCGGCCGCGTCACGATTGTCGTGCTCAATGATTCGACGCCTCAAAGCATGGCTGTGGTGCAGAGTGGATTATTGCGGGTGCGAACCGACTCGCTCGGCAAGGCAGCGCTCACGCTTGCGGTTGGCCCACACGTGATTACCGCAATGGGCCTGGGACTTCGGCCCGATTCGATTGCGGTCAGCATCACCGCAGGGCTTGATACGATCGTCACCATCGATCTTGAAGCTCAGGAGATTGCGTCAATGGTGATCTCTGCTACGCGTTCGGAACGTAGAATAGAAGACGACCCGCTTCGCGTCGAAGTCCTGGGACGCGAGGAAGTCGAAGAGAAACTGTTGATGACTCCCGGCGACATCACGATGATGCTTAACGAGTCATCCGGGCTCCGCGTGCAGACAACATCGCCTTCGCTCGGAGGAGCCAGCGTTCGAGTTCAAGGACTTCGTGGTCGCTACACGCAGCTGCTTTCCGACGGCTTGCCGCTTTACGGTGGGCAAACGGGAGGACTTGGCTTGCTCCAGGTGCCTCCGATGGACCTGGGCGGAGTAGAAATAATCAAGGGAGTCGCCTCGGCACTTTACGGCGGAAGCGCACTCGGCGGCGTCATTAACCTTGTATCGAGGCGACCCGCATCTGACGCACAACTTGATTTGCTTGCGAACCAGACAACGCTTGGCGGTTCCGACCTGGTTGGCTTCGCCTCCTCGACACTTGCACCGCACTGGGGATACACGGCACTGCTCGGGGCTCACCGGCAGGCCCCGGTCGATCGAGACGACGACGGATGGATAGACATTCCCAGCTATCGGCGGCTCGTCGCTCGGCCGCGTCTGTTCTGGAACCATCCCGCCGGGCACACCGCGATGATAACCCTGGG
>JBPPMU010000052.1:0-3660 GCA_051306215.1 Gemmatimonadaceae bacterium | reverse complement strand
TTGGCGGCTTGGCGCGCTCGCGCCACCAAGGGCGCAAACTCACTGAGCGCCGGTGGGTCAAGGACCTTGAAGATCACGACGTCGCGATCCGCCACTACGACGAACTGCGCGCCAGCTTTTAGACCCAGGCGTTCTCGGATCTCTTCGGGGATGACCACTTGCCCTTTCGAGGACAGCGTGGTCGTGGCAGCGGTATTCATGACAACCTCTTGATAGTCTTACTGGTAAGACTATCGCGAAATACCCGGCTCGTCAAGCAGTCACTTTCTGATGTCGACTTCCCGAGCGGTCACGGCGTACCTCCGTACCGCGGCCGGAGTCAGTCTCGGGGCACAGGTCTATGAGACGGTTCGAGCCCGTCGGATATCCGCGGCAGCCACGGAAATCACGGCCTGCGTCTTTCCCGAAGCACGTACGAATTCCACTTCAAAGGCGTCCGGCCCATGCCGATGTACGATTGCGCCGAGGTCGCCGCGGCGAAGGTCATGCGCCGGCAGGTCTCTCTCGAGCACGACGGTATCGAGTTCCTGAAACGTCATATTGCCGCTCCCGGGTAAGCAGTCACGAAGTGAGCTCCTAATACGTACGAACCATCGTTTCAACGCTTGGACAGTCGCCCTGCGTGCTATCCGGCACGCGCCAGCGCTGGTAGGGGTCTGACTTCCTTCCTCACTTCGCGCGCCCTCTTCGAGTGGTGTAGCTCATAAAGGTCGCAGGCGTGTTGCAGGTTCAGCCAGAAATCCGGTGTAGTGCCGAAGAACCGTCCCAGCCTGAGGGCCGTATCCGTCGTGATAGGGCGCTTGCCTTTGATCACCTCATTGACCCGCGGGAAGGAGATGCCCAGCTGTCGCGCCAGCTCGCTCTGGGAGATCTCGAGCGGCCTCAAGAACTCCTCCTCCAGTATCTCGCCCGGAGTAATCGGTGGCCGATTGGTAGGGATACGCATTGTCATCGAACAAGGCTAGGCGGCACCCGCACGGCGGGGTGCCCATGTCAGCGCCAAACGACGTCCGGTCGCCGCGCAATCCCTGAGGTAGAGATTGATGAGGCTTTGGTAAGGAAGTTCAGTCTCTTCTGCCAGCTTCTTGAAATACGCGACCGTCGAGTCGTCCAAGCGAATCGTTACGGGGCGCTTCAGCCGCTTTGCGTACGGGTTTTTTCGAGCGGAGGAAAAGTCGTAGTGCTTTCTCATAGTGATCTCCTCGGTACATACTGGGCCCGCTCCTGGCGATCTGCTTTGCGAGCTGAAATAATGCGGATGATGCTCCCACGCTCACGTTCGCAATGCACGACGACGAGAACGCGAAGGGACGAGCTCAAGCCGAGTAGAACAAAGCGTTCCTCCTCGTCGGAATGGTCGGGATCAGCCATGAGGAGAGCTCCTTCGTCTTCGAAAACTGTTTGAGCTTCCCCGAAGCCAACGCCGTGCTTCTTGAGGTTGGCCGCCGCTTTAGCAGGGTCCCATTCGAAGCGCGGGGCGTCCATTACGCTAATGTATGTACGTCGTACATACTGTCAAGGTCGGCCGTAGTCGGGCGGCCAATTCAACGCTTGGCCACGCGTCCGCCCCGGCGAGCGGGACGTCCAGCCTTCGCTGCAGCCGTCGGCACTTTCGGATAGAGCCGGCTGCGTCCCGCCACGTACGCCGCGTGCGACATCTGCGCTTCCCGAACGGTAGCGACCTGCTTTCGGGGGAGGATCGTTGCGCGGATGATATCGGGGCGAAGTTGGACGATCTGAAGCAGGCGGGCAGCTGCTCCTCCCGGCGGCGCCTTGCCTTGCTCCCAGGCTTTAACCGTTTCCGGACTCACGTTGAGCGCCGCAGCAAAAACAGGCTGCGAGATTTCGAGGTCCCGTCGGATCTTCCTGACATCCGCAGCATCGAGCTCCGGCGCCGGTTCCGCCTCGACCTCTCGAGCGGTCACGGCGTACCTCCGCACCGCGGCCGGCTTTTTATCGCCGCGCTCGATAGCGACCACCTCACCCATCGCCCGGATGAGCCGCTCGCCGAAAGTTTGCCGGGGCTTCCGACCCTCCTTCTTCTGGATGTTCTTCATCATTCTCCCTTTAAAACCCTACATCACCGCCCATCGGGTTGCGCATAATCGCCTGCTCAATAGCCTGCTGTAGACTGTCATCGATGATGCCTCTGGCCGCGGCTGCGTAAGACTCGGTCAGAATGAACTCGTAATAGGTGGTCTTGCTCACTTACAAAGTATAGTAAACAATACCATACCACGCAACAGGGGGCCGGTTGGTTAACCCGGTCGAGAGATAGGTACGAACAAAACGGCCGCCCTTTCGGGCGGCCGCAATTCTAGCGATGGTCTGAGGCCGGTAACCGGCTACTCCCCCGACGCCTTCCTCCGCCTCGGCCGGCTCGCCTTCTTCGCCGCCGTCCGCTGCTTCTTCGCCGCGATCTCGATGGGCACGATATCCGGCGTCTCGCTGCCGTCGTAGCGCTTGGGCTGCTTGTACGTGAACCGCTGACCCTGGAAGTTCCGGAAGATCACCTCGTCGTCATTGATCTCCTCGACGTACTCCGGAAGCAGCGGCACCTTGCCCCCGCCGCCCGGCGCGTCGATCACGAACTGCGGAACGGCCAGCCCGCTCGTCCACCCGCGCAGCGCCTGGTTGATCTCCAATCCCTTCTGCACGGTCGTCCGGAAGTGCTCGCCGCCGGCGACCTGGTCGGCCATATATATGTAGTACGGCCGCACGCGCGCCTTCAGCAGCTCGTGCATCAGCTTCATCATCACCTTGGGATCGTCGTTCACGCCGCGCAGCAGCACAGTCTGACAACCCAGCGAGATCCCGGCCTTGGACAGCCTGTCCAGCGCGGCCACCGCGGCCGGCGTCAGCTCGTCCGGATGATTGAAGTGCGTGTTCATGAACACGGGATGGTACTTCTGCACCATCTCGCAGAACTCGGGCGTGATCCGCTCGGGCAGGTGGCTCGTAATCCGGCTGCCGAGCCGGATGATCTCGATGTGCGGGATCGCGCGCAGCCGCTGGAAGATGTACTCCAGCCGCGAATCGCTCAGCATCATAGGGTCGCCCCCCGACAGAATCACGTCGCGGATCTCGGGGTGCGCGGCGAGATACTGGAAGGCGGACTCGTACTCCTTCAAGGAAATCTTTTCAGGATCACCCACCTTCCGGCGCCGCGTGCAAAACCGGCAGTACGTCGCGCACACGGGGCTCACCAGGAACAGCGCGCGATCCGGATACCGGTGCGTGATGTTCGGCACCGGCGAGTCGCCATCCTCGTCCAGTGAATCGATCACGCCGTCCACGACCTCCAGCTCCGCCACCGTCGGGATGTACTGCTGCCACATCGGATCGCCGACTTCCTTGATCGCGTCCAGCGCCGCGGGCGTGAGCCGCATCTGGAAGTTGTCGAACGCGGGGCGCAACGCCTCCACATCTATGTTCTCGGGACCGAACTTCTCCGCCAACTTCTCCAACGTGGCGATGCTCTGGTCCCTGAGTGTCTTTTGCCACTCGCTCATGCGCGGTTTACTCCCTCGTGCTCTTGGGTGCTGCGTTGGACGCCGGCAGCCGCCGGCTGGAGACGCTTCGTGTAGATGATCCTGTCGTCCGACCAGGCGTAGAAATCCGCCACGCGCCCGGCCTCGGTGTAACCACGCTTGGCGTAGA
>JBPPMU010000051.1:0-2005 GCA_051306215.1 Gemmatimonadaceae bacterium | reverse complement strand
CCTGTTGCCTGCGCATCGACGACGATTGTCTGCCGGTCGACCGCGACAACGGGTATTGTCAGCTGGTTCTTGTTTTCCTTCGAGCATGCCGCCAGTGACAATGCGGCGATTACGAAGGCAGTCTTTCTTGTCAAGTTCATCTCCTAAAGATCGCGGCCGATGAGCGCTTCGAGCTGCGCCCTTGCCACGCGGTAATCGTATCGCGCCCTGATCAGTGATGTGCGGGCGTTGTCGAGTTGTGTCTGCGATGTGAGAAGGTCGAGAAGAGTCGTCGCGCCGAGCTCGTAACGCCGCTGCTGCACGCGAAGATCCTCTTCCGCCGCTCTCACCGACTGCATCTGGATATCGACCTGCTCACTCGCGATCCGCATCTGGCCGAGTGACTGCACGAGCGTCTGGCGAGCGAGATACCTCGCGTCCCGTACCGACGCCTCGGCGACATCCTCGGCCACGATCGCGCGAGCGACCGCGACTTCGCGGTTGAGATTGTTGAACAGCGGGAAGTTGAGGCTGAAGTTGAGGCTCTGGCTGTAGGCGTATCGCCTGTCACCGAGGCCGAAGCGCGGGTCCAGGCCGCTGCCTCCCCGGCTGAAGCTCATGTTCACGGTGGGGAGGAACGAGCTCTTCGCCGCACGAACAGAGGCGTTTGCGGCAGTGAGCTCGGCATTCGCCCGCTCGATGACTGGCACGTTCTCCATCAGCATGTCGAGCTCGGCGAGAGTGGGCAACGGGGGGCGCTGGTCGACAGTATCTGATGCCACCGCTGTCACCGGAGTTGGTGATGCAACGAGTCGCGTCAGCGTAGCGTTTGCGATCTGGAGATTGTTCTGGGCCGTGAGCCGCGCGAGCCTGGCGTTGCCGAGCAGGACTACCGACCTCAGCGAGTCGGAGACGGTTGCGGCGCCTGCCCGGAGGCGGAGCGACGCGGCGCGAAGCTGCTGCTCGGTCTGCTGTATCTGCGCATCAGCCGCACTCTGAGACTCGCGCGCGGCGAGGATGTTGTAGTACTGCTGCTTGACCTGGAGCGCGATGTCATACCGCGACGATGTCTCATTCGCAGCTGCCGCGTCCACCTCTGCCTTTGTCCGCTTGATGTCAAAGTAGCGCCGACCGCCGTCGAACAGCTGAAGGCTGCTCGACATACCGGTTGAATAACTCGTTGGCTGTCCGGTGAACGGGACGAGATTACCCTGCGTGTCGAATCGCTCCCCGTTCTGATTGTTCCTGCCTGCCGAAAGCGAAAGGCTGGGCAGGAAGGCGGCGTACGACTGCTTTACCGCGGCTTGAGAAGTTGCGATGGAGCCACGCGCCTGGACGGCTGCCGGCGCATTCTGCTGCGCGAGCCGGATGGCTTCGTCCAGGGGAATCGGCGTGGCAGCCGTGTCTGTAGCCTGAGCGGCGGCTGTCGCCGGAGCCAGGAGAAAAGCGGCGATCGCCGCGGCAAGTCTCATCATTTCACGTCTTTCTGTTTTTTCCTGTTGCTGTCTGATCGCGCCCGTGCCTCGGCGCGCTTGCGTCCTTTCTCCCGCATTTCGTCGAGCTTTGCGGCCTGCTCGGGAGTGAGGGCGCGCTTGAGTTGCTCGTGAGTGCTGTCGCCAACTGCCCTTGCCAGTTTCTGGATCGAGTCCATCTGCGGCCGGATCGGGGCCCACAGCTGGCGCATCTGGGCGCGCCGGTACGTGGTTATCGAATCGAACGTCGCCCTCTGCTCGGGGGTGAGGTTAAGCTCCTTCGCCATGCGGTCCAGTGAAGGCCGGCCACCCCGCTCGTGGTTTCCGCGCAGCATGTAGCGGTCGGCAGTGAAGCCGAGTGCGCCTCCCGCGAGAAATGCGACGGCCAGAAAGATCAATGCGTAGCTCTTAGAGCGCTGCATTCAGTTGCTCGCTTTAGTTTGAGAGGTAGTAGCTCAGGGCGGCCGCATCACTGTTCGTCGTGATGTACTGGCCGGCGATCGGCTCGTCAGAAGCCGTTGTCAGGTCCGGCTGGTTCACTGCCTCGTACGCGA
>JBPPMU010000050.1:0-2199 GCA_051306215.1 Gemmatimonadaceae bacterium | reverse complement strand
CGCACGTGACCGCCGGCGTGATCTGGCTGCTCACGCTGCTCGCGATCGACTACCGCTGCGGACTCGGCCCGGCTGACGCGCTGACCGTTGACATCGCGGCACTGTACTGGCACTTCGTCGACGTCGTGTGGATCGTGATCTTCACCGTCGTTTACCTCATTCAGTAGGCTAGAGTCATGGCACACGATCCAGCTCACACGGAACCGACGGCTGCTGACGGGCACGCGGGCGGTGAGGACCAGCATCACCCCGGCTGGTCCACATACTGGAAGGTCGCGGTAATACTCACCGTCATCACGATCTGGGAAGTCTGGGCCTACTACATCCCGTCGCTCGTCGCGTCGCGGATCTTCGTCCCGATGCTGCTGATTCTCTCGGGCCTGAAGTTCGCGATCGTAGTGATGTTCTACATGCATCTCAAGTACGACCATAAGCTGTTCCGCGCGCTCTTTACCGGACCACTCCTGATTGCGGCGCTGACAGGGGTTGCGCTGCTCTTCCTGTTCGGCCAGCTCGTGGCGAGGTTCGGTCCGGGCTGACACTGCGGACTGCGGACCAAGAGTCGGGTATAGAGGGATAAATGTTCTTCGCAATGCTCCATCCCTTCACCCAGTTCAGCTGGCTGAAGTGGTCGCTTCACCCGAGCACCGTCGTCGGCTTGCTCGTGCTCGCTGCCATCTACCTCATCAGGGCAGAGGCGGGCAAGCCGGGAGAGCAGGTGAGCGGCTGGAGAAAGCTTTCGTTTTTCTCCGCGCTCTTCGTGATATTTGGCTCCCTCAACGGCCCGATTCACGACCTCAGCGACAACTATCTCTTCAGCGGACACATGGTGCAGCATCTCCTGCTCACCATGCTCATGCCGCCCCTGCTGCTCGCCGGTGTTCCGGGATGGATGCTGCGGCCGCTTCTGCGTTTCGGGGCGATCCGGGCCATTGCGACCCGAATCACGCGGCCGCTTGCCTGCTTCCTGATCTTCAACGTGGTGATCGCGGGGTGGCACGTGCCCGCGCTCTACAATGCGGCGATGGAAAGCCATGACATCCACATTCTCGAGCACCTGATGTTCATGGCCGCCGCAGTGCTGATGTGGTGGCCGCTTGCCAGTCAGCTCCCGGAGCTTCCACGCCTCCCCTACCCGGGACAGATGCTGTACAGCTTCCTGATGATCATCCCGATGTCAGTCATCGCAGTTTACATCGTGATGGCGGACACGATCCTGTACCCGTACTACGCCTCAGCGCCAAGGATCATGAATCTCTCGCCGATGGAGGATCAGATGCTCGGCGGACTGATCATGTGGGTGCCTGGCGGCGTGATCTTCATGATCATCATGACTGTCGTGTTCTTCAAATGGGCGGCGCGCGGGGGGGACGACACAGCCTCCGCGCAGGTCGACTGGAAGCGGAGTGCCGCCTAGGTACGCGTCATCGGCTCATCGGCCTTTCTGGCCTGATGATCGTCAGTCCCGCCGAGCGCCCTGTCCATGTCGCGCCTCAGGTTCGGGTGCCTGCGCCACATGTAGAAGAACATCGCCGCCGTCGCCAGCAAGTTCGCTATGAAGATCTGATACCAGGCAAGCGTGCCGAGGCTCGACTCAGCCAGCAGGGTGGTGAGCCCGATCGCGCCAAGCTCGAAGGCCACGAACGCGATGAGGAATCCGGCGAGAATCGCGGGGGTTCGCACCGACTGGTGCACGATGCCCGCGATGATCACGCCCACAAGAGCGAACGCGGCGTAGTGGAAGATCGTGTAGACGATGACGTTCGTCATCGTCGTATCCGGCATCATTGCGGGCCTGCCCAGTATGCTGAGCAACCCCGCCCCGAGCGTCGCGGGAGTGTGGAAAGCGCCGGCCGAGGTTATGTCTATTACTGCAAACCAGAGGGCGATGACTGTCGCGCCGATGAATCCAGCGATGATTCCCTCACGGACTGTATTATGCCGTTCAGCCATCGGTCTTCCTCTCGAGTGCGGTCAGTAGCGTGAAGTTACCAATCCCGGCCGAATTTGCCTAGCCAACGACCGATGCGGCAGAATCTGGTGTGAATTTCGCGTTCAGTGGTGTATTTAGAGAATGCGCCGCGGCGCACTGAACGCTTCAACCCGACAAGATGCAGTATCGCAAACTCAGGGCCCTGGCCGTCGTGATGCTCGCGGCCGTCATCGTGGCCCCCCAGCCGTCGACATCCCAGGCGGCTA
>JBPPMU010000049.1:0-2213 GCA_051306215.1 Gemmatimonadaceae bacterium | reverse complement strand
AAGGTCGTGCGACGACCATCCATAAAACCGATGGGGTGTCCACCAGGATCGAAGCGCATGACACCTTCGCCCTCGATAGTGACGCCATCGGGGACGGTCAGCGGCTGCACGAGGTCGTACGTGCCTGCGCGGATGCGGAAGTGGCGGCCGGTATTTGCTGGAACGAGCGCGGCGACCAGTTCGGCGGAGCTGCTGATGACCGCCGTATTCCCGGTGAACCTGATCGCGGGAACGCCTTGCTGGTTTACCGCCGCACCCGATTCTACGGTTCCGCCGCCACGGTACGCACTCCAGCTCACCGCGCCGATCACGGTGAGCGCGGCGAACGCAGCGGCCGGGAGAATGGCCCTTCGTGCACGGCGCCGCCCTGCGGTGCGGATCCAGAACGGAGTTCGATGGGCGAGCGCCGTACCCCGCTGCAGCGCCGCCGTGTCAGCGAGCAGTGCTTCGGCAGACTGGTAGCGATCTGCTGGATCTTTCTGGAGAAGCGCACCAATCAGATCATCGAACGGCGCCGAAAGGCTTTTATTCAACTCCGAAGGGAGTGTCGGCTCCTCGTGAAGAATCCCGTGCAGGACCGACACCTCGTGCTCGCCGCGAAACGGGAGCATGCCGGTGAGCATCTCGTATAACATCACGCCGATCGCCCACAAGTCGGTCCGTGCATCCACCGGCCCGCTGCGAATCTGCTCCGGCGCAACATATCTGAGTGTGCCGAGGGTCGAGCGTGACCTTGTCAGGCTGACGTCCTGAATCTTGGCGATGCCGAAGTCGAGAACCTTTACCTTGCACCCGGGCAGCAGCATGATGTTGCCGGGTTTGAGGTCGCGGTGAACGATGCCCGCCGCGTGCGCGGATGACAGGCCCATCGTTATCTGCGTGATTATGTCGAGCGCTTCAGCCGCCGGCAGTGTGCCCTGGCGAGCCAGGTGATCCCTGAGAGTCTCGCCCGGATATAACGGCATTGCGAGGAACACTCCGTGCTCGCTCTCCCCGATTTCGTATACAGTGCAGAGATTCGGGTGGTCTAGTGCGGCTGCGGAGCGCGCCTCGTTTATGAACCGCTCCTTTACCGTACTGTCGATGTGCTGATACGGCAAAGGGAACTTCAGCGCGACGGCGCGACGGAGCTGGAGGTCCTCGGCTGTGTAGACGACGCCCATCCCTCCGGCTGCCAGGTAGTCCACGATACGGAAATGGGAGACGGTCTCGCCTATCACGCCGAGGGGGTCACGCGAGCCGGTGGCCGTTTGTCGTCCGCTGTTCGGTGAGCCGAACAGGTAGTCGCTCATTGCGGCTTCGGAGCCAGGGTCGGCCAATAACAACCGCTCCACTGCCTTGCGCAGGACCGGGTCTTCCGCGCCTAGTGCTTCCAGCCGCGGTCCGCGGGCAGCATCGTCGAGCTCGATGAGTTCATCGAATAGCAGGCGAGCCTGCTGCCACAACCTGCGATCATCACTCACGGTCCTTCTCGCCGAGCTCGATGGCCAGCCAGGCCCGTGCGGATCGAAGATCGCGCTTCACCGTGGCCAGGGACAGGTCCATTCCCTTCGCGATCTCCTCGAGCGACAGACCGCCAAAGTACCGCTGCTCGATCATTCGGGCCTGGCGCTCATCGAGTTGCTCGAGCCGTTTCAGCGCTTCGTCCAGATCTTCCACGCGATCGAGATCGACGCCAGTGACCCACGCTTCCTCATTCAATTCGAGAAGCGCCGCCCCTCCGCCGCGTTTGGCGGCAAGGCGCGCGCGCGCGTGATCGACGAGCACGTTCCGCATCACCCGCGCGGCTATCGCGAGAAAATGCTCGCGGCTTTCGAAGTTGGCAGCTGACGACTCCACGAAGCGCAGGTAAGCCTCGTGAACCAGGCCCGTGGTATTGAGCGAGTGTTCCCCGGGCGCTGCGGCGAGTCGCTGATGGGCCAGAGCCCGCAACCGTTCGTAGACGACAGGAATGAGGAGGTCAACGGCATCGCTTGGGATATCACTCATCTATTGAACCCGCACTCGCGCATGCTTCACCATGCGCCGGAACTGCTGGGCATATCCGTTCAGCAGCTTGATGTGCGACTCCATCACGTCAGTGCCGTACGACGGATTCCACACACTGACGAGGTGCCGGACTTCAGGTTGCGGCATAGGCGGGTTGAGACGTGTGAATCTTAGAGAGGGGGATGGAGGATAATTCGCCCCGGATGTTCGGGCCGCAAGTACGT
>JBPPMU010000048.1:0-6029 GCA_051306215.1 Gemmatimonadaceae bacterium | reverse complement strand
GACGGGCATTCGGTACCGTCTGCCAGGCTAAAGGTGCCGGACTGTCCGCCGCCAGCCGGCCCCCCGCAGCAAACCGGTGCCGCCCCCGGGCCAATGTTCATTCTCGCGTCAGCGACTTCCGCAGCCGTCTTTCAGACGCGGGGACTCTGGGTCAGTTGCTCCGGCGGTTGCTGCGAGGTGGGAGGAATCGAGGTCAATTAGCGCGCGATGCCGGGTGGCGTCTGCCACCCGGCATCCCTCACACTCAGGAGGGATCTTCCCCGGTCATGGGATCGATCATCGTCCTGACCTGCGTTATCGCGTTGGCTGGAAACTCGCCACGGATCGCGTGCTCGCGAAGTGTCTCCTCGTCAGGCGCGATATACACGCAGGTGATCCTGTTGTCGCTGATGAAGCTGTGAACCCACTGAATGTCGCGGCCTTCGTGGTTCAACCCGCTTATCACGCCGTTCGACTTCTTCGCGATCCCGTTGAGCTGCTCGGGCGTGAACTTCTCCGCGCCCGGAATTTCCCGCTGGATAAGGAACTTCGGCATACTTTCAATCCTCTCGTGAGATAATCAGCTGAAAATTGTCTTCCGGCGCACCGGTACGTAACCCGCATGCCGCAACAAGCCATTCCGCGTTTGGGCTCCCCGTGCAATCTTATGGGGATGTTTTCCGTCGCGTCCGCCGCCCGGCGAGGAATACCTGTCTGACCTGATCGCGACCCTTCGCGGGGCTCTCGGCGAATCTTACACTTTCGACCGCGAGCTCCACGGTGGCGGAATGAGCCGGGTCTTCGTGGCGCACGACCGCTCGCTTGGACGGATGGTCGCGATAAAGGTGCTCTCGCCAGAGGTTGCGGCCGAGCTCAAAACCGAGCGCTTCAGGCTCGAGATCCAGCTTGCCGCAAAGCTCCAGCATCCCCATATCGTGCCGCTGCTTTTCGCCGGCGATGCTGCCGGGCTCCTCTACTTCACGATGCCGTTCATCGACGGGGAGTCGCTCCGGACGAGGATCGCCCGCGACGGAGCGCTGCCGCTTAATGACGCTATACGGACCCTGCGCCAGCTCGCGTCCGCGCTCGCATACGCGCACAAGCAGGGAGTCGTTCACAGGGACATCAAGCCTGACAACGTTCTGCTTGCAGGCGAGTTTGCTCTCGTCACCGATTTCGGTGTCGCAAAAGCGCTGACTGAGTCCGCGACATCCGATGGCGGGCAACAGCTCACGAGCGGTGGCATGGCGATCGGCACCCCGGCCTACATGGCGCCGGAACAGGCGCTCGCTGATCCAACGATCGACCACCGTGCCGATATCTACGCGTTCGGTATCGTCGCCTACGAGCTTCTCACCGGCAGTCCGCCATTCAAGGCGAAGACCGCGCAGGCGACGCTTGCAGCGCACATCACCCAGCCGCCTGAGCCTGTCCGGGAGAAACGCGAGGAAATTCCACCGGCTTTGGCTTCGCTGGTGATGCAGTGCCTCGAGAAGCAGCCTGAAGACAGGCCGCAGTCGGCGAACGAGCTCCTGCAGCTCTTCGACTCGCTGGCGACGGGCAACATTTCCGGTGCGACTGCACGCACTTCCGCCGTTCCCGCGCAGAGGAGCACGCCTCGCCAGCGGGGGATGATCGCCGGGGCGGCCACCGTAGTGCTGATCGCCGCCGGGTGGTATGCGTTGTCTGCGCGCACGCCGAGCGCCAGCGCGTCGATGGCGAATCTCACGTCCGTCGCGGTGCTTCCGCTGGAGAATGTGGGAGGCAATCAGGACGACGAGTACTTCAGTGACGGCCTCACCGATGAGCTTGCGAGCGCCCTTGCGCGGCTTCCCGGACTTCGCGTTGCATCGCGCACTTCCTCCTACTCCTTCAAGGGGAGCCAGGCGGACCTGAGCGAGATCGGGAAAAAGCTCAACGTCCAGGCGGTGATCGAGGGCAGTGTCAGGCGTTCCGGCAATCGTCTCCGTGTCAACGCACAGCTCGTGAGCGTCGCCGACGGTTTCACGCTCTGGTCCGAGTCGTACGATCGTGATCCTCAAGACGTCTTCGATGTCCAGGACGAAATCGCGCGCGCCATAGCAACCGCCGTGAGGCCCCGGCTTGGCAGGCGAGTCGAGACGCTCTCTTCTGAATCGCGGGGCACCAGCAGTCTCGATGCATGGCACACCTATCAACGTGGCCGGCATCACCTTAATGCGCGCGGGGCAGAAAATCTCCGGCTCGCCGTTTCATACTTCGACTCGGCGATTGCTGTCGACCCCGCGTTCGCGAGAGCCTACGCGGGACGCGCCAGCGCATACGCGCTGCTTCCCGAGTACACAGACGCTCCTCCGCCGAATTCGTCTGCACTTGCAATCGCCTCAGCGAACCGCGCCCTCGAGCTTGATCCGAACATCGCCGATGCGCACCTGGCGATGGGCCTTGCCGGTGTGCACGAATGGAAATTCGCCGAGGCGGAAGCAGCATACCGCAAGGCGCTGGACGCCGACCCGCGTCATGCCACCGCACACCAGTGGTACGGAGAGCTTCTCTATCACACCGGCCGGACTGACTCGAGCATTGCGCACATCCGCCGCTCGGGTGAGCTCGACCCGCTCGCGCCGGTACATCCGGCTGCGCTTGGCTACTCTCTTTATGCCAACGGGCAATACGACGCCGCGTTGGGGGAGCTCCGGAAGGGTATCGAGCTGGCGCCGACGCTCGGCATTCTCCACGCGATGCTTGGTAACATCCATCTGGTCACGGGGAAGTATCGCGAAGCCGTAAAATCGCTCGAGGAGGCGGCCCGGCTGGAACCGGAGCTGGCAGTCCGCCAGGGTTATCTCGCGCACGCTCTCGCGAAAAGCGGAAATGAAGCAAGGGCCCGTGCGATCCTCGCGCGGCTGGGGGTGGCTCAGCCTGGCCGAAGAGTGCCGAGGGTGGCCATGGCAATCGCATACCTGGGACTCGGGGAGGAGGAGAACGCCCTTTCTGCCCTCGAGCAGGCAATCGCGGAGCACGACATATCCCTGGTCACAACGGCCTCGCTCATTCCTGACCCCATCTTCGATCCCCTTCGCGGGAACCCGCGGTTCACTGCGTTGCTGGAGAGGATGAATCTCGCCGCGTACGCCCGGCGCTAGGCGCCAGGCGCTAGGCTATCGGAGCTCGATGGTCCATGGCGTGAATTCAAGCCTGCTCGACACGAACAATCCCATCCCACAGTCCCTGAAGCCTGAACCGCTCAGCCGTTTGCGGTACCACGCCGTCGGACGGAAGTATCCTTCGGCATCACTCGCGTCCCGGTCGAACTCGTCTTCCTTCGTGACGATCTGGAGGTACAGCACGCCGCGGCATTTTTTGGCCAGGCGGCGTATTCCTTCGTCCGCGGCGGCATCCGGCAGGTACCTGAGCACGTCCCTGCAGACGACGAGATCCGCCGATCTTCCCGTCAACTTCTCGAGCCGTAAATGCTTGTGCCCATAGAGCTTGCAGGCTGCTTCGCTGGCGTCGAGCGTCTCGATCTCCTCACATTCCGGATACTGCCGGGCGAACTCCTTCGCCCACCAGCCGGTGCCCGCGCCGGCATCGGTGAAGCGCTCTATCTCGAACCCTATGTGCCGGCAGAATGCGATGACGAACGCGACCTCGTCGCGCTGCATCTCGGGGGTCATGATGGCAGTCCGCCTGTTCTCGTAGAAGCGCCTGTAGTAGGCAGCGTCGAATCTCTCAGTGTTCACGGGCGAAAAGTATCCGCCTTCCAGAGGGAAAACAGTGAATTGATCCCGATCATCAGAGGCGAAAACCCGGTCCATGGGCTAGATTTAGTCATCTGAATTCAAGGGTTGATGTTGATAAAGAATTTCGAGTTCGAGGATTCCGGTCGCAGGTTCACCTGCACGGTCGAGACGCCAAGCCATGCCGGAATGCCGCCCTGGTGGTGGTTCAGCGTGGCTTCAGAGGGGGGAACGACACGATATGCCCCTTTCGAGGCGAGCTCATCCGATACGAAAAAGTCGGTGCAGGCCCGCATAGTGGCTTATTACGAGGAAGTTCTTGCCATCAAGGCCAGGCCGGTTCATCCGAGGCCGCAGTGGCAGCGCCCCGTCCCCGCAGCGGCGCCCAAGGCGCCCGAGTCAACACCGCCTGCAGCTTAAGGTCTTCGGGCACCGCTAGCCGATCCTTTCCCGCTCGACAGTCGGGGTAGAGCCGCGGGGCCGTGGCTCCTCCTCAACACCCACGAGTACCCTCGCGCGGTTAAGCGCGTCATCGAGATTGCCGAACAGGTTCTCATTTCCGATTTCGGCGAGGGTCGGCGATCCGGTGAGCGCGACGAGGGGCTGCATGTGCACGTCAGATAGCAGAACGATCGTGCCGTCCTTCCGGCTCCTGTGCACCACATCCTTCAGGGCGTGCATGCCCGTCGAGTCGAGCGCCAGCACGTGCCTCATGCGGATGATCAGGACCTTCGGCTTGTTCGCGATCCTGCCCAGCGTGTCCTTGAAGGTCTCCGCGGCGCCGAAGAAGAACGGGCCGTTTATCTCGTAGACCTCGACGCCTTTCGGCACGCGGCGCCGGCTCACTGAGTTCTCGTCCTGGTACTGGTCGTCGTCACCGTCCTCGAGCTCGCGGGTCACGGCGCTGATGTTCGTTACCTGCGCCATTCGCTTGATGAAGAGGAATGCGGCCATCACCATGCCAACCTCGATGGCGACGGTGAGATCGACGAGAACCGTCAGCGTGAAGGTTGTGAGCAGCACAGCGACATCGCTCTTCGGCGAGCTCAGCTCCGCGCGGAACGTCCGCCATTCGCTCATATGGTAGGCGACGACGACGAGAATTGCGGCCAGTACCGACATCGGGATGAGGGCCGCCCATTTCCCGAACATCAAAGTGATGAGGAGAAGGGTCACGGCGTGGATGATTCCCGCCACCGGGGTGCGTCCGCCGTTTTTCACGTTGGTCGCGGTGCGGGCGATCGCCCCGGTCGCCGGAATTCCCCCGACCGACGCTGACGCGATGTTCGCCACGCCCTGCGCGATGAGCTCCATGTTCGACCGGTGACGGCCGCCGATCATTCCGTCAGCCACGACCGCGGAGAGCAGTGATTCGATGGATGCGAGCAGCGCGATAGTGAAGGCCGGCCCGACAAGCGAGACGATCTGGGCGAACGTCAGGTCCGGCATGTGCGGCTTCGGCACCGACGGGGATATTTCACCGAACCGCGAGCCGATCGTCTCGACGCCGAGGTTCATGAAATGGGCGAGCGCCGTTACCGCGACGAGCGCCACGAACGGTCCCGGAATACGGCGGGTGATGCGCGGCCAGCCGAAAATTATTACCAGCGACAGCACTGATAGCGCGATGGCCGAGGGATTCAATGCCGTCGCCCGGCCGTATGCTGCAAGCTTTTCGACGAAGCCGGGCGGGACCGGCCCCATGCTGAGGCCGAGAAGGTCCTTTATCTGGCTGGAGAAAATGATCACCGCGATTCCGCTGGTGAATCCGGTGACTACGGGGTGCGGGATGAACTTTATCGCGCCGCCGAATCGCGCCAGGCCGAATATGATGAGGAGAATGCCTGCCATCAGCGTCGCGACGATGAGACCGTCGATGCCGTATTCGTGGACGATTCCGTAGACGATTACGACGAAGGCGCCCGTCGGTCCGCCGATCTGCACGCGGGATCCGCCGAGCGCGGAGATCAGGAAGCCGGCGACGATTGCGGTCCAGAGTCCGCGCCCAGGTGTGACGCCGCTGGCGATTGCGAAGGCAATCGCGAGCGGAAGCGCGACTATGCCGACAATTACGCCGGCCACCGCGTCGCTGGTAAACTGCTCGCGGTCGTATGTCTTGAGGGTTGTAAAAAGCTTCGGGACGAGCAGGGGTACTCCTTTCGATCCGCCGCGGGGACTGCGCAAAGTCTACCCTGAAAGGATGTTACCGTAAGATGCGGCCGGAAGCGCTGCCGCCTCAACGTTCTTGACCCGGTGAGACGGCGCGGCCATGTTCACCGTCCCCAACATCACGGAACAGCCTATTCCCGCGGCACCCCCGATCGACCGGTT
>JBPPMU010000047.1:0-11685 GCA_051306215.1 Gemmatimonadaceae bacterium | reverse complement strand
CAGCCAATCGTCTCTGCGGAAACGGGACAACTCGATGCGTTCGAGACTCTCCTTCGCTGGCGGCATCCGTCGAGGGGACTCCAGAGTCCTGACGAATTCCTTCAGTCTCTCGAGGATGCCGGGATGATGGTCCAGGTCGGCGAGTGGATGATCCGCCAGATCGCGGCGCAAATGTCGGTGTGGAAGGAGAAAACGGGTCGTATGATCCCGGTGACGATCAACCTCACGTCAGAGCAGATCGAGTCGACTCCAGTGTTCGACGCGTTAGTCGACGCAATGTCGGGACCTGAGGACCTGCCAATCCTGATCGAAGTGAGCGAAGACACTCTCCTCAGAAACACGGAATCGATGGTTTCCGTTCTCGCTCCGCTTCGCGAGCGCGGCGTAAGAGTTGTCCTCGACGGATTCGGAACGGGAATCTGCTGCCTCGGTTATCTCGCCGGACTCCCCGTAGATGCGATCAAGCTCGACGCATCCTTCGCCGAGAGTCTTGCCCGATATTCCTCCGAGGAATCGACCCTTCATCAGATCATCGGTCTCGCTCACCGTCTCGACCTCGATGTGATAGGAAGCATGATCGAGCGCCCCGAGCAGCTTGCCGACGTTGCAGATCTTTGCGACGAGGTTCAGGGGTACCTGATTTCACGGCCTGTCGATGCGGTCACGGCCACGGCGATGGTCGAGAGCGAATGGTCGAGTCCCCTCGGACCACTTGCAATGCCAGGACCGGTGTCCTGACGGGACTCAGCGCCAGCGAAAAAGCTTGAGCGCTGCGAAGAAGCTCACCACGAGCCACCCGCTGACGATTGCCATCTCCACTCCCAGACCGGAGAGGGCCGTGCCCTCCAGCATGTTTGCGCGAAGAGCGTCGTTTGCCGCGGTGAGGGGAAGGATCTTTATCAACGGCTGAACGGCGTCGGGGAAATTACTCGACGAGAAGAACACGCCCGAGAAGATCCACATCGGCAGCATCACCAGATTCATGAGGCCCGAAACTCCCTCGATCGTTTTCGCCCGGGCGGCGATGAGCAGGCCAAGCGCGCCGAAGGCGAGTGCGGAGACGAGGCAGATAATGCCGAGGTCGACTAGCGACCCGCGGAGCGGGACCCCGAAAACAAGTGCGCCGAACCCGACGAGGGCGAGGACCTCGAGCACGAGAAAAAAAAGCCTCGAGAGAAGAAACGACATCAGAAACTCGGATCGTGACATCGGAGTCGCCATGAGCCGCTTGAGCAGCCGCTTGCTGCGCGAGTCGACGATTGCGAACCCGATACCCCATATCCCGCTTCCCATCAGGTTCATGCCAAGCAATCCCGGAATCACGAAGTCGATGTAGCGCGACCCCCGCTCGGTGATCTTTCGCTCCGCCACTCGGACGGGATCGGTCCGGCCGGCGGCACGCTGGAGCGCATGGTCGACGACGAAACGGGCCGTCCGTGACTCGGAGCGCTGTGAATCGTACATGTACTCGACCGATCCGCCGCGGATCGATGGTGACGCAGGCACCACGACCAGAGCGATCTTCCCGGTCCGGAGCGCGCGAACTGCACCCGAATCGTCGAGTACCTGCACCCGGAGAGTCGAGTCCGCAGCGAGCGCTGACCGGAACTGCTCGACGGCCGAGTCGCCGCCGGTCCTTGCCAATACCGCAACCGAGGCCTGCTCCGGGCCCCGGGACCTGAATGCCAGGCCAAGACCGAGAGCGAGAAGTATCGGGAATCCGAAAGTCCAGAAGACCGCCTCGGGCTGGCGGACGAACTCGCGGAACCTGACGAGAGTCAGCTGCACGAGCGACCGTGAGAAGAAGCGTCGCGGCTCACTCATCGCGCAGGGTCCGTCCGGTGTGAGCTACAAATACGTCCTCGAGCGTTGCCGCATGGCGCCGCGGAGGCGGGGGCGGATGCGTCGCGGCGATCGAGCCGATGAGGTCCTGCGGCGTGCCAAGCGCGATAACCCGGCCGTGATCGACTATCGCCACCCTGTCACACAAGTTCTCCGCCTCGTCCATGTAATGAGTCGTCAGAAGAATCGTCCTGCCGGTGGAACGGAATTCCTCGATGAGCCGCCACAGCTGGCGGCGTGACTGGGGATCGAGCCCGGTTGTGGGCTCGTCGAGAAACAGGAGCTCCGGCTCACCCACGAGAGCACATGCGACGGCAAGCCGCTGCTTCTGGCCGCCGGACAGCGAGCCCACCCTGGCCTTTCTCTTCTCCCCGAGCTCGACGAGGTCGATCACCTCCTCGACGGGCTTTCCCTTCCGGTAAAAGCTGCGGAAGAGCCGGAGTGTTTCGGCGACGGTCAGCTTCTCGGTGAGTTGCGTGTCCTGAAGCTGAATGCCCAGCCGCTGCCTGAGCTCCCTCGCATCGTCCTGCCAGGTCATTCCCATGACCTCGACGTCGCCAGAGTCCTTCTCGAGCAGGCCTTCACAGATCTCTATCGTGGTGGTCTTTCCGGCGCCATTCGGACCGAGAAGCCCGAAGCATTCACCGGCTTTCACGTCCAGGTCGAGGCCATCGACGGCCACCACCGGGCCATACGACTTTCTCAGCCCGCGGAGGACGAGCGCGCTGGGGGATGTCACAATCTGGGGACAGGATGTGTCATATGGTTGAGTCACCGAGCGTCCATCGGGCCCCGATTGAAACTCCCGCAACGCTTTGGCGTATCGTGAGATAGGAGAATCGAGCCCGCTCCGGCACAGCCGGTGCCTCCGGCAGGCTCGAAATCCAACTTCGGAGAAGTTATGCGTTTGGCAAGTAAGTCGATACTTGGAGCCGTTGTTCTTGCTTCAATCGTCGGAACATCGGCGGAGGCACAGCGCCGCCGCCCCGCTTCCTGGGACAGGGGCCCGTCGCGCTTCACTCTCGTCGGCGACCTTCTCGTGGCTCAGCCAAAGGGCGAGTTCGCAACCCAGCTCGATACCGAGGGCTTCGGTGTCAACGTCGCTGGTCTTTTCCGCCTCGATCGCGAGGGATTGTTCAGCATCCGGGGGGATATCGGCGGAATGCAGTATGGAAGCGAGACATTCAACATGCCGTACCTGCCGATCACAGGGCGTGTGTCGCTCGACGTCGAGACGACAAACAACGCGTACTGGGGCAGCATCGGGCCGCAGATTACAGTTCCCGCCGGGCCTGTCCAGCCGTACATCAACGCAGCAGTTGGAATAATGGGTCTCGTTACATCGACTTCCGTACGCGGATCGCACAGCGATTACGAGTACGCAAGCACCAACAACTCCGACGACGTCACCTCCGCCTGGATCTTCGGCGGCGGCATGTACGTGCCATTTGGCAGGCAGAACACGTGGAAGCTCCACATAGGCGCGCGGTATTTCTACGGCGGCGAGGCGACCTACCTGACGGAAGGCGACATCCAGGACAACCCCGATGGATCGATCACGCTGTTTCCGCGGACGAGCAAGACGGACCAGGTGACGTGGCAGGTCGGTGTCGCCTACACGTTTCCGCGATCATTGAGGCGTTAGCTCAGAAACATGTTCGCTGTTCTCACGGCTGTCATTCTTGCGCAATCGAGTATTACCATCGGGGCCGGTGGCAAGCCCGGCGACAGCGCAGCGGCAGCACGGAGGGAATCGGCGGAAGTCCGGCGGCAGGTTATCGACTCGGTTCGTCGCAGGGTCCGCGACGATTCGTCGGAAATCAGGAAAAGGAGAGCGCGACAGATCCCGCTGACGCCTGCGCTCATGGCGAGTGCTTTCAAGGACCCTCGCGCGGGTTCCCTGTTGTCCATGGCGAGAACATCGCGGCTCGAGCAGGATTCGGCGCTCACGGGATATGATGCGCAGACATACGAGCGCATGTCGGTCGGCCTCGGCTTCAAGAAAATCGCGCGCGAGCGCCTGCTGATGCGGATGGAGCGTGCGGCCCGCGTGGTCTGGTCGAAAAACAATCCGGTGTACGTCGAGATCCTGGGAAAGCGTGAGGCGTTTCCCGCTCTTACCGGAATTCTCGACCGCGAGGACAGCGAGGTTGATACGGGTAACGACGGCGTTCCGATCCCGTATTTCCCCGGACGTGAGACACTCTGGGTGGGATCCGGTATCGCAAAGGCTGACATCGATGCAAGCGAGATCGTGCATCCACTCGCTCGCGGCGCTGAAGCATATTATACGTATGCCAGCGGCGACTCCGTTTCCTTCCAGCTTCCCGGCGGACGCAGGATCGAGATACGCGAGCTCGTAGTGCGACCTCGTGCACCGAAATGGAACGTCGCGCTCGGATCGCTCTGGTTCGACGTCTCGAGTGCGCGCCTGGTGCGAGCGGTGTTCCGTCTCGCCGAGCCCATGGACATCTGGGCAATTGCCGATGAAGAGGCAGAGCGCGAGAACGATCCTGACGATGCACCACCGGGATGGGTAAAGGGATTGATCTCACCGCTCAAGGCGCAGATCAACGCCGTGACCGTCGAGTACGGGTTGCACGAGGGCCGATTCTGGATGCCGCGCCTTCAGGCACTCGACGGCAGCGCACAGGCGGGAATGTTCCGCGTTCCGTTCAAGATGGAGCAGAGCTTCAAGTACTCGAGCGTGAACGGAGCGGTCCCCATCGACATCCCCGCGGTCGCTGTGATGGACACTGCGCAGGACTCGGTGTCACGGGCATATCGCCGGCAGCGAGCGCGTGCCGCGTGCACGGATAGCGGAACTGCACAGCGGATAACGCGGCGCCTCGAAGGAACGCTTTCGGTGCTGATCAGAACTCCGTGTGATACAGTCGCGCTGGCTAATTCATCCGCTCTGCCGAAATCCATCTATGACGAAAGCGACGAGCTACTGAGCAGCGAGGAGCGGGAGTCGCTGATCGAGGAAGCGCTGACACTTGGGGCACAGCCAGGGTGGACGCCTCAGAAGCCGGTATTCACTTATGGCCTGAGCCAGACCCGGTACAACAAGATCGAAGCATTGTCCACGGGCCTCGCGGTCTCGCAAACCCTTGGGCAGGGTTACACGGCACGGGCGTCCGTCCGGCTGGGAATCGGTGACTGGCAGCCGAACGGAGAGATCGGGATGTGGCGTTCCAACGGCCGCAGTGCCATCGCGCTGAATGCATATCGCCGCCTCTCCGCAGCGGACGACTTCGAGAATCCGTTGACGTTTTCATCTTCGCTGTCCGCACTCCTATTTGGTCGAGACGACGGATTCTACTATCGCCGGATCGGAGTCGAGTTTGCGGGCACGCCTGACGACTCGGTGACGACTTCATGGAAGCTTTTCGCCGAGCATCACACTGACGCGGAACGGAACACCACTTTCTCGATCGCCAAGGCACTTGGCGGAGACGGATTCGATGAGAACATCGATGCCGATGGCGGATACTACGTCGGAATCGCTGCCGAGCGACACGGCTCGCGCGGTCTCGATCCAAACGGATTCCGGATGTTCGGCGGTGTCCGCGCGGAAGCGGCGACGGGTGAGATGAGTTATGCACGCGGAATGTTCGACGTAACGCTTTCGAACGGAATCACGAGCCGCATCGACGGCGCGCTGACGCTGGCTGCCGGTATGTCAGGAGGCGATCTCCCGGTTCAGCGCCTCTGGTACCTCGGCGGGAGCCAGAGTGTGCGGGGGCAAGCGGGCGGTGCTGCCCGCGGTGACGCCTTCTGGATGGGCCGAGTGGAGTTTGGCTCGAGTGTGGCCGGGGCCCGCCCCGTTGTGTTCTATGATCTTGGCTGGGCGGGCGATCGAAGTGACTTCAGCGATCCAGGGCGGCCGATCAGCGGGGCGGGAGTCGGCGCTTCATTTCTCGACGGTCTCGTGCGGTTCGATCTCGCGAGGGGGATTTACCCCGAGAAGAAAATCCGGGCCAATCTCTACCTCGAAGCGCGGTTCTAACTGTCGAAGTCGCCCCGGCAAGCTACTTTTCGCCTGGGACATCAGGAGAAGAGCTTGCCCGGCCGGCCTTATTTGCTGGAAGAGACGACGTGGAAGGCAGTGAGCACCGAGCGCTTCGAGGTGGCGATCCTGCCCTGGGGCGCAACCGAGGCCCACAACTTCCACCTGCCCTACGGCACTGACAATTACGAGTCGTCCTGGGTTGCCAGTGAATCCGCGCGCATCGCGAGGGATGCGGGAGCGAAGGTCATCGTGCTTCCCACTGTGCCTTTCGGGGTCAACACTGGCCAGCTCGACATCACTCTCTGCATCAACATGAATCCCTCCACCCAGGCGCTCGTGCTAACGGATATCGTGCAGGCACTGGAGATGCAGGGGATTCGCAAGCTGGTTATAGTCAACAGCCACGGCGGGAACGATTTCAGGCAGATGATTCGCGAGCTGCAGCCGAAGTCCGAAGTGTTCGTCTCGACTGTGAACTGGTGGCAGGTCGTCGATGTGAAGCCTTATTTCGATTTGGCGGGAGACCACGCCGGAGAGCTCGAGACGAGCGTGATGATGCACATCGCGCCCGACCTTTGTCTCCCGTTGAGCGAGGCGGGGGAAGGGAAGGCTCGCGTCTTCCGCATCGCCGGCCTCAGGGACGGCGTTGCGTGGGCTCCGCGGAAGTGGACGCAGGTGACTGACGACACCGGCAGCGGCGATCCAGCTCAGGCATCGCCTGGGAAGGGGGAGAAGTTTCTCGGTGAAGTGACGAAGCGCATCGCGTCATATCTTGTGGAGCTCGATACGGCAGACCTCGAAACTCTTTACGAATAGATAGTGAAGATTGCGATTCTGGCGAACGAGAAAGACAGCTTCGTCCGGCCGCTGGCCGAAGGGCTCGCCCGGATGTGCGCAGGATGTGATGCCGTTCCGGAGATTCTTTACGACGGGCTCGAAACACTGTCACTTCCCCTGAGGCTGCAGAAGCCGACGCCGCGCGGCGTTGCGCGCTTTGTGTTCAAGTCCTCCAAATACCGGAAGCGGTTCAAACGGTTCGTCGAGAGGTTGAGATCTGCCGATGTCATTGTCGTCGTCGCGCATGTTCCCGCCAGCCTCTCGAAACGGGCCCTTGGAAACCTGGAGCTCCTCCGCAAGCGCGTCCCGGAAATTCCGATCGTGAACTACGACCTCGTTTACCTGCCGACCGTTGAGAAGTGGGGAGAGGCGATGCTGAAGGGCAATCTCTCCGATGTCTCACGGAAGGAGCAGCGACTGCTGCGGCCCAGGCCGTTCGGCATGGAGAGGTATGACTGGTATCTCGTGGCGTCGCCGGTGAGCGAGATCCCTATGCACCTCGGGACCCGGCCTTATTCTCATATCGGGCTGGATATCGATGACGGCAGCCTGTATCCGGAGCAGGAAAGTGAATTTCATGTTCTCGTCGACTTCGAGCAGCGGCGGAAGGATTATCCCGTCTATCGCGAGGTCCAGATCGACGCGCTCGAGCGCTCCGGCGTTTCCTATGAGGTACTGAGCGGCCGGTATACGCGCTCGGAGATCCGGGCGAAATACCGGAAGGCAGCCGCGTTGATGCTTTCTCACCGTGAGAGCTTCGGCTTGCCGATCTGCGAAATTCAGGCGAGCGGAGGGCAGATCTTCACTCCGCGCCCCGAATGGGCAGGGGCGCACTGGCTCAAGCCGGATGACAGCGTTCCGGGGCCAGGCGAGCATTCGTCGAACTTCGTGGTCTACGAGAACACCGTCGACAGCCTCGTCGGCGAGATCAACGCGTCGCGGGACTCGTTCGATCCCGCGACGCGCCTCCGGACTTTCAGGGAGACGCATCCCGAACTCTACCGGGGCAACCGTGACGCGCTGGCAGACTTTCTCGAGAAGGTCGAGTCGGGAAAAATCCACAGCCGCCTTCACCGTGAGCACGCGCCGGTCGGCAGGTAGGAACGCCGCGAGCCAGCGGTTATAGTATTTGGCCCTGGTTCATGCCATACTAGGCTCGCGAGCCGTTCACCAAGCCCGACGAAATGAATCAAGCCGATGACTGAGTCGCGGAACCTGAAGATGGCGGGCCTTGTTTTTCTACTGGTCATCGGCGGCTGGCTCAGGATCGCCTGTCTCGACAGGTATCCGCTTGGCGTTCAGCAGGACGAGCTCTCCGACGTCTACGACGGCTATTCTATCCTCACCACCGGCGCGGACCGGTTCGGCGACAGGTATCCCGTCATAGTGCGCGGATTCGGGGAGAACGACTATCGGCCCGCGCTATACCCGTGGCTGACGGTTCTGCCCCAGGCTGTTTCAGGATTCTCAGTCGCGGCGGGGCGACTGCCATCGGCGCTCATGGGCGTTGCATCCCTGCTCCTGATGTTCGCCTTCGCCCGGAGGATGGCCGGCACCACATACGCCTTCGCCGTGCTCCTTTTCGCGGCCCTTTCTCCGATGCACATCCAATACTCGAGGCTGGCGCATGAGGGGGCGATACTTCCGGCGTTTTTTGTCATCGTCGCTCTGTACCTGTGGCAGAAGGCTTCCCTCGACGGTTACCGGGAATGGGTGCTTGCGGCGCTGGGCTTCGCGACCGGGTTCTCGTCCAACGCATACCAGGCGACAAAACTCACAGCATTCGTCTTCGCGGCGCTCATGATCGTTGACATTGCGAGACACGCTACGCCGCGTGTTCGCAAAATCATCGTGTTTTCCCTCGCGGCCTTTGCCGGGGCGCTCCCCCAGATCATCGTTCTTTTCCGCGAGACCGACAGGTTCTTCGCGCGCGCAAAGATCCTGTCGGTGACAGCCGACGGACCGTTTGGATACGTGGCGGAGGTTGTGAGGAATTACTGGCTCAACCTCGAGCCGCGTTATCTCTTCCTGCCCGGGGAGATCCTCGACCTGACCGTCGCCCGGCTGCTCCCTGTCGAGGTGCTGTTTTTCTATACGGGCATTGCGGGACTGTTCCTGCTGAAGGGAGTCGAAAAGCGCTCGCGATACTTCCTGTTCCTCGCTCTCGTGATCTCGATCCTTCCCGCAGCGATCACGACAGGGAATCCCAACACGCTTCGAGCTTCCGGATTCGCAGTGCTTTCTCCGTTTTTGTCGGGGGCGGGAATGGTCCTCCTGGCATCGCTGATCAACAGTGACCGCGTGAGGAGGAGGTTGTATTATCCCATCGCTGTCGGGGCGGTGTTAATCAGCGCGGGGGCGTTGCTCAACTGGTACATGAAGAGCCCGGTCTACCGCGAAGCCTACTTCCAGCAGATCCTCGTCGACATGTCGAAAAAGCTCGGCGCGTACGAGGACGAATACGACCGTATAATCCTCGAGAGGTTCGGGACCCAGCCTTACATCTATATCGCGAGCTATTCGCCGATGACGCCAAGGGAGTTCCAGCAGGCGCCGAAAAGCTTCTATTCCACGGGAATGGATGAATTCACGATGCTGGGGAAGTACCACTTCGTGCCTTCACCTGACCTGCACGCGGCGATCGACGAAGCTCGGACGGCCGGGCTGCGATATCTCGTCGTTTCACCTGGTCTTCTCAGCGGGATGGAACCGGTCGACAGCGTTTCATACTGGCCGGAAAGGCTGTATTTCCTGGCGCAGCCGACTGATCATAGCCGCTGAGGCGGCGAAGCCGGCGACGACAACAGTGAGCGACACAAGCCGGTCCGCGCCCGGCACGATGCCGAAGAACGCGTCGGTCACGGATATCGGGAGCGAGTAGGCGATGTTGAGACCCACGGCCAGCGAAAGCACGAGGTAGATCACCATTTCGCGCCTGCCGCTCATGCCCCAGAGCGCTGCAAGCACAATAAACGGAAACAGGTACCGCTCGTGGATCTCAGTCGGAAAGATGAAGAACGCAAGTGATGTCATTGCGGCCGCAGCCAGCACTGCCTCGACGCGGCGCTCGTGATCCGGCGCACGCCGCACGGCGCGTGATGCGAGAACCAGAATCACTCCGAGAGCTAGGATGAAAGCAGCAATTCCCCACGTCCGGAATGTCAGCCCCGCGAACGAACCGAGGTTCGATGTCCTGCTGGAAGCTTCACCGAACAAAAGGTGCCAGACATTGAACGCGTCGACCGAAAGGAGCTGATACGATCCGAGTGCCTGGGAGTACTCCCTGATAACGTTGTCTATCTTCCCCGCCACGATGAACGGCGTGAATACGGCGAGCACTGTCACCAGGCATGCCGCGAGCCCTTTTCCGAGCATCCGCCAGTCGATCGAAGCAGCCAGAACCGCGATCAGTGGCAGAAATGCGACTACCTGAAATTTTGCGCTGACCGCCAGGCCGACGAAAACGCCGGCGAGCACGCCCCGCCGGAAGCCGATTGAGGCAAATGCGGCAAGCAGCAGCAGGGAATAAAAAGCATCGGTCTGACCCCACACCGCCGAATCGAGCCAGCTCGCCGGCATGATCAGGTAGATACCGGCGGCGGTCAACCCGCGCCTGGTGTATCCGAGCCGGTTACCAAGAACGAGAAGCAAAAGCGCGACGAGCAAATCGAAGATGATAGATGGGAGCTTCAGTGTGGCAACGAACAGCGGCGTATGCTCGAAGCTACCCTGGATGTTGTATACAGCGTGTCCTATCGCGGTATAGACATAGAGGAGGAGAGGGGGATAGTCGGGCGTGATGAGCTGCAGCTGCCGGTCATAGATGCTCGTTATCCCGAAGCGCACTCCTTCACTCGCCCACCGCTCGAACAGTGTTACATCCTGCATGTGCCCAGGATGAAAAATCACCGCTGCGCGGATCAGCAGCGCGGCGGCGAGTATGGCGAGAAACGTGGGGAGAACGCGCCTCAGCGACTCGCCTTGGGGCGCTGTCGTCACCAGCTCCGATACGGTCGCTGCATCTTCGATTCGAGCCACTAGGTGAGCAGGGCCTCGAGCTCCCGCTCGCGCAGATTGAACGTGTAGCCGGTCCCGACGATTCCCACCCTCAGCGAGCTCAACGTAAGCTGGCGCCCCTTCGTCACCTCCTCGGCATTGTCGAACTTCACCGTGCGCCCGTCCACAAATGTGACGCCGCCGCTTCCCACCACCTTTCCGACCTCGCCACGAACGATCATCGCCGTGTCCTCATCGATTCCGAGTCCCATGATGTCGGGGTATCCGGCTATTGCAACGAACAGGCGGTAAAGCCTGCGGCGTTGCGAGAAATGAGTGTCGATGAGCGTCTTGTAGCTGAGCAGTCCCAGGCCGGGTCCGATGTACTGCTCCACGAGATTTCCCTCCTCGTCGACCTCATTGCCGGCGAGCGTGAGCTCAGTGAGAGCGGCGGCGCCGGCGCTCGTTCCGCAGACGACTCCGCCGCTGACGTAGTTGTCCCAGATCGCATCGCCCACCGGAGTGCCGCTCAGTGTGGTGATGAGCTTCACCTGGTCGCCGCCGCCGAGGAAGATCCCGCGGGCATTGGCAACTGTTTTCGCGATGTCGCGCCTGCACGCATCCTCGCGCGTTTCGATGATGGGAAAGACCGCATCCCCGGCCCGGGCGGTCTTCAGGTCTGTCTCCCAGTGCCTGGAGCTGCCCCTCACGTCGCGGGAAGCGGAAGTAATCGCGACGATTGGCCCGCCTTCCCTGCCTCCGGCGAGACTCACGAACGAACCAAGAGCTTCGCCATCCGCCCTGCACGACCCGCCGATCATCACCAGGGTTCCGGCGCGAATCGTCGGCGGGAGCTCGTCGTGATCACCGGAATCGAATGACGATCTTATCGGCAGCGGGTCGTGCGGCGTCTTGCTCGAAATAGGTCAGACCGGTGAGTGGCTTGCAGCAACACCCGCCAGCTGCGGCTGAAGCTCGTTCAATGTAAACGCGGC
>JBPPMU010000046.1:0-9368 GCA_051306215.1 Gemmatimonadaceae bacterium | reverse complement strand
GTTCAGGCGGTGACTGCTTTCGATGCCGCCATTCCCCCGAAAGTTGCGAGGATCGAGAGGCTGATGCTCATCACTATGTATGCCGCTGCTTTTCCGTAGGCACCCCCCTCTATCAGCCCCGCCGTCTCGATTCCGAATGCCGAAAAGGTCGTGAAGCCGCCACAGAATCCCGTAATGAGGGCCGCGCGCATGACGGGAGACGTCTGCATGTGCATGTAATGCTGGACGAGCACGCCGATCAGGAAGCACCCGATCACGTTCACCGCCAATGTGCCGACCGGGAATGCGGCTGCCGAAGCGCGCTGTACGATGCCGCCAAGCAGGTACCTCGACACGCTTCCGGCAGCCCCGCCGATTGCGATCCAGATCAGCATTGGGGGAACTTAACGCGTGCAGGAGCCCGCCGTGCTGGTCCGTTACTCGCATCGGCCCGGGTGATGCATCTTCGATCCGCCTGATGCCATCCTCCGGAACGCCTGTCAGGACCGAAACCCAGGTATCGGCCGGCGGAGCTGCATTCCGCCGGTCCGGGCCGGTACTCGAAGTGGTGCTCGTCTCGGTCGGGACCCCGCCGCGCTGGCAGCTCCCGAAAGGTCTGATCGACAAGAGTGAGACCCCTGAGGAAGCCGCTCGCAGAGAAGTTCGCGAGGAGGCGGGTATCGACGCCCGGGCTGAATCGCTGATCGAGAAAGTCGAATACTGGTACCAGGCGAAACAGGGGTACGAGCGGATTCGCTACCACAAGTTCGTCCACTTCTTCCTGATGTGGTACACCGCGGGCGACGTGGCAAGTCACGATGCGGAGGTCAACGAGGCACGATGGTTTCCGGTTGATCAGGCAGTCGCACACCTTGCCTTCAGGAGCGAGCGAGCCATTGTTGAGAAGGCCGCGTCCGCGCTGGAAGCGGCAACGGGAGGGAGATGACGAACCGACTCGCGGGGGAAACCAGCCCGTACCTGCTTCAGCACGCTGCCAACCCGGTGGAGTGGTATCCCTGGGGGCTGGAGGCGCTCGAGCGTGCGCGCCTCGAGGACAAGCCCGTGCTTCTAAGCATCGGCTACGCTGCGTGCCACTGGTGTCACGTCATGGCGCATGAGTCGTTCGAGGACGAGGCTACCGCTGGTGTGATGAACGAGAACTTCATCAACATAAAAGTCGACCGCGAAGAGCGCCCCGACATCGACTCGATTTACATGCAGGCTGTACAGGCGCTCACCGGCCACGGGGGCTGGCCGATGACCGTCTTTCTGACTCCGCACGGTGAGCCATTCTACGGCGGGACGTATTTCCCGCCGGAGGATCGACAGGGAATGCCGTCTTTCACCCGGATCCTCGAATCCGTTTCAGAGGCGTACAGAACGCGGCCCGAAGCGATCGCCCAGACCACGAGGCAGCTGCTCGAGTTATACGAGTCGTCCAAGCTGAGGGCACGCAGCGAAGGTGCGCTGACTCCCCATGCACTCGATCTCGCATACCGGGGCCTCGCCCAGAGCTATGATGTCAGGCACAGCGGGTTCGGCGACGCACCGAAATTTCCGCCGACGATGGCTCTCGACTTCCTGCTCAGGTATTGGCGCCGCGCCGATGCCGAATACGCCCTGCAGATGGTGACTGAGACATTCCGCACGATGGCTCGCGGAGGAATCTACGACCAGATCGGCGGCGGCTTTCATCGATATGCGGTAGATGCGATATGGCTCGTGCCACATTTCGAGAAGATGCTCTACGACAACGCCCTTCTGATCAGGCTGGGCGCCAACCTCTGGCAGGCGACGCGCGACGCCGAGGTCGCGGCAGTCACCGCCGAGACGGTTCAGTGGGTGACACGGGAGATGACTTCACCTGACGGCGGCTTCTACTCATCGCTCGACGCCGACAGTGAAGGCGAAGAGGGAAAATTCTACGTCTGGAGCGCAACGGAGCTTGATGAGATGCTCGGCGCCGATTCCCACATCGTGAAGGAGTATTACGGAGTGACCGCCGGCGGAAACTTCGAGGGAAGTAACATCTTCCATGTGCGGACCGATGTATCGATGGCCGCCGCGCGGGCAGGTGTGCCGCGCAACCTCTTTGACAAGATCATCGCGGATGCGAAAGAAACCCTGTATGCAGTCCGGGCCCGCCGTGTGTGGCCGGGACGCGACGAGAAGATCATCGCGAGCTGGAACGGGCTGATGCTGCGAGGGGTTGCTACAGCCGCACGCGTGTTCGAGCGCGAAGACTTCCGCCGGACGGCGCTGAAGAATGGCGAGTTCCTTCACCGCGAGATGGTCAGGGACGGCCGCGTCATGCGGACGTACACCCGCGGCTCAGCCAGCATCAGCGGTTTTCTCGAGGACTACGCGGCAGTCGGGCTCGGCTTTCTTTCCCTTTACGAGCTCACTTTCGACCCGGCCTGGGTGAAACGCGCGACAGACCTCGCGCGTGCGATGACAGAATGGTTCTGGGACGACGCCGTTGGCGCTTTCTTCGACACGCCGAAGGACGCTGAAACGCTCATCACGCGCCCCCGTGACGTAACCGACAACGCGACTCCCTCGGGAACCTCCCTCGCCGTCGACCTCCTTCTCAGTCTCGCCGAGCTCTGCCAGGATGCGGAGATGAAGCGTCGCGGTATGTTCGTGCTCGAGTCGCTGGCAACGCCACTCATCAGGCATCCCTCTTCATTCGGCCACCTGCTCGGTGCCGCTGACATGGGCGTGAACGGCGCAGTCGAGGTCGCGATAGCCGGCCGCCCCGGCGAGAAGGCGTTCACCGCGCTGGAGCACGAAGTCGCCGTGAACTACGTTCCGTCGCTCGTGCTTGCCGGTGGCTCGTTTGGTGAGTCGGACCACATATCACTTCTCGAGGGTAGAGAAATACGCGGGGGACGCGCCACTGCGTACGTGTGCCGGTCGTATGCCTGTGAGGAGCCTGCATCATCACCCGGGCTTCTTGCCGAGCAGCTGAAGAATGCGGGAAAGGTCGCCACTCCAAACCAGTGAGATAATCGTGGAACGCTCTAACAGGATCGCGCAGGCTTACGGATACGCGGTCTGTTTCATCGCCATCGTTACGCTGTTGTTCTGCTCCAAGGGAATCATCGACGCATCGTTCGACCTGAGCGCGCCGCTTCGGGCGGACAGGTACATGTCCGGGATGAACCTCACATCCTTCGAGGCATATAAGCGAGACCGGATCGAGCGGCGGGACCGCCCAGTACCGGCCGAGGGCGCGGCGCAGCCGCAGCTCTCAGACGAGGAGCTTCGCCGCATGTATGACGAGCAGCGAGCCGATCAAACCGAGTATGTGAGGTTCCGCGCAATGCGGTCGCTCGTTTCGAACGTCATCCTCGTCGTCATAGCGTTCATCCTCTTCGCGACGCACTGGCGATGGCTTCGCCGGGAGACCGCCGGAGTTTGACCGATACACAGCCATCCTTCACCCGGGGAGTCTTCGCAGGCGCCGTTTATGACGAGCTTCTCTTCCCGTATCCCGATTCCCTCGACCGGAACAATCCCGCCGAAGCGTCAGTCGTACACCGGCTGATCGGTGAAATCGACAGGATGGAGCTAGCCGGGATCATCGACCCGGCGCGATTCGACGAGGAGGAAACTGTCACCGATGAAGTGATCGCCGAATTCGCCCGAGTCGGGCTGCTTGGACTCACGATTCCCAGGCAGTATGGAGGCCTCGAGCTTTCGCATACAGCGTACGCCCGGGTGTTCGAGAGGATCTCCGTGATCGACCCGTCCCTGGCCGTACTCGTGGGTGTCCACTGCGGACTTGGCTCAAAGGCCATCGTGCTTTATGGCAGCGAGGAGCAGAAATCCCGGTATCTTCCGATGCTCGCGCGGGGTGAGACTCTGGCGGCGTATGCGTTGACCGAGCCTGAAACCGGCTCTGACGCCCAGAACATCAAGACGACGGCACGGCTTTCGGACGACGGCGCGAAGTGGATACTCGACGGGCACAAGATCTGGATCGGCAACGCTCACAAGGCGGGAGTGATAGCGACATTCGCTCAAACCTCCGTCGAGCGGCGAGGCGAGAGAGTGATGCGTTCCACCGCATTTATCATTCGTCCCGACATGCCCGGCTTCAGGATCCTCGGCACTGTCCGCAAGCTCGGGATCAGGGGATCGACGCAGGCCGAGCTTCTATACGAAGGACTGGAGGTTCCGGCAGATCATGTCCTGGGCACCGTTGGCAAGGGATTCACCGTGGCTGTCCAGGTGCTGAACGCCGGAAGACTCACCCTCGCCGCCGGCTGCGCTGCGGGGGCCAAGGAGATTGCGGGAGAGATGGCGAGGTATGCCGAGCAGCGTGTGCAGTTCGGGCACCCGCTGGCGCACTTCGAGATCACGCAGCGGAAGCTGTCGCACCTTGCAGCGAGTGCATACGCCGCCGACTCGATGCTCGGCATCCTTGCATCGCTCGCTGACAAGCCCGACGCCGACTTCTCCCTCGAGGCGGCGTGCACGAAGGTTTTTTCGAGCGAGCTCATCTGGGAAGCGGCTGACGAGATGGTCCAGGTGGCGGGTGGTCGCGGATTCGTGAAGCCTTACCCCTACGAGCGGATGCTCCGCGATGCGCGGATAAACCGGATATTCGAGGGAGCAAACGAGGTGCTCCGCCTTTTTATCGCGCTCAACGGTATTCAGGGGCCAGCCGAGTCCCTCAAGGAAGTGGGAACGGCCCTTCGGAGACCGGTGCGCAATCTCGGGCTCCTCACCGGCTTCGCTGCATCTCGTGTGCGGAGCATCATAGGAACCAAGGCCACGCTCGAGCCGGACCTTCATCCGCGCCTTCACAAGAACGAAAGGTTCTTCGAGAAACACGTTGCCGAGCTCAGCACGGCCACCCAGCGGGCTATAACACGTCATCGAAAGGAGATAATCGAGCGACAGCTGGTCCTCGAGAGGCTCGCCAACATGGCCATCGAGCTTTTCGCCACTGCCTGCGTGATTTCACGGACCCAGACCATTCTCGACGAGAGAGGCGAGGAGGGTGCGGAGCGTGAACTATCCCTATGCGATCTCTTCTGCGTCGAGTCTGGACTTCGATTCCGGGCCAATCGGGAAATGCTCACTGGCGATACCGAGGCGGTCGACGCAAAGCGAAGGACTGTCGCCGCGGATCTCCGGGAGGCGGGTCGTTATTACGTGGCTGATGCAATTCTTGTCGCGGAGAATCAAAGAAAATCCAGGCCGAGGTCGAGCGCGGGAGCGGAGTGAGTCAACGCGCCGACTGATATCCAGTCGACGCCGGTCCCGGCGATTCCACGGACAGTCTGAAGAGTCACTCCGCCCGATGCCTCGCTGACAGCACGACCGTCGATGATGCGTACCGCCTCCCTCAGCGACTTCAGGTTCATGTTGTCGAGCATTATCACGTCCGGCCCTGCGTCGAGAGCTGCCCGCACCTGATCGAGGTTGTCGCACTCGACTTCCACACGCATCCTCGGCGGCGCTATTTCACGTGCCCGGCCTACCGCCCTCGCAATGTCCCCGTCGACGGCCGCGATATGATTGTCCTTGATCAGGACGGCGGATCCCAGATCCCACCGGTGGTTCATCCCGCCACCTGCTCTCACCGCATACTTCTCGAGGCGCCGCCATCCGGGCGTTGTCTTCCTGGTATCGAGAATTTTCGCGCCTGTGCCCTCGACCGCATCGACGAACCGCCGGGTGAGGGTCGCTATTCCCGAAAGTCGCTGCAGAAAATTCAGCGCGACCCGCTCGGCCGAAAGGAGCCCGCGGGCATGACCCGACACGAAGACCACCGGCGTGCCTGCCTGAGCCTTCTGGCCATCCTTCACCGCTGCCCGCACAGATGCGTTGGAGTCCCGCTGCCTGAAGGATTCGCGGGCCAGCGGAATACCGGCGATTACACCGTCCCGCCGCGCAACGATTGAACACCGCACACGCCTGTCCGACAGAACCGTGGCGATGCTGGTTATGTCGTCATCCGCCGCGTCCTCCGCCAGCGCATCTTTTACGATCGTCTCCGTCATGAGACGGGCAAACGGAAAACGCAGTGTCCCCGCCGGTTCGAACCCTCGTTCCGCAAGCAGCGCAATTTTCCTTGGTCTTTCTTTCACCTCTCTCTGCTCCAGCCGGTTGTTTCTGAGTTTTCTGGTACCTGGGTTCCCTTGGTTCTCTGCGGCGTCTTGCGTCAGCGAAGCTGCTCTATGCCTCTTATTCCCCGGGGTCTACCGCCGTCTCCGGCTTGAGGGACAATGGGCGCTGGCCCCCGATCGCTATCATGCGCTCGATCGCCTTCCGTGCCTTACCCGCTATTCCAGGCTCGACTGTGATATGGTGCTCGAGCCGCTCGAGTGAGTTGAGGACTTTCGGCAGCGTCGTAACCTTCATGTACGCGCACACGGCAAGGTCGCTCGCGGCATGGAAGTTCTTTGTCGGATTTTCACGCCTCAGCCGATGGAGAATTCCCACCTCGGTAGCGACGATAAAATCCGCAGCGTCGGATATCTTCGGACGGTTTATCATCCCCTCCGTCGAAAGTATCTGCACTCCCTCGGGATCGACCGCGCCCGCCGATACCGCCTCGACGGCACTCGACGCACATCCACACTCTGGATGGATCAGGAACTCCGCCCCGGGGTGACGGGCCCGCTGGGCTTCTATGTGCTCCGGATCAATTCCGGCATGAACGTGACACTCGCCCATCCAGACAAACATGTTCTGCCTGCCCGTCACGCGCCTGACGTGCGCCCCGAGAAACATGTCGGGAAGAAAAAGAATCTCCGTGTCGGCAGGAATCGTGTTGACGATCTCTACCGCGTTCCCCGACGTGCAGCAGTAGTCGCTCTCCGCCTTCACGTCGGCAGTCGTGTTGACGTAGGAGACAACCACCGCACCGGGATGCTCTGCCTTCCACGCCCGGAGCTGGTCGCCGTCGATCGTGGAGGCAAGCGAACAGCCGGCCGCGAGATCCGGCAGCAGGACCATCTTCTGTGGCGACAGAACAGCCGCCGTCTCGGCCATGAAATGCACGCCGCAGAACACGATTATCTCGGCATCGGTTCGCGCCGCCTCGCGGCTGAGGCCGAGTGAGTCACCGACAAAATCAGCGACGTCCTGCACTTCGGGGCGCTCGTAGTTGTGCGACAGGATCACGGCATTGCGGTGCTTCGCCAGCCTTCTTATCTCGTTTTGCAGCGCTGTGACGTCGTCCCTGTATGCAGTTGTCGTCATTTCACCATTCGATTTGTTTGCTGCGCCATTTCTTCACCGCGCGGGGAAAATCACTCCTGAAGTGCCCGCCGCGGGATTCCCTTCTCAGCAGTGCCCCCTCCGCTATCAGCAATCCGGTCGAGATGAGATTTGCCTCTTCAGTGGCCCCGACCGGCAGGCGCTCGCCTATGTCCGTGAGCATCTCGATACCCTTGCGGAGTCCCTTTGCCGTCCGGTCGATTCCCGCGTAATCCCACATTACTCTCCTGACATCGTCGGCCGCGACCTGGGCGGCGCCCCGGTCCTCGAGAACTGGAGCGTCCCAGCTCTTCTTCCGCGGAGCACCCTTCACCTTCGGGAGCCCGATCATGTCACGGGCCACACGCTCGGCGAAGACCAGTCCCTCGAGAAGCGAGTTCGATGCCAGACGGTTCGCACCGTGAACTCCGGTGCGCGAAACCTCACCGCACGCGTACAGCCGGCGAAGGCTCGACCGTCCGGCCAGGTCAGTTACTATGCCCCCCATCATGTAGTGGGCGGCAGGAATTACCGGAATCAGGTCCTTCGACGGGTCTATCCCGCGGGCCTTGCAGATCGAGAAGATGCCAGGAAAGCGGCGCGCAAAACCCTTTCCGAGCTTGCGCGCATCTATATAGACGGCGCTTCCGCGCTGGCGCTCGCGGAAAATCTCCCTCGCGACGATATCCCGTGGCGCGAGCTCCGCCAGACGATGTTTCCGCGTCATGAATCGGACACCGGCATCGTTGACGAGGATCGCGCCTTCGCCACGGACTGCCTCCGATATCAGTGCAAGGGGATTCTCCGGCGTCTCGAGCGCAGTCGGATGGAACTGCACGAACTCCATGTCGGCGAGTCGCGCGCCGCCGCGCTGCGCGATCGCATAACCGTCGCCCGTTGCGACAGCCGGGTTCGTCGTGTAGCGGTAAACCTGCCCGCATCCCCCTGTCGCGAGAACTGTGGCGTCCGCTATTATCTCGATCGGCTCGCCCGCGCGGGTGGCACGAATTCCGTGACAGACTCCGTCGGTGACGATCAGGTCGAGTACCCGCGTCTTCTCGAGCACATCGATTCGCTCGCTCTCCCGAACGCGCTCGATGAGAGTTCTTGCCACCTCCGCGCCCGTTTGATCTCCGCCTGCGTGTACGATCCGGCGGCGGGAATGGGCGGCCTCCTTCCCGAGCTTGAAGGATCCGCCGGGCTCGAGATCGAAGTCGGCACCGGCCGTATGAAGCTCACGGACACGCGCCGGACCTTCCTCGACCAGCACCTCGACTGCCGCGGCGTCACAGAGGGCGGCACCGGCGGCAAGCGTGTCCTTGCGGTGCAGCTCCGGCGAGTCACCGGCGCCGAGGGCGGCAGCGATTCCTCCCTGGGCATAAGCTGTCGCGCTGTCGAAGAGCGACCGCTTCGTCAGGATCATCACCTCGCCCTCAGCCGATGCCCTCCAGGCCGTGTGCAATCCGGCCACCCCGCTGCCGATCACGAGGAAGCGGGTTCGTAAGCGCTCAGCCATGCCCCGAAATCAACCTGTCAGCAGGATGTATTGAAAGGGCACGACCGCCTTGCCGCATTGCGCTCAGTGGGCGAATATCCTGCTGGATGCGGAAACTTCTCCTTGTAACCGTGGCGCTGCTCGCAGTGCACACCGCGCTTCTCTTCGCCGGCGGCGGTGGCGTAGCGGACACAAGAATTCCCGGCGCCACTGATGTCGGGATCGTGCTCGACGTGGGCGGCCGCGGCGACAAGTCGTTCAACGACGGGGCATATGCGGGCGCAGACAGCGCCACGAAGATCCTCCAGCCGAACATCCGCTTCATCGAGCCTGGTGAGGGATCCGACCGTGAAGCCGGCCTCCGTCTCCTCGCAGCCGAGGGAATGGACATTGTCATCGGTGTCGGATTCATCTTCTCCGACGACATCACCGTGCTGGCCAGGGAGTATCCCGAAGTTTCCTTCGCGTGCGTCGACTATGCTCTCTCGATAGACGCTCAGGGAAACGTGATCCAGCCACCCGCCAATCTGGCCGCCCTGAAATTCCGCGAAGAGGAAGGCTCATTCCTCGTTGGCGCACTTGCAGCGCTGGTGGGAAACTCGAAGCGGGTCGGATTCGTTGGCGGGATGGATATCCCGCTCATCCACAAGTTCGAGGCGGGGTACCGGGCCGGCGT
>JBPPMU010000045.1:0-17096 GCA_051306215.1 Gemmatimonadaceae bacterium | reverse complement strand
TTAGTTTCATTGTGATACTAAAAGGTAATGAACTCTCATGCACTTCCTATCAGGCTCCTGAATGCCAGCACAACGAAGAAGCTGTAGAAGACCGCTGTCGCCACCAGCGCTCCACGGCGCCACATCGGCGGCCGGACGTGCTCCGGCAGAAGCCGCGTATTGATATAAAGCAGGTGAATTGATGCAATTACGAGAACCACACCAGCGACGTTCGCGCTGAGCTTGAGCAGGAAGATCGGCTGGGCGAGACGCAGCGCGATTATTCCCCAGACCACGACGACCGCCAGCACCGAGTAGTACACAGCGCGCACATCGCCGCCGCGCCAAGCCCGTAGTCGACGGCTCCCGGTCCACAGGATGTCGGTGATCGACCTCACCATTCCATCCAGCAGGTCGAGCTGCGTCTTGAACAGGATCCACGCTCCGAGAAAAGCGATTGATCCACCGAGCAGGGCGCCGGATCTTGCGTCGACTGCATGTGCCAGGGCAGCGCCGATGCCAAGCCCCTGGATGTCGCTCCCCTGTGGAAGCAACGCTACATATAGTACTGCCGGAAGCACCATCCCGAGGATCGCGCCGACGAAGAAGACGCCCCATTGGTCGGCGCGGATTATCCGCCACCAGCCGCGCCACCTGCGCCCACCCTCGTCATCGCCCTGAAACGTGAACCCGGTGTGGGCGAGATTCACCCGCTTGCCACCCACCGCCGCGGGAATGTAGCCGGCCCGACTGCCCATGCCGTAACCCTTGTCGCGCGCCCAGTTCGAGAGAGTGAGATTTGCCACACCGCCCGCTCCGGAGTACGCCACGAGCGCGCCGAGCAGCATGAAGTCGATTCCTTCAGGAATGAAGCTGAACCCACCGCGGACTGGATCGTATCCGGCGATTCCCGTAACCGCGGCAAGCCACGTTTCCGCAGGAACAAAAATGAGGCCGAGCACGAGGAAGCTGCCGAGGATACAGACAACAAGCACCCAGTTGAGTATCTCGAGCGTGCGCTCTATCCGCCTTCCAACCGACAGCACGGCCACACACGCGAGAAAAGTCCCTACGCCGATCCAGTAGATCGCCTCTGCTTCAGCCGGCCCGGCGAGGCTCTTCGTGAACATGAAGAAGATCGCTGCGGCCGCCGTGCCCGCCCAGGCGGGCCAGCCGACCTGCAGAAAGTAGAGAATCGAGTAGAGCCACGCCCATGCTGTCGACGACGGACGCGTGCGCATGAACCCGGTGAAGACCGGCTCGCCGGTGGCGAGCGTGTATCGCATGACTTCGGTATTCACGATCGTCTGAAGAAATATCGCGACGGTCGTCACCCAGAGAAGCGTCAGTCCATGACGCACGAAGACGGCGGGGCCGAGAAGAAACTCGCCACTTCCTATCGAGGCGCCGAGGACAATGACGCCTGGGCCGACGACGGCGATCCAGCCGAATCCCGCGGGCCTTGGGGGCTCGGGGAGGTCGGTCTTCACCCACGGGTCCAGGCCTGATCGTGCTTCAGCTGCGACGGTTGTCATGCAGTTGCCGGCGAAAGCATTTCAATTCCCGGAAGCGGGGAGGAAAAACTAACTCTGCCGGGAGAGCTGCGCGATTTGGGCTTAGAGGACGACTCTCACGTCCTGTCGGGCAGGTCGGGCAGGTCGGGCATCCGTTCAGCAGTTGCAACAGCTGTCGCGCGAGCAATCACACTCTCCATCTGCTTCCTGCGAAGCCGGGCCCAGCTTGGCAGCCTCAGGCCGCCAATCCCGAACATGCCCGCGCCCATCGTCGCGAGCGTTCCCAGGCCCATGACCATACCGGTGTCATCGAATCCGCCGCCGGCTAGCGCTGCGACTCCAGTCGTCACGGCGAAAGTGAGCATCGCCAGCCCACCCACGATCAGGCCCCGCGCATCTCCCTTTTCTGTGCGGAGACGAAGTCGATGACCCGTCGGCGTCGGCTCGAGCAGCGCTTTAAGGTTGCCGTTCGACCACTGCCGGAAAGAGCCTTCCCGCGCGAGCTTGCCTGGCGCATCGAACGTCTCGCGGAAATCGACGACAAGGCGCTCCCATTCTGCGTCGGTAAGCTTCCGGCCAAGTTCGGCGTCCATACCGACAGCGACCGGAAGGCCGAGGAAATAGCGAGTCATCGGCTGCCCGCCGCTTTCCACAGCCTGCGCGGCCAGCGACACCGCCTCGGGAGAGATTCCCACTTCGCGGCCGATCTCCTGGAGCTGGGTCAGCGTCATCCCCTCACCAGCCGGCAGATGAAGATTGTCCGTGACCTGCGCCTCGGCCGCCCGCTCGAAGATCTCCGCGACTTCGGCTTCGTTGAATCGCCTGTTGCTCATGACATAAGATGGCATCGAACCACGCCCGGGGCGCGAACTACCCGTTGAAACTAAAAACGTAGTTTTACCGTACTCCACCTCAGGCAGCCTAACAGGGGAGTACTGACAAATGGGTTCGATCAGGGGCACGGCACGACTGACCGGTTTGTTCTATCTGATGATGGGCCTGCCCGGCCCGTTCATCCTCATGTACATACCGCGCCGCTTCATCGTTAGCGGCGACGCCGCTGCGACTGCCGCACAGATACTCGATGCCGAGCGGCTCTACCGGTTGGGGATGCTGGCGGGGTTGATTTCCTCGGTCGGCTTTCTCCTGCTCGTGCAGAGTCTGTACACACTGCTCAGGGACGTGGACCGCCAGCAGGCTCGAATGATGGTGATGTTCGTCCTCATGGCGGTCGGCCTCGGATTCGTGGACATGATTCTGCAATCGGCGCCGCTGGTGGTCCTCAGGAATGCAGAAGCGCTTTCTGCATTCACGGCGCCGCAGCGCGATGCGCTCGCATACAGCTTCCTTCGCCTGAGAACGAACGAGATGCAGGTGGCCGCATCGCTCTGGGGGCTATGGCTGCTTCCCTTTGGAGTGCTCGTGTGGAAGTCGGGCTTCATTCCGCGGGTCATCGGTGTGCTCCTGATCGTTGGCGGGGTCGCTTATCTCGCCGGCAGCATCACCTACATGGTTTTCCCGGAACACTTCCGCACCGTTACGCGCTTCACCTTGCCACTCGGGGCGCCGGGGGAGATCGCGATCATGGTCTGGCTGCTTGTCAGGGGCCACCGGTTTGCGCTCCAATCCAGATCGAATCCCGTCATCCTTCCATGAAGCCTGATAACGGAGAGACCACATGCCGACAATCGCGAGAATCTTCACACCAGACCACGTTCGCTACGAAGGCGTTCGCCCGATCAACATCTACCTTCTGAGACTGATATATCTCCTGATGGCGGTGTTTGTCGCGTCAGACTCATGGATGTCGATAATCAACCACCAAGGTTCGTGGGACCACGTGAGGGCAGTCGCATTCTGCGTATGGGCAGCATACTCGACACTGTCCGTGCTGGGGCTGATTCATCCGTTGAAGATGTTGCCGATCATGGTGTTCATGATCTTCTACAAGTCGTTGTGGCTTATCGTCGTCGCCTACCCCATGTGGCGCGCCGGCACGCTTGCGGGCTCACCTGCCGAGGAGATGGCCCGCGTCTTCATGTGGATCCCTCTCCCGATAGTTGCAGTTCCCTGGGCATACGTTTTCAGGAACTTCGTGATGAGGTCGAAGCCGGAAAGCATCGAAGTCACCCGCGCCTGACAGGCTACCGTTTCATGGCGATTTGGTGCCGCGGAGAAGGTCCACCACTCCATCGATCATCAGGGCGCGTTGGTCTGCCGCATCGATCCGCGGGCGGCGGTCCATTGGCTGAAAACCGTACCAGCCGAATTGGGAGTGATTGCCACCTTCTATCCAGACCCAGCGGGTGTGCTGCGGCAGCAGCGGAGCATTCTGTCTTACGTCAGCCGGCCTCGCCAGTCCATCGCGCGTTCCAACGATTTTTGTCACCGGAACGCTGATCCCGCTGAGATTGACATCGCGCGGGTGGGTGGTGCCGATCAGGACGAGACCTTTCATGTTTGAACCCTGCCGGCTCGCAGCAGTCGAGGCAACGACGCCACCCCGGGAGTGGCCGCCAAGAACGAAGCCACCCGAATCACCAAGGGACGACAGCACCGAGTCGACTCGGATTCGCAGCTCCGGAGAGTCTGCTCCGCCAAACACCCCGCGTCGCGGAAGCTCGACGATGACGACTCGATGCCCCTCTGTCGCCACGGCCTTTGCAAGGGGTGCGTAGGCCCGAGGATCGACGAGCGAACCGGGAAAGAACACGAGCGTCGGCTCCTTTGCAGGGCTCGCTCCTTCGAAGCGCCAGACCCCATCGGCGTACCGCACAGTTACGGCCGAGTCGGAAACGGCGGCCCTGCGCGCCTCCGTATCTGCGCGATACGCGATCAGGGACCACGCAACGAAGATCGCCGTCGCGGTCAGTCCAACAGTTACCCATACGCGCCGGATGATCGGCCAGAGTCTGCCGCGCACTGCCATCAGGCGCTCACGGTAGCAGCATTGGTTTGCCGATACTCCGGCGCGTAGTCAGGCAGATCGCAAAGCTGCCGAGCCAACGGCCGGCGGCGTGGTGCTCGCGTTCATTGGGCTGAAATCTATCCCGGGCGCGGGCGCAGATGAGCCGGAACCAGGCGTTTTCGTGTTAAAGGATCAAGAGCGCGCCCGTCGGGGGCGAGTGCTTCACCGAAGCCGATGCCCTTTCACGATCCCGCTGCTTTCCTGTCTGCCCACATACGAGGCTGCGCAAATCCCATGAACGCTCCGACTCGCCCAGGCCCTCAGCTCCCCCTCCTGGCCGCGCTATGCTTGACACTGATCGCAGTCGCACCTGCTATCGCCGCTGCCCAGCCGGGCTTCGGCCGGGTTGCAAATCTGCCTTACTCAGGCGGTGTCACTGTGATCAACAACATGAAAAGGCCACTGACTCCGGCTGATGCCTTGAAGTCGGGCAACCTTTCGGTCACGGGAACTCTCAATACTTCCCCAGCGTCGAAGGTATCCGCACCGGTGCAGCCCCGTACCGTTTTCATAGACACGCGACCGCTCCTCATCGGCGTATGGCAGCAGCTGCGACCGGCGATCGTCGACAGCGCGCTGTCTTTTCTTCACGAACGCAATATCGGAGGCGGTTTCCGCACCAGCCGAAACCGGCTCACGCTCGCCGAGGATGGGCCGATGTTCGTCGGCTGGGACGGCCGTGGATTCACGATTAAATTTCTCCTCAACGGTAACAGTCTTTCCACTTACCTGCGGACCCCGACGCCAGTCAGTCGGGATGCTGATCCCGGATTCCAGGTGAACTTCGACCTTGAGGTCGACATCGATGTCGAGGTCAAAGGCAATCAACTGGTCGCCGGTCCCGCTCGAATTCAGCCGATAGTCCACCGCCCCACGGGAAGAAACTTCACGGGCGCGCTCGCCATTGCCGTAAGCGACCTGGTCGGGGTCCTCTCAGGTACCGATTTCGCGGGAAGTTTTCTCAAGCAGATAAACAGCAGGGACTTCGGCATGCAGACCGGGTTGAATCAGGGGCTGGCCAGGCTGAACCCTGTGTTGCGGGCAGCCGCATCGGGAGGCACGATCATGCCGGGATACGACGCTGGTCGAAGCAGCATCACGCTCACCATGCAGAATGCGGGACCACTGCCGGTCGTCCGGTAAACCACTCAACAAGCGACCTGACTCGACGGGGCTCGCAAAGCTCTCCTTGACGCTGGGAGCCACCACTCTAGCTTAGCGCGCTGGATGCACGCGCTCCGAGACTTCGGCGAGTGCTTCGCGGATGTTCGCCACTTCTCCCGGTGCCACAAGATGCTCCGACGTATCAATGCTGCAAACACTGCTGCTCTCGGTGCGGGACTTATCCTGGCCGCCGCCTGCGATAACCCGCCGCGAACGGCCGAAACCGTACAGGGCTGGACGTACGATTCGCTGATGGTGTTCCCATCGAGTCGTGGCCTTGCAAGACCTGAGGACGGTGTCTTTCTGCCAGGCGGGAGACTGCTCGTCAGCGACGAAGTCAGCGGACTACGCCTGATCGAGCCCGATGGAACCAGCAAACCGTTCGGAGACCTGGCCTCTACCGGGTACGTTCACAACCCGCCGGAACGAGAAGGCGGGGCAAACGGCCTTTCGCTGGAGCCGGATGGAACTCACGTCCTCGTGACCGACATGGCGCTTGGTCGCATATACCGCGTGAACGTGAGTAGCGGCGCCACCGAGCAGGTCTATCAGCATCGTTATGGCATCAACGCGGCCGTGCGCGACTCGCGCGGGTCGATCTGGTTCACCCAGAGTGCTCACAACACCGCGGAAACCGGTATGGGCGCGATGTGGGCAGCAGTCGACGCAGGGAGTCCCCAGGGTGCATTGCTCCGGTTGCCGATGACGGATGGCAAGCTGGCGCCGCAGGCGGAGACACTCGTCGATTCGCTACGCTTTGCAAACGGGATCGCAATCGACGAGAAGAACGGCCATCTCTATGTGTCCGAGATGATGGCGGGCCTCGTGCTCCGTTACCGCGTGGATCTCGTAACTGGAGAGTTGAGTGATCGCGCGGTCGTCCTTGAAGGCCACGCGATAGACAACCTCGAGCTCGACGACAGCGGCAACCTCTGGATGGTCACCCCGTTGAGCAATGAAGTTATCGTGTTGAACATGGCCACCGGCGCGACCCACAGCCCTTTCAAGTCACAGACTCCGGCTCAGGCCGAGCGCACCGCGGAATTCGGACGGCGTGGCGAGAGAGGCGAGCCGCGCATGGAGTTGCTGTCGCCGGAGGCGTGGGCGCCGCTTCCGGGGTTCATCACCGGGCTGATTCTAAGCCCCGGGCGTGGCCCGATCTATCTCACCGGGCTGGGAGACGCTCTGATCCGCCTCGATCGTTAAGCGGCGACGGTGAGCGGGAGAACCGCGATCAGATTTCGCGAAGATCCCGGCCGACAATGAGTTTCCCCCGAAAATGCGGCCGGACGGCGTCGTACCACACGTTGTCCGGCAGGAAAGGGTGTCCGCCAGGGACGAAGTGTGACAGGACGAGGGTCTTGACCCCGGCCTCTGTTGCGAGGCGACCGACCTGCTCCGTTGTGGTATGGCTCGCCAGCAAGTGCTCGCGCAGCGTCCTCGCGTTCGAGTCACGGGCGATCAGCGACTCGATCGACGGGACGTGCATTACTTCGTGGACGAGTACGTCCGCGCCTCGTGCCAACTCGACAAGCGCCTTCGATGGCCGCGTGTCGCCGGAGATCACGATCGACCTGTCAGGGCAGTCGAAGCGATACGCAAAAGCAGGCGCTATCGGCGGATGTTCCACGAGAGCGGCGGTGACTTTCACGTTGTCGTCCTGCATAACAAGTCCGGCTCTGGCGATTTCGTGCACTGAGATGAGTGGAGCGAGAGGTGGACGCCCCTCGTCGGCGATCCGGGTGCGGATGTCGACATCGTTGAGCGCGAGGAACTGCCGCGTCATCTTCTCGAGCGGAGGTGGGCCGTATGTATCGACGCGGGTTGCAAGGTCTGATGCCCAGGCCAGGAGCAGGAGATTGCCGTAATCGGCAGTGTGATCCGAATGATGATGCGTGAGGAAAACACCGCGGATCGACCCGAGCTTGAGTCTTGCAAGGATCATCTGCCGGGCGACGCCGTTGCCGCAGTCTATGACGTACGATGCGCCGTTCACGACGATCACCTGAGCGGGCGCCGAGCGGTTGGGTTTCGGGGTGGGTCCGCCCGCAGTGCCAAGGAGAATGAGGCGGGACTTTCCGGAAGGTGTTCCCGCCTGCCCAACGGCGTACGCCGAGGCCAGCGGCACTGCCGAGATGATGGCAGCGGTGGCCTGCACGAACTGGCGTCGTGTCAATGCACGATACCGCTGTGGAGCCAATGATTTCTCACAGTCAACCGGTGACAGCATCGTTTCGTCAGCCTCCGCCGGCCACTTCTCCCGGGTCCCACGCCCGGCGCCAGTGCCGCAGTGTCAGAATTAGCACACGAGAGGCATCCACTCGATAGATGACGCGATACGGAGCGTGGAAAATCTCGCGATAGGCAGTCAGCCCGATCTCGGGCACCACTCGCCCGCGTCGCGCAAATCGATCGAGCGCGCTCACTCGCGCCAGCAACTCTTCGAGCCATGCGGCAGAGGCCTGAGGTCGATCCTGAGCGATGTGATCCACGGCTTCGAGCGCACGCTGCTCTGCCAGTGGAGCCCAGATGACCTTCACTGGCGCAGTCGTGCCCTCAGCGTCTTTGCTACCGCCGTGTGACTGCGACCACTCCCGGATACTATCTGTTCTTCGGCTGTGCGGACGTCGCGAAGTAATGCGAGTTCATCAATCATCGATTCGTAGGACTCGACATCCATAAGGACTGCCGCACTGCGGCCGTGCTGCGTGAGGATGACCGGCTCGCCGGTTTCCTGCACCTGATCGATGAACTGCGCTGCTCTGGCGCGAAACTCGGTCACGGGCTGGATATCGCGACTCGGTTTTAGTTTGGGCATGGAGATCCCGGTGTCAGGTATTAATACGTACATAAAAACGTACTGAATTGACCGGTAAGCCACAAGCACGCGAGGCGGCAAGGGTGGCTCCGTAACATATTATGCGCTTCTGATTCCCGGTTCGTCGGCCGGAGGGGTCCGCGATATCTGGAATTCGGATATACCGGCGGCACCGGCGCCCTAGCCCCAGCTCATTCGGTCAACCAATCGACGCTCGCGGAATTATTAGCGAGTTATTACTAATTATGTGAGAACGCTCGGGCCGGCGCCAGGATCTCAGGCATGTCAGATCGCTTGTCAGATCCGAGCCCTTCGGTTCATCTTGTCTATCCCACCGGGGAGGCGGCAAGTATAGTGAGCGACGACGCGGAGCGACTCGAGCGGCTCCGTTCAGCCCTGGCTTCGCGCTACCGGATTGTCCGTGAGATCGGACGAGGCGGTATGGCAACCGTATACCTTGCCGAAGATCTCAAGCACGACCGGCGCGTGGCCGTCAAGGTCCTGACTCCCGAGATCGCCGCATCGCTCGGGCCGCAGCGCTTTCTCCGCGAGATCCAGATCGCTGCGGTTCTGGCACATCCCCACATCCTTCCCCTGCACGATTCCGGCGAGACGGACGGCCTGATCTACTACGTCATGCCGTTCGTGGAAGGTGAAACGCTACGCGATCGCCTCCTTCGCAATCACCAGCTGCCCATCGGCGAGGCTGTCGGGATCGTGCGCGAAGTCGCGGATGCGCTCGCCTATGCCCATGGCCACGGCGTCGTACACCGGGACATCAAACCCGAGAACATCCTCTTCATGGGCGGACACGCGGTGATTGCCGATTTTGGGGTAGCTACCGCGATCGGTGCCGCAACCGGGGCGCGTATCACTGAAGGCGGCCTCGCGGTGGGCACGCCGGCATACATGAGTCCCGAGCAGTCCACGGGTGAGGATATCGACGGACGCAGCGACACATACTCGCTGGGTTGTGTGCTGTTCGAGATGTTGTCCGGCGATCCACCATTCGTCGGCAGCAGCTTCCACGCAGTACTCGCGAAGAAGCTGAGCGAGCCTGTTCCACGTTTGTCAAACCTGCGGGAAACCGTATCGCCCGCCCTGGAGGACGCAGTGTGCCGCGCACTCGCGAAGAGTCCGGCGGACCGCTTCGAGACGATCGCCGGGTTCGCTGCCGCTGCAGGCAGAGGTGAGGCTTTCGGGACACCGTCAGACGTTGCGGCGGCGAACGGTCGCCCGATGTGGTCACGACGGGCGCTCACATCGCGGGCCGTTCTGCTCATTGCGGGTATTCTCGCGGTCGGTCTCGCCGGAGTTCTCTGGCGTCGCTCGGCCGACAGTGATCGCGCCAGTCAACGGCCAGCGAGTACGCTGGAGACGGACTCGCGCAAGCAGTCTACGATCGCCGTTCTCCCGTTCGAGAACCTCGGCCGCGCAGATGACGATTATTTCGCGGCAGGCATGACCGACGAGATCACCAGTCGGCTGAGCGCGGTGAGCGGACTGGGCGTAGTTCCAAGTCGGGCTGCGCAGCGATACACGCTTACCGGCATGACGATGCGCGACATTGGCCGCGCGCTCGGCATCAGCTATCTCCTCGTCGGCAGCGTCCGCTGGGCCGATTCTGAAGCCGCCTCGAAGACCGTGCGTGTCACCATCGAGCTTCTCCGAGCAAGCGACGAGCGTCAGCTGTGGTCGAAGACGTATGATCGGGTGATCGATGACATCTTCGAGGTGCAGTCGGATATCGCGGCGGAGGTTGTCGATCGGCTGGGTGTCACGTTACTGGACGGAGAGCGCGTCAGGCTGACGACGCAGCCAACCGCGAATCACGAGGCCTACAGGCTCTACCTGCGGGGCAGACACTTCTGGAATAAGCGAACAGAAGAAGGTCTCCAGACTGCCCTGGACTTTTTTCAGCAGGCAGTCGATCTCGACCCAGGTTATGCCAGGGCCTGGGTCGGAATTGCCGACGGCTGGATCTCCCGGGGCTGGTACAGCCTCCTGGCGCCACGCGATGCGTTTCCCAAGGCAAAACACGCTGCTTTGAAGGCTCTGGAATTCGACAGCGCCCTCGCGGAAGCGCACGCTTCGATGGCGCACATTCACTTCGAGTTCGACCACGACTGGGAGGCGGCTGAGCGCGAGTATCGTCGCGCGATTCAGCTCGACCCGGGTTACGCCACCGCCCACCACTGGTATGGCGGATTCCTCTCCGCGATGGGGCGTCATGATGAAGCGCTCGAGCATGCTCAAATCGCACGATCGCTCGACCCGCTTTCATCGATCATCCAGACATGGATTGGTTTGCGTTACTACTTCGCCGACAGGAATGAACTGGCGATTGCGGAGTATGAGAAGGCACTCGAGCTCGATTCCGGCTTCGCGCCGGTACACTGGCACCTGGGTTGGGCTTATCAGGAAGAGGGTCGTTTCAGGGAAGCGGTTGCCTCGGCTGAGCGGGCGCTCGCCATCGATTCGCAGAGCCTGTTGTATCTGGCATCACTCGGTCATGCCTACGCGCGAGCCGGGAGGAACAACGAAGCGCGCGCGACGCTCTCACGGCTCGCCCAGGAATCGAAAGACAAACATGTCTCAGCCTATCATGTGGCAGCCATTCATCTGGCGCTGGGAGATGTGAATGCCGGACTGGACTGGCTCGAGCGTGCCTATGAAGAGCAGTCTCCCTGGATTGGATACCTGAACGTCGACCCGCGCCTGAAGCCTGTGCGGGGGCAGGCGGGATTCCAGAGTCTTCTGCGGAAAGCGCGATTGTCGCGGTAACACTATTCCCGACCGGTACGTAATCCGGGTCAGACTAGTCGAGTGGACTCCCGAACTGGATTCGATGCCCGTCAGGCGTGCGTACACCAAACTCCCGCATGCCCCACGGCTTGCTTGCCGGGACGGATGAAATAAGTGCGCCACGATCCTCGAGGTCTGCATGCAGCGCATCGATATCGTCCACGGTTATGTAAACCACATACGAGTGGTTACCGATCTCGGAAGCGGGCCGCTCGTCGGGACATTCACCGAGCATGACGCTGAACTCGTCTCTCGATAGAAAACTCCACCCGTCGGAGCCGTCGCCGAAATCACGGCTGCATCCCAGCACCTCCATCCAGTGGGTTGTCGACAACTCGAGATCGCGAACGGCAAGGACGAGTCTTGTGCGGACGAAGCGTGGCATCTGAATCCTCTGAAATGGCTACAGATTCACGGTCGGTACGGAGCCTTGATGCGCGCGGCAATCATCACTTGGCCGGATCATCACGTGTTGGCAGCGCGAGGGAAGCCGAAACAGCCGCCAACCCCGTGCACACTCCAAAGCTGATGCCCACGATGGCAACGCCAAGTCCCGCCCTCCCACCCTGAAGTAGCGCGGCCGTAATGGCACCTGCGGCTCCGGCAATCACCGCGCCAAGCCCCCGGCCTACCGAGACTCGTCTCTGCCTGGACTTGTCACGTCCGATCAGCATGACCGCCATCGAGCCGATAAGTGCCGCGCCCGCCAGCCAGAAATACCGAAGATCGTTCCCGGTCGTTATCGCGCGAATGAGCGCGAACGTCACCGGCAGCGCGCCAAGGATAACAGAACCAACGAGATACAGTCGGCGTCGGGGTTCGATACTCATGCGCTGGTTAGGGCCCTTTGCCGACGCCGGGAAGCTTCGTCACGGTACCGCCATTGCTTCTGGCACGGCCAGTCCCAGTTGCCCCGCAATAAACGCGACGAGGTCCGCCGCATCCTCGAGCGCGTTGCCGCCGTGGCCGCCTCCGGTATCCGCCCGCAGAATGACAGGCCGGTTGCACGATTGAGCGGCCTGCAAGGCCGCTGTGTACTTCAACGCCATCCATGCCGGGGCGCGATCGTCATTGAGCGCCGTCGTGACGAGTGTTGACGGATAACACATTCCGGCTTTGATGTTGTGCTGCGGCGAGTACGCGTAGAGAAACGGAAAATGCGCAGGATTCTTCGGGTTCCCGAACTGCGTGTTGTGGCGGCCCCGATCGTAGCGCAGGGCGTCCGTCCCCGGCACCTCGGCCACGGCAACGCGGAACAGCTCTGGTCGTTGATTGATGACCGCAGTTACGAGCAGGCCGCCGTTGGAGGCACCCTGAATCGCCAGCTTGTCAGGTGACGTGTAGCCTTCCTCGATCAGATACTCAGCCGCTGCGATGAAGTCATCGAACGTTGTCTGCTTTTTCTCGAGAATAGCGGCTTCGTACCATGCGCGGCCGAACTCCCCTCCACCGCGCAGGGCAGGGGCGGCGAGGACCATGCCGAGCTCGAGAGTGACAACCGCCCACTCGCTGAAATACGGTAGAGTCATCTGGCTCGACGCACCGTAGCCGACCAGTATCGCCGGATGCGACCCGTCAGGTACGAGTCCGCGCCGGTGAAGCAGAAACATCGGCGCCCGAACGCCGTCCTTCGACTCATACCAGACCTGCTTCGTCTCGAATTCTTCCGCGGGGAAAGGCAGCTTCGCCCCCCACTCGACGATTACTGTGCCGGTCGATATGTCATGGCGCGTGCGGGTAGGCGCAAAACCGGTCCTCGCTGCGACAACGAGCTCGTTGTCTCGCGTACCGGAACGCAGATCCGTGACGACCGTCATGGGAGGAATCGACAGCTTGCGCACAAGCCGACCGGCACGATCGTATACCAGCACCGCGTGCTGCACGTTGCGCAGATACGTGACGACGAAGCGCCCGCTGATCTCCGACGCGCGATCGATCACATCGTCGGCTTGCGGAACTACGTCGCGCCAGTGCTCCGGCGACGGGTTCCTGATATCTACCGCTACGATGCGTCGCCGCGGCGCGTCGCGATCGGTAAGGAGATAGAGCGTGTCACCTTTCGAAGCGATCACCCGGTACGCCGCATCCCGCCCGCTCGTCAGTGGTACGAGGCTGGTCGAGAGCGCCGGCCTCTGTGGGTCTCCGAGATCGAGGAGGTACATCCGCGTAAGCAGCCAGCCGAGTCCGTCGACGTGGGCGCCATTGCCTTCGTAGATGAAGAGGTAGCGGCCGTCGTCAGACATCCCGAGGTCGAGCACGAGATCTGTCACATTCTCCGGCGTTTTCAGCAGAGCCGCATCGGCGGATTGTGGTGTGCCGGCTACGTGGTAATACACGGTTGGGCCTTTCATCGCCGTACGCTCGCCGGCAGCTGGCCTGATGCTGCGCACATAAAAGAAGCCACGACCATCTTTGGTCCACAGTGGATCCGACCACAGCATTCCGTCGATCCGCTCGTCCAGATCCCTGCCATCGGAAAGTCGCCGGAGCCGTGTCTCCACCCACTCGCTGCCCTGGTCCGACACGGCGTAAGCTGCGAACACGCTGTCTGGCGAAGGCCAGATGCCCGAGAGCGTCCCGCCCGCGCCCAGTGCCTCTTCATCGATCAGCGGTGGCGGTTCGCTCGATTCCGTCGAGGGCTCTTCCCAGAATCGCCGAAGCTCGGCGGCACGAGCAAGGATCCATGGCCGGATTTCATTCTGTCTCAGCATAGGCAGGGCGATGGCCGTCTGGGCGGCGGCCCAATCACGCACCTCCTGCGATTCGAGATCCTCGAGCCATCGATACGGATCGGCGACCCTGGTGCCGTGATAGTCATCGACAACGTCGACCGTCCGCGTCGCTGGATACGGCACTCGACCTGTCGCTGGACCCTGCGCGCTGCAACCGAGGATCAGGAACAGCATTGAAATGACCGCGTAGCGCCGGGCTTGAATCATTGGCACCTCGATACGGGGAAGTATAGTTGCCGTCGAACCGCCTGCCGGTATTTGTTCGTCGAAATGCAGGCCTGTCAAGTTCACGCTGTGGCGAGCCACCCCAGCGGTCCGGGGACAGATGATCCGATTTTGAGATGTTTCGTGTAATGGTAGGCAGAGGCATTGCCGGCGGCACATGAACAGGTGCCGTAGCTTGCCATGCCCGCTGGAGAAACCACAGCGACAGCCGGAGGGATCGTGTTCAAGACGTTTCGTCGGGGCTATGCGTGGAGCGCTGCGGCGCTTGGGCTTCTCGGGGGAATCGCGCCACCCGTAGCAGCGCAGAATACCGCAATCATTACCGCGACTGTCCGGAACGCCGCCACGGGGCTTCCTCTCGCGGATGCGACAATCCGCGCACTCCCTGCGGGCCGGTCGTGCGTGACCGCCGGTGACGGTACCTGCCGGCTGGTGGTGAACGCGGGGCAGGTCGATCTGCGCGCCACCGCCCTCGGCGTCGCGCCCGCTTCAAAGTCGATCCGCGTCAACTCCGGAGCTTCAACGGGCGTCGCGTTCGCCCTTCAGCCGAGCGCGATGCCGCTGGACGAAGTCGTGACAGTCGGGTCGCGTTCGCTCGATCGCACGAAGAGCCAGTCGACGGTTCCAGTAGACGTCGTTTCGAGCCAGCTCCTCGAGAACACCGGGCTTCCCGAGCCGTGGCAACAGCTCCAGCAGTTCATCCCGTCGGTGAACGTTCCGCACATACCGATCGGCGACAATCATATGCGCCCGGTGACGCTCCGCGGCCTGGCGCCGCATCACGTTCTCGTGCTGGTGAACGGAAAGCGGCGACACCCTGCCTCGGCCCTTCTTGCGGGGCCATCCGTACCCAACACTTCGATGACGGATATTGGCGCGATCCCGTCGAGCGCCATCGACCGGATAGAAATCCTGCGCGATGGCGCGGCCGCTCAGTACGGATCAGATGCGATCGGCGGAGTTGTGAACATCATCCTGAAATCGGGAGAGCGCCGCGAGCTTCAAGCCATGGCCGGGACGGTTCTCAGCTCAGAGGGCGGTCGTGATTTTCGTGACGGCCGCATGTTCAGTGCAAGCGGAACTTTCGGGGCGGCCCCGGACAATGGTGGTCACCTCACCCTGAGCGCGGAGGTTCGCGCCAGGGAGGGAACGAACCGCGCCTATCCCGACAGGCGCCAGCAATATTTCACAGGGAATCCGGGCAACGAGGCCGAACCACGTATCTCGAACCATCACGGAAATGGAGAGGGGCGCGCGCTTCTGCTTGTCCTCTCAGCCGGCAAGCCGCTCGGAAGCAATTCCGAGCTTTATGCATTTGGCAGTGCCGGCGGGCGGAACGGTGTGACACCCGATGCGTTCTTCCGCCGGCCAAGCGATAACGGGACAGTGCGCGCCATTCACCCTGACGGGTTTCTTCCGGAAGTCGTCAGCGACATCCTCGACATGTCGGCGGTGGCCGGCGCGCGCGGCACGTTGCGCGGCTGGCGCTGGGACGTGAGCTCGTCGCTTGGGGGCCACAGCGTCGACTACACCGTGCGCAACAGCAACAACGCTTCGCTCGGCGCGGCAAGCCCCACGCGGTTCGAAGCAGGCCGTGTCGCAACGCAGCAGTGGACGAGCAACACTGACGTCTCACGGGATCTGAAGATTGGCTCACTGCCGGTGAGCATCGCCGGCGGGCTGGAGTATCGCGTCGGGAAGTACCAGGTCAGGGCGGGCGATGAGGATTCCTGGCGCGACGGTGATGTAAGAATCCTCGACGGACCGGCGAAGGGACAGCGTGCTGCGGCTGGTGCGCAGGGAATGGTCGGATACAGGCCCCTGGATGAGGTATCTGCGCATCGCAGCAGCTCGGCGATTTATCTTGAAGCCGAAAGCCGTCCGGTCGAGCGGCTGCTCCTGCAGACTGCGGCGCGCGCCGAGCATTACAGCGACTTCGGCTCGACGACCGATGGTAAAATTGCCGCTCGCATGCAGCTCATTCGCGGGCTCGCGGCTCGGGGCTCATTGAGTACTGGTTTTCGGGCTCCCGCGCTGGCACAGCAATATTCCTCGAACAGCCGGACAGTTTTCCGGTTAGTGAACGGCGTCCTCACAGTGCTTACAACTCGTACTTTTCCTGTGAACACGCCCGAGGCCCAGCTCCTGGGAGCGACGCCGCTGCGCCCGGAGACATCGGTGAATGGCAGCGCCGGACTGGCGTTCGATCGTCCGCGGTTCCCGGTGATTACTGCGGATGTGTACCAGATCACCATAGACGACCGCATTGGTCTTGGCAGCACGGTAAGCGACACATCGATCATCCGGATGTTCGAGCAGAACGGAATGAGCGGCCTCGGCGGCGGGAGTTACTTCCGGAACCTCAGGGATACGCGGACACGCGGGCTCGATGTGGTGGCGAGCCAGGCATTCCTTGTGGGCCGCGGCGGCGTATTTCGAATTGTCGGAGGATACAACCACAATAAGACTGTGATGACCCGCACCCTGCCTGCTCCTCCGGAACTGGTCCGGTTCGCGACATCGTTCTCCAACCGGACGAGTCGTGGCATCTTCGAGCGCGGGCAGCCGCGCCAGACAATCAATCTCACTCTGAATTATGGCTCCGGTCCGCTGGGACTGAACCTGCATAACCGGCGCGCCGGGCCCACCGCGCAGCTTGATCAGACAAACCCCGACGCGGACCAGATTGTCGACCCAAAGTGGGTCACCGACGCGCGCATCTCGTACAAGCTGCGCCAACGCATCGAGGTATCGCTCAGCGCGGCGAATCTTTTCGACGTCTACCCCAACGAATGGTTCGACTTCAAGGACGGCGCGCAGGCACAGGGACCTTCGATAGGAGGGATCTTCCGCTATCCCGCGGCGCTGGCGCAGTCAGGCATGAACGGGCG
>JBPPMU010000044.1:0-17578 GCA_051306215.1 Gemmatimonadaceae bacterium | reverse complement strand
CTCACCTGAATTGCGCCGAGCATCAGGGCGCCACCCTCGCCGCTTCCCTCCGCCTGATATCTGACGCGGATGTGATAAACCGATTGAGGCCGCTGCGCCGATTTTACGTACTCCGAGGGAGTCGTGTAAATCGTGTCGTTCGACGGATTTGCCCCGCGCGCCAGACCGTTCCGTGCGAAAGGCCGCAGCGATGGGAAGACGAGAAACTGGTCCCGGATGACCCGGGCTGCTGATGTGCCGAGGCTCAGCTCGAAATTCGGGTCGGCGGGGCGCGGCCACAGCCGGTTCTCCAGGTCGAACGTTGAGGTGTTCGTGCGTTGAGTGAGCCCGAAGAGGTGGAGGTACGTGTTCGAGATGCCGAGGTTCGAGTCGACTGTCTTTTCCTGATCGTCGCTCGTGCCCGTAACGATTTTTACGACGACGCTCTGCCTTCTCACCTCCGGGCCGCCGACGCGATACACGCTCCTGATCTCCCTCTCGAACGCAGGGTGCTGCGGCGTTACATCGGGATCCCACAGGAGGTTCGCGAACTGTTCAGTCTGCGAGCGGAACTCGAGGTCGGGGGTTCCGCCTGTTGAGACGTGAACCGTATCGCGGCCATTGATCCGAACACGATAAGCGACGACGAGCCGTTCGTTGTTGAGCGAGAGAGGTCTCACAAGCGAGACCCACAACTGCGATGGATCGACGTAGTAGTCGATCCCCTCACGGAGGCGCTCGTACACCGGTCCGCGCCGGGACCGCGGGTCGCCGAGTATCCTGAACTGCGGGCCACTCGGGTTGGGCGGCTGTCCGCCGATCAGCAGGCGGTAGAGATAAACGCGGGTCGGCCTCACGGTGTCGGGCAGCGAAAGCGCCAGCTGCTCCATGCGCCGGCTGTCGAGGATGTCGATGTTCGGATACGCTGGTAGAACGCGCGGATGGACAGTAAAGAAGAAACGGCGCGGCTCGAACTGGTGATCCTCGATGCGCCTGTCGACGGCGGAGAGAGTCCTGTCACCGACTGTAAAGACGCGGTCGCTGACGATGTTCCCCTTTTGCTGAGCGATGATTCCGCGAACGCGCGCCGTGCCGAGCCGGGCGATTGCCTGCAAGCCGTAATTACCGCTCGGGATCCCAGCCGTGATGAAGTGGGAAACCGGGGGCTGGAAAGTCACGTTGCCGATTTCGACACGCTGGAGGAGCTCTTTTCCCCTGCCTTCGTACTGAACCGATATGTTGTTCGAGCCGTCGAACTCGCGCTGGGTGTCGTAGTCGACGTCGACGTGCACGCGGTCGGCCACAACTCCGCCGGATTTTGCGTTGAACTGGAAGTCGAGCAGCGGGAGAAAGCTGCTCTGGCAGTCGAAGACCGGCTGGACGAATCCACTCACAGCGCAGCGCTCGTTCAGGTTACGCTCTCCACGCAGCTCCATCCGCGCATTGAGCTGAAGCGAAAGATCCGAATGTTCGGCGATGATGTCGCTTGCTTTCGCGGCGACCTTCCGGTCCGACTGGTCGTCCGGAGGGGCGGCGAAGGGCGGCGGCTTCTCCGCAGTCGCGAATGTCGACGCTGCGACCTGGCCCCAGACTGCCTGCATTATCGACCGCATGTTCTGCTGGAATGCAGTCGCGCGGGCTGCCTCGATCTGCGCGACAGCCTTGCTGTACGTCTCCCTCTCGGCGCGTGACAGAACTGTTGGAAGCCTTATCGCGACAGTGTCGGATGGGAGGCGGATTCCAATACCGGGGGTCCCTGCGGTATCCCGGCGGGGAATCGTATCGCGGACGGTCGTGTCAGCGCGAGCCGTATCCCGCGCCGGAGGCCTGACGGAATCCTGAGGGGTTTGGGCAGCAAGAGCCCCGGGCGCCGCCAGCGCAACTGCCGCTGAGCATAAAAGCGCCTTGAGGTGTACGAGATACGACCTCGACCCGCGCGCCTCCGGCGCGGGGTCACAGGTGCATTGGCCCCCCGTATATTTCACCCCGTGAAGATACTCCACAAATACGTCCTCAAGGAGCACTTCGGCCCCCTCGTGTTCGCCATGACGGCGCTCACGTCGCTGCTGCTGCTGCAGTACATCGCAAAGCGCTTCGGGGAGCTCGTTGGCAAGGGGCTTCCGTGGAGTGTCATCGGGGAGTTCCTGGTGCTGTCGCTGCCGCTGACCGTGGCGCTCTCCCTGCCGATGGCGGTCCTCGTCGCAACGCTTTACGCGTTCAGCCGCCTGGCCGCGGAGAACGAGCTCACGGCGATGAAGGCGACAGGGGTCAGCCTCCGGAATGTTCTCACACCCGTGCTGTGGGCCGCGGCAGGCGTGACCATCTTCATGGTCTTGTTCAACGACCAGGTGCTTCCCCGGGCGAATCACCGTCTTCGCTCGCTTCAGGGCGACATTGCCCAGAAGAAACCGACTTTCGCCCTGCGTGAGCAGACCATCAACGAAGTGAGCCCCGGGAAACTGTATCTGCGCGCCGCCAGGCTTTCCCGCGTGAGCAACGTCATGCGGGGGGTCACCATTTACGACATGGGCGATGCGACGCGGCGCCGAACGATCTATGCAGACAGCGGCAACATGGCCGTATCGCCGGACCAGGCTGACCTGCAGTTAACGCTATACAGCGGGACGGTTCACGAAGTTCCTGTCGCCACGCCGGAGAAGTTTCAACGGCTGTACTTCGACACAGAGTTCATCCGGGTGCGGGGCGTTGGAAACGAATTCGAGAAGTCCCAGAACGACAACTTCAAAGGCGAACGCGAGATGTCCGTCTGCGAAATGCAGCGCAACGCCACCCAGGCGCGCGTCAGGTTTGCCGACGCGAGAAAGGACTTCGTTGAAAGGGTAGCGCTGGCCCGCAAGCGCGGCGTAAAGCTGAGCCAGGAGGCCCTTGCGACTAAAGTGAATGAGCCGTTCACGGTTGGCCTCGGGAGCGCTTACTGCTCGCTCCTCGGGGCGGTCGGAGTAAAGGCCCTTGTGGCGCAGGATCACCGGGCTCGCGCCGACTCGCTTCTGAGGGGAGGCCCCGCCGGCCGTGAGAAAGACCCGGCCCTGAGCGCCTTGACCGCCGACTCGGCAGCGAGAGATTCAGTTCCGAACGAGGTGATACCCGGCCAGGTCGAAGCCGCGCGAATGCAGGTCACCGATGCCTTCCGCAGTATCAACCGGTACGAGGTCGAGATCCAGAAGAAGTTCGCGCTCGCCGCGGCATGTTTCATATTCGTCCTGCTCGGCGCTCCTATCGCCCTGCGGTTTCCCCGCGGTGGGGTCGGCCTTACGATCGGCGTCAGTCTCGTCGTGTTCGGTCTCTATTATGTCGGCCTGATAGCGGGTGAATCGCTCGCGCGGCGAGGGCATGTCCCGCCGGTTGTCTCGATGTGGATAGCCAATGCTGTGTTCGGGATAATCGCACTCATCCTGCTTGCCCGGATGGGCAAGGAAAGCGGCACTCCCCGGGGTGGAGACTTCCGCGAGTTCCTCGAGGGCATCAGGTATCGTATGCGCCGGCGGTCAGGGCGCCCCGCAATTGCGCGGCCCGGGGCCACATGAGCCTGGTCCGCCCGCTCGACAGGTACGTCTTCTCGGAGTGGTTCAAGATTTTCCTGGCGACTTCGCTCGGGTTTCCGCTGCTCGTCATCCTGTTCGACGCGACTGACAACCTCGACAAGTATCTCGCCAAGCAGCTCCCGCCGATGAATATCGCGATGAGCTACATCTACGGGCTTCCTGACTCGGTTTTCCTGATTCTCCCGGCGGCCGTGCTTTTCGCGACAGTTTTCTCGATCGGTGCATTCACGCGCCATTCGGAGATCACTGCGGCCAAAGCCTCGGGCGTGAGTTTCTACAGGTTCATCGCGCCTATCTTCCTCGGCGCGATCATCGCTGCAATCATGGGACTCGCCCTGGTCGAGACGGCACCACGGGCGACGAAGAAGAAGCTCGCACTGCTCGAGCGCTCAACAGTGACGATGGCGACCCAGCGATTCAATTTTGCCTACTCGGCCGAGGCTGGACGCGTGTACAAGGTCCAGACGTTGTATGTCGCGAGGAATTCAATCGACGGGCTCACGATCGAGCGAAAGGGCACAGGCCCGGACTATCCCTCGTACATTCTCACCTCGCACGCGGCAATGCACGACCAGAAGGGGTGGAGAATCGCAGATGGAACGATGCACGTGATGATGGATTCGCTGACTAATATCACCTACCAGTTCGACTCGGTCCGGGACAACCGGTTCACCGAGCGACCGCGAGACCTCATGCTCACGCCCAAGGCGCCGGAGGATATGGACTACCGCGAGCTTGGAAGATTCATCGAGGCAATGGAACGGTCGGGGGCTGAGGTCAGCCGGCTGAGGGTCGAGCGGATGCTCAAGATCGTGATCCCGATCACGAGCGTGATAATCCTCCTGTTCGCGGCATCGCTGGCTACGAGTACGCAGCGCGGCGGAGCGGCATACGGAGTTGGCCTGGCCCTCGGCACAACTGTCGTTTTCATATTTCTCGTTCAGCTCACCAAAGGACTCGGCGCAAACGGGGTTATTCCGCCGGAGATCGCGGCCTGGATGCCGAGCGTGGTGTTTGGTGTAATCGGGGCGATCCTCTTCGCCCGAGTGAGAACTTGAATCGCAAGGTCGCGTCACTATTTGCGCGCGTCGGCGCGCGAGCCTATTTCCTCCGCGATATCGGACGCGGAATAAGGGACCCGAAGACCTACGGCGTAGAGACAGTCCGCCAGATGCGAAACATCGGCGTCGATTCGCTGCCGCTGGCGATGATCGTCGCGGCGTTCATCGGCGCCGTGACAGCGTTCCAGACGCGGTACCAGCTTTTCGGCGGGGTTCAGCTCTCGGTGGTCGGGCTCATCTCGAGGCAGTCGATAATTCTCGAGCTTGGACCGTTGCTCACTGGACTCGTCCTCACGGGCCGTGTAGGCGCCAGGATAACTGCTGAGCTCGGGACGATGCGAGTAACCGAGCAGATCGATGCGCTCGAGACGCTGGCATACGATCCGGTCGCGTATCTCATCGTGCCCCGTCTCATCGCGGCGCTGATAATGGTTCCTGTGCTGACAATTTTCGCGAACGCCGTTGGTGTCGGTGCCGCTTTCCTCACCGCGGTTGTTGCGACCGACGTTTCGGCGGCGGCGTTCTCCGAGGGCTTGAGGCTCGCGTTCACGCCGTTCCAGATCGTGTACAGTATTATTAAGGCGACGATCTTCGGCGGAGCGATTGCCTTTTTCTGCTCCTACGAAGGGTTCACCACCACCGCGGGAGCCGAGGGAGTCGGCCGGAGCACGGCGCAGGCGGTGGTGATCACGTCGGTGGCGATCCTCGTTCTCAACGCGCTCACGGCGCTACTGCTCGCACCCTACCTACAGGCATGAAGAAACGCGACGACGTACTCGTTGGCATTGTGATGGCGATGGCGATCGTCATCGCAATCGTCGGATCACTCTGGCTTGCCCGCGGCGGACTGACCAAGGGTTACGCCCTCTACGCGAAGTTCCCCTGGTCAGCCGGGCTGAAGCAGGGCCAGCCGGTGCTGCTTGGTGGAGTGAATGTGGGATACGTGGATGAAGTCCAGCTAAGGCAGGACGGCACCGTCCTCACGACATTCCGGGTCGGAAAAAGTCATCGCGTTCCCGTCGGCACCGTTGCAACAGTGATTCCGAACGGGATCTTCGGCGACATGGCGATAGCTCTCACTCCGGCTGGCCCGAACAACCAGTCGATTCCGGCTAACGACACCGTGCCCGTGGGAGAGAGTCCACCCGGGATTGCGCAGATTACGAGCAAGGCCGACTCGATAGCGACCTCGGTCAATGCAATGACGACGGCGTTCAAGGACGAGCTTGTCGACGATGGCGGCGTGGCGGATCTTCGTCGCACGCTTGCCACGTCGAATCAGCTCATGGCGAACATGAACCGTCTCGCTTCGCAGTTCAGCGTTATTGCTGCCGAGCAGAACAGGCAGCTGACGGCGACGCAGGCATCGTTCAGGCGGGCGACTTCGGGGATCGACTCGGCGAAAATCGATTCGACGCTTCAGAACATGAGGGAGACATCGGCGAATCTTGCAGTCCTGACCGCTGATTTCCGCCAGACGAGCGCGCGCCTCGACTCGATCGTCGCAAAACTCAACGATGGGACAGGCACTGTAGGGCTGGCCCTCAACGATCCCGGTGCATACAACGACCTTCGCGGGGTGATTCAGCGGATGGATTCGCTCCTGGCCGACGTGAAGAGGGATCCGCGGCGATACATCAATCTCAAGATCTTTTGAGTCGTACTGGTTCGCGGGCGGGCCGAACCCTGTTACGGTCTGGGCGCAGAAATCGAAAATGACCGACGATTCCCAAAGAACGGCTGGCGAAAGAATCGTCTGGGTCCGCCTCGATATTCCCGGACACGAGTCATGCGAGCAGATCCGCACCGCGGACGGGTGGCAGCTTCGCGGCGTCGCGGTCCTGGCGTACGAGAATCAACCGTGCCGGCTTGAGTACGATATTCACTGCGATGGGCAATGGCTCACTGACGTGACGGCGATAACCGGTCACGTCGGCGCAAACACGATCGACCTCGAGCTGCGTCGTAATCCCGCGGGAGAGTGGACCTCGAACGGCAGCAAGGTCTGGGAGCTTACCGGCTGCGACGATGTCGACCTCAACTTCAGTCCTAGCACCAACATGCTTCCTGTCCGCAGGATGAACCTCGCGGTCGGCGGGAGCGCACAAGTACGCGCTGCCTGGGTGAGGTTTCCGTCCTTTTCAATCGAGCCCTTCGAGCAGACGTACACGCGGCTGGGGCCGGAGACGTACCGATACGAGAGCGCGGACGGCAAGTTCAGCCGCGATCTGACCGTGGACGAGGCCGGCTTCGTTCTCGATTATCCCGGTATCTGGCGCGCCGAGGCCCGAAGCTGAATCAATTGCACCAACATCCTGGTTTCCCGCGAGGCTGACGTGCGCTCAAAGCGCGGGCAGCTGAGGCGATTCAGCCGCCGTGCCAGCGGGTCCAGACAACGATTGCCGCGCAGTCATTCGGCCGGGGGCTGAATTCCGGCGGGACCTGGGCCATGCCGTGGTATATCTCGATGGCCTCGATGTCGAGGGGCGACAGGCCGAAGTAGTCCCTGAACGGGTCGTGGCTGCGGATGCCGTCAATGTAGACGTTGACATTCGCACACCGCAGGAATCGCACGGACGGGGTGTTGCCGCGGTAGCTGATCTTCACTCCTGCCGCCGTCCGCAGAAGATCCTCCGACTTCTGAGCGTTCTGCAGGTCGATCATCTCACGCGTTATGAAGGTTCCACTCTGCTGCGCCCGGCGCCTGTAAAAGGAGTCGAATTTCCCCGTTTTCGCGTAGCGCTCCGGCTTGAGGCTGCTGGCCCGGACCACGACCTTTTTGAGGTCTGTCGCCACGGGGGTCATCGTGTAACTGGCCCCGGGCCCCATCCCCGGAGTGACTGTTATCGGGATGGTCATCTCGGCGAAACCGAGCCGGCGGAGGCGAAGAACGGCGTTCCCGGCGGGGACAGCGAGGAGCGCTACCCTTCCCTCGTCATCGGTGCTGCCCCTGACCCCGGTACCGACCACCTGCACATCGGTCCCGGGGAGTGGTTTGCCGCTCGTGTCCGTTACGAACGCAATCACGATGGCTGTCTGGCCCTGGAGGCTCTGAGCGGCGGCAGCGGACGGATACAGGCTCAGGAATCCGCCGGCCAGGAAGGCGAGTGCGGCTGAGTACCTCAATAGATGACAGCTCGAAGCCGAAAGCATGGGCAGCCTCCGGAGACGCCCCTTTGTCTATAGTATGGGCCGTACACCGGCGCCGCAACGGCCGACCTCCCGAAGTGTGACGAACCGCGTCAATAATGTGACAAAGCGGACACCGGCTGAAACCGGTGCCCGCTTCGAGACTAGCCCAGTAGCCCTAGAAGCTGACTCTGGCGGAGAGCTGCATTCTCCAGTAGTTGCCTACGAAGTTGCCGACACTGTATTCGGTCAGCGTCCCCGTCTTTTCACGGTCGAACGTACGGAAGTTGAAGTTGACCGTCGGGACGGCCACGGACGGATCAGCCGATGAGCTGCCCGTGTGCGTGAGGAGCGGAATGTTGTTGAAGTTGGAGATCGCGTTCACCTTCTGCTGGCCCCAGTCTTCATTCAGCAGGTTGCCGAAGTTGAAGATGTCGAGCTGCAGCGCTACGCGCTGCGACCCCGAGACGAGCGGGATGTTCTGTCTCAGCGACAGGTCGACGTTGTGCGAGAAAGGCAGGCGGCACGAGTTGCGTTCGAGGATCCTGCCTCGTGAGCTGCTGAGGCACTCATTGCCCTCGATGAGCTGGTTGAACGCAGCTGCCTGGTCGGCTGCCGTGAGGACCTCTCCCGAGACCGTTACGTTGGCGAACCGGATCTCGTTCGGATCATTGACATCTTTCGGGATGTAAATCAGGTCGTTTCCGGTGACGCCGTCGGCGTTCATGTCACCGCGTCCGCTCGACCCGCCATAGACATAGTCATGGGCGGAGCCTGAAACTCCGGCGTACGCAAGGGTCACGTCCAAGCCGAGGTCTCTCGCCCAGCTGTTGCCGAGGAACCGGCCCCAACCGAATGTCTTCGTGGCGAATGCAGAAATCTTGTGCGGCTGGTCGAACAGCGACGTAGTGGGACTTCCCGGCACCTCCTGCGAGCCGGCATTCGTGCGGCCGAAGGACCAGTTCGAGATGTGCGTGCTGGAAGTGAAGCTCTGCACGTCCTTGGCCCGGCCGTAATTATACGCCACGAGCGCCTCCCAGCCGTTGGAGTAACGCTTTCTCAGCTGGGTCGTGATGTTGTAAGCGTAATCCTTGTTCTGGTTCTCGACGTCGATTGCCGTGCTGAAGCGGGCGGTGCCGCCGTTTGCAATAACGTCCGCCGGGCGAGCTGTGTTCGCAGTTCCGCCCGTGGAGATCACTCCATACATCGTGCGGCCGAACTTGTCGACGCCAACCGGGCCGGCGAGGTTGCGGTTCACGAAGAAGAGCTGGTTGAGCGTCTTTGAGTATAGACCCTCGATTGTCGCAACCATATTGCCGGGCAGCACACGATCGAACGCGAGGTTGGCGCGCATCGGCTGTGGGAACTTGAGATCCGGGTCGAGGAAGCTGACGTCGCCAATCGGCTTGGCACCCAGGCCATTGGCGCAGGTCTGGATGTTCGACGGATCAACAACGAAGGCCGGTGCGGGGTTCGCCGCATTGCCGAAGCCCGCGCCGCACTGAAGGAAGGTGATGATGTTTCCGTTCTGCGCATATGGGTTCTCCATCCAGACGTAAGGTGGAGTTCCGACAAAGAGACCGATTCCACCGCGAAGCTGGTTCATCTGATCGCCGGTTGCATCCCAGTTGAACCCGAAGCGCGGGGAGAACTGGAGGGCGCCCTTGGTGGTCTCACGCTCGCCGTAAGCTGAATCAATCGCCGGGGCGTAGTCGTTATCGGTCAGGAAGCGGCTGAGATCGCCTCGTACTCCAAACGTCAGCGTGAGCTTGGGATTGACCGTCCAGGTATCCTGTGCGTAGAGAGCCGTCTGCAGCGCATCGAAGTAAACGTTCGGATCATCACCCAGCACGATACCGCGACGCATTCCGCTCGCGACATTGTTCTGGAAATCCGTAATGCTGTTGAAAGTCCATACTCCGTACGTGCTCTGGCTGAACAGGTTCCGGATCTTCACGAGCTCGTTCCGGGTTCCGATGACGAGGCTGTGATTGCCGCGCGGGATCGTCAGGTTGTTCGTGAACTCGTAAGTGTCTGCATCGAGCTCATTACCCTGCGAGAACTGGTCTGTGCCAGCGAGAATCTGGCGGCCGCCCGAGTAATTGATGGTGACCTGCGGAAACTGTCCTACCGGTGAAGTACGGCGGTCACGAACCCAGGTTGCGCCGGCGAAAGCCTCATTGCTCCAGCCGTTGGCGAAGCGCGAGTAAAGCTGAAGCACGGGCGATTTCTTGTTGCTGTTGATCGCATGGAAGTTCGACGAATAGATCCCGCGCGTAGCCGTGCGTGCATTCTGCCTGCGATTGTTGTTCGTCGCATCAGTATAGTTCATGCGGGCAACGAGGCGATGGCTTTCGTTAAGCTGCCAGTCAAGTCGCCCGAAAAGATTGTCCATCGGCGTCGGAGAGTTCACGATTCCGGCCGTGCCGGGCTCGGGGGAGCCGGTCTTCGAGCGGAATGCAGCCTCGAACGTTGAAATCTCAGCATCGGTGAACGGGAACGCCGTAGCGGCGTCGGAAGGCTGGCCGAAGAACGGACCCGAAACCGGGGTCGATTCCCTCGTCCATTCGTTAGCAGTGAAAAAGTGGAGCTTGTCCTTGATGATGGGGCCGCCAAGGCTGAATCCGGTCTGGTGGCGGTTGAACTCAGTTGCTCGCAGCACCGAGACGTCGCGACCGTAATCCTGATTGCGGAAGTACTTGAAGGCCGATCCGTGGAACTCGTTCGTTCCGCTCTTCGTTACGGCATTGAGGAGCAGTCCGCCAAAGTTTCCCTGTCTCACATCGTAGGGCGCGAGAAGGATCTGGTACTCCTTCACCGCGTCGATGGAGATTGCCTTGGCGCTGATCTGTCCGCCGGGCTGGCCCGTCGAACCTAGGCCGAACACGTCACGCTCGTTCGCCCCGTCGATCTGCACGTTGTTCATGCGATTTGACATTCCGCCGCCGGAGTAGCCGGGGCCGGAGCTCGAGACCTGCGGAGCCGCGCGGGTGAAGTCGACAAGGTTACGCGTCGTCGTCGCCGAACGCTCGAGCGCCTGCTGCGAAACAGTCGTCTTCGTGCCGGTGCTCGACGGTGCGATTATCTCGCCTGTGGTCGAGCGGATCTCGAGCTCGCTGAGCTGCGTTGCCTGGGCCTCGAGCCTGATGTCGATTCTGCTCGACTGGCTGAGCTGGATCGTGATTCCGGTGCGGGTGTGCGGCTGGTATCCGATGCGCCGCGCGTCGATCGTGTAGGGGCCGCCTACCTCGAGGCTGGTCAGCGTAAATCGGCCACCCTCACGGGAGATCGTGCGCTGGGTAAATCCTGTCGTGGCATTGGTGATGGAGATCTGGACGCCTTCGAGCGGCGCGCCTGATACGTCCGTGACGAAACCTGTGATGCCGCCCGTGGTGATTCCCTGGGCGTGCACTTCGGTTCCCATCACTGCCGCCGACACGAAACCAAGAGCCGCGGCGAAACGGGTCAAACGTCGTGTGAGCATTGTGTGGACCTGTGGAAAGAGATTTGGTGTTGCGGGGGACAGCGGAACCGGTACCTGGAACTGCCAGTCACACGACCTTACTAGAGTCGTGGTTGTGCGGTAGTGGCGTGCTTTGCTTCAAATCGAAAATCGCGCTGAACTCTGGCGTCTGCGTGGGGTTCCGAACGGGTCAAAGCTACCGCCCGAAACGGACTGCTGCAAGCAATTATTACCGGCTCTGCGTAACGCGGATGAAACGGTTTTTTTTTCGTGCCTCAGGCCTTGCGCCGCCCGACAGTCATATAGTAGACGGGGATGCCGAGGAGAATCGCCCCGATCACCCCCAGAGTCGGCCAGCGGCTCGACTCGCCGGCAATCGCGTTGAGCAGAAGCGACAGTGTGGCAAGTACAAAAATCGCGGGGAGCACCGGATAGAGTGGCACCCTGAATCCGGGCGCATATCCCGCGCGTTTCCGCAGCACATAGATGGAAGCGACAGCCATTGCGTAAAACGGCACGATCGCCGTCACGAACGCTTCAGCCAGCTGCTCGAACGTTCCCATCAGGACGAACACCACCCCGATCGTCGTGACTGTCGCGACAGACACATAAGGAGTTCCAAAACGGGGGTGGACCTTTGCCAGTGGCCTGAAGAGCATCCCGTCCGCGGCAGTCGCGAAAATCACCCTTGGGCCGGTGATCATCACTGCGATAAGAGTTCCAAACGTGGAGATCATCACCACGAGCGAGACGAACGTCACGCCCGGCCTTCCCACCAGCCGGTCAGCGACATCAGCCGCAACAAGGGGAGACGTCCGTATCTCCCCGATCGGAAGGACGGCGAGGTACGCGAGGTTTGCCAGCAGATAGATGCCGATGATGCCGAGCGTCCCGATGATCAGCACCCGCGGCAGATTCCGCTTCGGGTTCTCGACCTCGCCGGCGACGAAGCTCACATCAGCCCAGCCGTCATAGACCCAGAGAACCGACACCAGCGCGAGCCCGAACGCCGCGAACGAGAAGCTGCCCGGCGGAATCGCAGGCGTATAATGACCGCCTGTTTGCGGCAGCCCGATCAGGAAGGCGAAAGCGATGATGGTCAGGAGGCCGATCACCTTCGCAGCAGTCGCGAGGTTCACCAGTGCCCCGGCGCGTCTGACCCCTACGTAGTTGATCGCTCCGGCGAAAAAGATGGCTACGGCAGCGACCCAGTGCGTGTAGGTCGAATATGGCTCGAGCGAAGGGTTGTTCCCCGTGACCCTGATCATGTACTCTGCGAACGTCGTCGAAATGGCCCCAAGGGCGGCTGCCCGGATCATCACCAGCTCAGCCCATCCGAAGAGAAATGCCGGGAGCCGCCCCCATCCCTCGCGGATGAAGACGTACACACCGCCTGTCCGAGGGTAGGCCGTTGAGATCTCGGCAAGCGTCAGGGCGCCGCAAAGGACGAAAAGTCCGCCGGCTACCCAGATGATCATCAGGGGAAGCGGGCCGGGCACGTTGTCGGCGATGCCGGCCGGCGACCGGAAAATTCCAGATCCGATCGTGCTTCCGACGAGGATAGCAATCGCGGTCCACGGCCCGATCCGGCGCGCGAGCCCGTCAGCTCCGATATGTGACTCGGAGTCCATCACGTCTCCGGCGACCTGCGTCACTCGCGGAGTGAGCGGCGAATTCAATGGGTCTGACATGCGCAAACGGTACTGCAAAGGCCGCGAACGCGCGAGTAGCTTTAGGCGCGAATACATACCCCGCCGCTGGAGCAACATCTGCTCGAACATACTTCCGGACTCATTCATTCATTCGCCGAGCCCCTGTTCTGGGTCGCGTCGGCACTGTGCATCGTCGCCGAGCTTGCGATCCTCCGCTCTGCGTTCGCCCCGCCGCGGGACACTGGAGTCACCGCCGGCGTTCCGCAGTCGCCGCGGGGCACCGAGATGATCTGGGCGGTAATTCCCGCGATCATCCTTGCAGCGCTCCTTGCCGCGACGTGGCGAGCGATCCACTGACATGAAGACACTGAAGCGGCTTTCGCAGGTGGCGCTCGGCCTCGCCTTCGTTCAGGTAGTATTCGGTGCGATCGTGCGTATCACGGGCTCCGGAATGGGTTGCGGCGATCACTGGCCAAAATGCAACGGGCAGTGGTTTCCGCCGCACGACAGGCTCGATCTCATAATCGAGATCACCCACCGCTACCTTGCCTTCGGGCTCTCGCTCGCCATTGCGGCACTCGTCATCAAGGCATTCGCGTCGCGGCGCCTCCCCGGAGTCGGTGGACCAGGCGGTATTCTTCGTCCGGCAGCAATTGCGGCTGCCCTTGTCGTCGCAGCCGCGCTGCTCGGTGCAGTGACGGTCCAGCTGGCGCTCAATCCGCTTGTCGTCGCCGGGCATCTCACGATCGCCATGACGCTACTGGCGGTGCTGGCGGTTGCCCTCTTTCGCGCGGGGGGACTTGGCGCGGCCTCGAACCTGACCGGTGGCTCACAGCGGGCAAGACGATCGTCGGCAATCGCGGTCGTTCTCGCTCTCGTCACGCTCGCGCTCGGTGCCCTTACGGCAAATCTTCCTGACGCGGCGTCCTCATGTACCGGCTTCCCGCATTGCCGCACGATCACTGCTGGCGGAACCGCACGGACGGTTCACATTACCCACCGCATCATCGCGTTCCTCCTCTTCGGGCACCTGCTTGGAATCGCCATATCCACTGCGAAGCGGGGCGACCCGAAGGCCGTTGTAAGCGCCGCGCGGATAACATTCGGTGCAGCCTTCGTGCAGGTGCTCGTCGCGGCGGCGATGATCGAAATGCATTTCCCGGCATTCCTCCGCTCGCTTCACCAGGCGGTCGGCACCTTCGTCTGGCTCGCGATTGTCGTGCTTGCAATCATCGCCGCCCGCGCGGCGAATACGCCTGAAGAGACAGGCAGCGTGAGGGTTGCGTCATGACTTCGACTCCGGCGATTGCCGCCGCGGCTGATCGCACGTTGATCCAGGATCTCGTGATGCTAACGAAGCCGAGGATCATCTCGCTCCTCCTCCTGACAACGATCGCGCCGATGTTCGTTGCCGGGACACCCAGCGTTGGCCTCGTCCTGATCGTCACGCTGGCAGGCTATCTGATGGCCGGCGGGGCGAATGCGGTGAACATGTACATGGACTCCGACATCGATGACAGGATGGCCCGCACTCGCCTGAGGCCGATCCCGAGTGGCCGCATGAGCGGACGGTCTGTTCTCGCCTTCGGAGTCGCCCTTGCGACAGCTGCGACGTTCATCTTCGCACTCTTCGTCAACGTCGCTGCTTCGGCTCTCGCCCTCGCCGGCTTCTACTTCTATGTATTCGTCTACACGAAGTGGCTGAAGCGCACGACCCCCCAGAACATCGTGATCGGGGGAGCGGCCGGCGCGTTCCCGCCCCTTGTCGGCTGGGCAGCAATGACCGGAACCGTCGACCTCGCCGCGATCTACCTGTTTCTCATCGTCTTCTACTGGACCCCGCCGCACTTCTGGGCGCTCGCGCTCCTCAAGCAGCGCGACTACACGAAAGCCGGAGTTCCAATGGCTCCTCTCGTCTGGGGCGAACGAGAGACGATGAACCAGATGTTGTGGTACACGGTGATTCTCATCGGCGTGACCGTGCTGCCGGTGACCTTCGGCGCCTTCGGTCTGATCTACCTCGTGTCTGCTGTGGTCCTCGGCTTCATCCTGCTCGCCGGGGTCGTGAAGATGCGTGCGGCTGCCGAGTGGACGGCTCCCGCGTGGTGGGTCTACAAGTACTCCCTGCTTTACCTCGCTCTGCTGTTCGTGGCGATGGTGGTCGACCAAAAGATCCCGCTCTGATGACTGAGGCGCCGTCGGCGAAACGGATACCTTCGCCGAAGCCCCTGCGGCAGCTGCTGCCGCGCATCAGGCCGCACGTCCCCCAGCTCATGACAGCGCTCGTTTGCCTGCTCGTGAGCGTCGCTATCGGACTGGCATTTCCGCAGATAGTGCGGCGGCTTCTCGACGCCGCCTTCGTGGAGGGAAGCTCAACGCTGCTCGACAGGATCGCCCTCGGCCTCATCGGGCTCTTCGCGATCCAGGCGCTTCTGAACTTCGCGCAGGTCTACCTGCTGACTATTACGTCGGAGCGGGTGATCGCTTCCCTCAGGCGCGACCTTTTCGCGCACCTGATAAGGCTTTCGCCGGGGTTCTTTACCGAACAGCGAACCGGTGAGCTGACGAGCCGCCTCTCCGCCGACACGACGGTTCTCCAGACGGTGCTCAGCTATAACCTGTCGGAGCTGGCGCGCCAGTCGCTGTTCCTCATCGGCGGAGTCGTGCTTCTTACGATGACTCACCCCCGCCTCGCGCTCACGACGCTCGCCGTCGTGCCGGTAGTGATAGGCGCCGCGTTCTTTTTCGGTCGCCAGCTACGGCGCGCCAGCACCGGCGTACAGGACAGGATCGCCGAGGCCACGGGAAGCGCTGAGGAGGCATTCTCGCAGATTCGGACGGTGCAGAGCTTTACCCGAGAAGCTGAGGAGTCGCGGCGATACACTGCGCACATGGCTCACGTGATCGCCGCCGCAACAGACAGGTCGAGGATTCGAGCGACGTTCTTCGGAATCCTCACATTTTGTGCATTCGGCGGGGTTGTCGCGGTGCTCTGGCAGGGCGGCCGCCTCGTGCTCGAGGGCACGCTTACGGCCGGAGCGCTCGTCTCTTTTCTTCTTTACGCGATGTACGTAGCGGGAGCCGTCGGGTCCCTCGGATCGCTGTTCGGCGTGTATCAGGAGGCGGTTGGAGCGGCGCGGCGCACATTTGATCTTCTCGAAACGCAACCTGTTATCGCCGAGCCGGCCGAAGCCGTGTCGATCGGGAGTCAGGTGCGCGGCAAAGTCACGCTCGACAACGTGACGTTCTCGTACGGGCCGTCTCTACCCGAGGTGCTGACCGGAGTTTCGCTTCACATAGCGCCGGGTGAGGTTGTCGCGCTGGTAGGCCCGAGCGGCGCGGGCAAGACCACGATCGCGTCTCTTATTCCTCGGTTCTGGGACGTCACCGGCGGCCGGATCCTGGTAGACGGCCACGATGTGCGCGCGCTCGGCCTCGCTGAGCTGCGCGGCGCGATCGGCATCGTGCCTCAGGAGCCCGCGCTTTTCAGCGGAACTGTGCGAGAGAACATTGCCTACGCCGTGAAGGAGGATGGGCGCATACCGTCAGAGGATGAGATCCGGCGTGCGGCAAGCGCGGCCCACGCGATCGAATTCATCGAGCGGCTCGTTGAAGGGTTCGACACGCTTGTGGGTGAGAGAGGCGTCAAGCTCTCCGGCGGGCAACGCCAGCGCCTGGCAATTGCGCGCGTATTCCTGAAGGATCCGGCGATCGTGATTCTCGACGAAGCGACGTCGAGCCTCGACAGCGAGAGCGAGAGACTCGTCGAAGAGGCGATGCAGGAGCTCCTGCGGAACAGGTCAACTCTCATCATCGCCCACCGGCTCAGCACAGTGTTGCGGGCAGATCGAGTCGTTGTTCTCGACAGGGGAAAGGTGGTCGAAGAAGGACGGCACTCCGACCTTCTCGCCGGCGGCGGTGTGTATTCGCGACTCTACCGCGGCCAGTTCCGCGGAAGCGAGTTTCTTACGGCTGCGGAATGAACACAAGTCTCTGAGCAAAAGCAGTCGCGCGGGCATGTTTGTAGCCGTAGAATCCGGCCTGACGCCTGCCCTCGCAGGCCCTGGGACACACCCGGCGCTCCGGATCTTCACTCAATCCTGATAATCATGCGAAAGACACTAACAGCTACACTCGCCGCCCTGGCGCTTGGCGCAGTCACCGCAAGCGCTCAGGCAACCTCCGGCCCTGATCCGCTCGAGCTTGGAGTCGATGCCGGAATCACCATCGGCTTCGGCGACAACTCGAGTACCAGAATCGACATACCCGTCAGCTCGGCACGAATCGGATTCCCGATCGGCCGGCGGACGTCACTCGAGCCCAAGTTGCGGATCAACCTGGTCACCGGCGACGGGGACACGTTTACGTCCTACAGAGCCGAGCTTGGCGCTCTCTATCATCTCGGAAGCAGCCGTTACCCCGGCGCGTACCACAGGGCCGGCATGTACGCGAGACCATTTCTCGGCGTAAGCGGCTACGCGAACGGAGCCGACTATTCGAGCGCGCTCGTCGGGTTCGGCTTCGGCTTCAAGCAGCCGATCGTGAGCAGGCTATCGAGCCGATTCGAGGCAAACCTCGCTCATCATTTCGGTGACTTCGATTCGACGGAGCTGGGGCTTCTTGCCGGACTCTCCTTCTTCACAAGATAGATCTGAGGACTGCGGAGTCAGAACTTTGCGGGCTCAGGACCAAGACCCATTGCAGAGTCGCGACTAATTGAGGATTGAGGGT
>JBPPMU010000043.1:0-5216 GCA_051306215.1 Gemmatimonadaceae bacterium | reverse complement strand
GACCGCGGTGACGCGGTGTGGCTGACGTTTGACCCGCAGGCCGGACACGAACAGGCAGGACGCCGGCCAGCGGTGGCACTCTCACCCCGTGAGTACAACGCACGCACTGGCCTCGCGATTTTCTGCCCGGTCACCAGCCAGGCAAAGGGATATCCATTCGAAGTTTCAATCCCCGGCGGATTACCGCTGGCGGGCACAGTCCTGTCGGACCAGGTGAGGAATCTCGACTGGAAAGCTCGCCGGGCATCGAGAATCTGCAAGCTCCCGCCCGTCACAATCGACGAGATACTCGGCAAGCTCGCAACATTGCTTGTACACAGGGAGCCCTGAACTCCGGGCGACGCGAAGTCCCGTGAGCCTTAGCCCTTCGGCCGAATCAACGCTTTGAAGCGACGGTTACCGTGCAGCGATGCAAACGCAGGGTCAGAATGCAGCAGCAGAAAGTCTGTCGGGTACGTGCGGGATGTTACCGAATCGAGAAGCGCCAACGCACCAGTGGTGTCGCCGAGGGCGGCTGCAATCTGGGCGCGACCGAGAGTTCGTGCGGCTGCGCCGTTCCGGCCGGGAACACCGGCAATATTCCTGGTGGGCACCTGCGCGAGCGACACTGAAGCCCGGCGCGCCATAGCTCCATCGCCACGCAGCGCAGCCGCACGTCCAAAAGCTGCGAGATACTCGACGTTATTCGAATCAGCTTTCACGAGATCTGACAACACCGTGTAGGCCCGTTCGTAATCCCCGGTCATCAAACTCGAGCGCGCCAGGATCAGCCTGTATTCGGGCTCGGTTTTTTCCTCGGTCGTACGCCCATCCACCCACTGAATCACCCGTAGTGCGACCGCCCGCGATTCATCCGGGTGGCCGTGAGCGAGCAGCTCCTCGCTCATGCCGTACATCGTCCAGCCGGTAGTCGCTGCCCGGATTATCTGCGTCCCGTTGGCTGTTCCAACTGTTACCGGCCCACCGGGCACTGCCTGCATCGAGTCGACCATCCTGAGGGCAGCTCCCGCATCGTTCCTTCCGGCGAAACTTCTCCCTTTGAAGTAGTAGCCCATGACCGGGCCGGGACTCGCGCGTCCGATAACGTCGGCGTTTTTCCACTCACCCCTGTAATCACCGGTCGCGTGCTGCGCGTTGACGAACTCGCGCCAGTAGAACAGCCGCTGCTGACCGGCGAGCCACCCCAGGTCATGCTCGGGGTCGAGCGAAGCAAGGATCTTCGCGGCTTCGGATGGACGATTCGCACTCCGCAATGCAGCCGCAAGTGTCCACTTGAACAATGGCTGCCTCGGCTCATGCGCAAGCCGCTGGCGTGTCAATCGTATGACTTCTTCAATGTCACCGCTGCAGCGCGCAACCGAGCCCGCAACGAACGATGCCTCCCTCTCAGAAAGAGGAGGCTGCCGCCTCGCAGTCGCGATCGCAATTGAATCGACAATGTCACACCGCCCGGCATTCGCCGCCGTTACAGCCATCCGCGCAGCTACCTGAAGGAACGACGAATCGAGCTCGCCGGCTTTCGCGAAGTGGGGCAGCGATTCAAGGTGCTTACCGCGCCAGAGAAGCTCCTCGCCGATAAGGAACTCGCGGTACGCATCGAGTCGCGGAAGACTGGCAGTCGTGGAAACAAAACTGCTGACGCGGTCATCGAGCATCGATGCAAGCGCGACGGAAACAGCCTGCCGCAACTCCTCGATTCCATCGAGAGGTTGAGAAACATTCGCCGGAAACGGGCCGATGCCACGAATCACCCGGCCGCTTGCCACGTCGATCAATGTCGCTGCGAAATACAGGCTGTCGCCCGAACGATAGAAGTTTCCGGAAATTGCGACATGCGCACCGTTGCTTCTTGCAAGCTCGAGCGGGGTGGTGGGAACCCCCCAGGCAGCGCGGCCCTGGGAGTGAAGAACTCCCGGAAAGAGCATGTCGATTCCCGGCGTCGCCACGATACCGCGCGTGATCCAGTCGGCCGCGACTAGTTGGAGCGGATTGAGCGACGAGTCGCCTGTCTGATTCGCAAAAACCGCAACTACTACCCTCCTGCTGTCTGCGCCCGTCTCGCGCTCGGACCGGGCAAGCGCTCCGGGAAGCAACGCGGCTGCCAGTAGCAGTACCACAGGAATCCCCGCTATGAGCCACCCACGCCTGAACAAACTCGGCCGCACGCGAGGATTTTCTCCTACGTCGACTGGCACCGTTGAGCGGACAACGGGCTCCTCGACGACTGCCGGCAGCGATAATTCCGGCAGCTCCGTCGTCCCGGTGACGTTCTCCTCGTGCCCATTCCGTCGCGGAGCCGACGCGCGCATTCGGGTGGCAAGCGCAGTTACATCCGGATCAGGCTGTGCACCGAGTTCATCCCGGAGAAGATCCTCGTGCACCTTTGCGTGTCGCAATGCTCCCGCCCGGTCACCGGCAAGGTCGAGAGCGTCCATCACGCCGATCACGCTGCGCGCGCGCAGCGGATCGACGGCGAGGCATCGAAGGGACCACTTCACTGCATCGTCGTACCACCCGGCATCATGGGCCGAACGAGCCAGTGTTTCGAGAGCATCGATATACGCGCGCTCCAGTCCGGCACGCTCGGTGTCCTGCCACCGGCTGAAGTCAGGCGCCCGCTCGATGTGAACGCCGTCGAGAAAGGGGCCCTGGTAAAGCTCGACCGCCTCTTCGGGCCTGCCCCGCGCCAGCAGATCAGTGAATTCCGAGACATCGCTCGATACTGCGTCGCTGTTGAGGCGAAGCTCGGCGGTTCCGTCTACGACATCAGGCGCAAGTTGCCGGCGGAGGGTATGCAGCATCTGGTTCAGAGCACCACGGGCGCGATCCGTGTCGCTGTCCGGCCAGAGCAGAACCATCAGCCGCTCGCGGCCCATCCCCTTCCGTCCGGACCTCGCGAGCACGGCCAGAAGCGCCAGCACTTTTCGCTGCGCGACTATCTCATCGAGGCGGACACCGTCTTTTTCGAGGGTCAATCCGCCAAAAGTGCGAAGTCTGAGCATTTTCCGACCTGATCTGACCGGCTTCTGACTAGGCGATAAGGGGGGCCTGACCGCCTGCTTCTAGATACCACCCTCGACATCGCCGTGCAACGGCCATCCGCGCCCATGTACGGCGACAACCCAAAGGGAGAAGCCGACAATGCTGCCGAACCTCACGAGACTCCTCACTCCAGTACTAGTCCTTGCCATGGTTACCGCCTGCGCCCCGGCAGGCAGGAACACGGGCCAGTCAGTCGATGCCTTCCTCGCGTCCGGCGCGGTTACTACCGTGACGGTCAACAACCAGCAGCCATCTGACATGAAGGTTTACGTCGTGGCCGGAAGCGCCGAGCACCGGCTCGGGTTGGTTTCGGCGCTATCGAGGGCGACGTTCGGGATTCCCAGCGTCATCCCGAGCCCATCCGATGTCCGCTTCGTTGCGGTACCGCTCGCCAGCGGTGAATCACAATCGACTGACCTGATCACGGTGTTCGCCGGGGACGGCGTAGTGTTCACGATCGGGCATGGCCCTGGATCGTCGAACCTCATCTTGCGGCGATAGCGACCAATCGGTTGCGCGGAATCCGGCGGTGGGCGCGTCAACCAGCCGCCCGCCGGCGCTTTCGTTCCCGCTCCGCAGAGACGCGATCGGCGAGAAAGATCTTCAGCAGACTCTGGTAAGGAACGTCGCGCTCGTTCGCCAGGAGCTTGAGCTCGGTAAGCAGCGTATCGGGCAGCCGGACGGAGATTGCCGTGGTCGATGGGCGCAGACTGGGGAATCTGACTGCCTCCGCTCTCGACCAGTCGACATACTGGGTCGAATCGGCGCCTTCCCAGAACTCACGCTCCTCTTGCTCGGATTTAAACGCCGGTATCTTTCGCAGGGCGCTCTTTGATTTCGGCATAACGGAATCTCTCCTTGCGGCTCATGTCGCGCGCCGCGATAACACGAATCAGGTCGCTCCGTACTGTGAATACCACGAAGAGCAGCCGGCCGGCCGCTGTACGCCCGAGACCCCGCCAGCGCGGCTCTCCCTGTGAATGTGATTCATCGAAGCTGATAAGAAACGGCTCCGACAGAAAAACCTGCTCACACTCCCCAGGCTGTATTCCGTGGCGCGAAGCTACCTTGGCGGCATTTCCGGCATCCCAGTCAAACCCTGTCGTCTGGGTGAGAATTTCGCGGATGTCGGCCACAGGCTAGTATATGTCTGGTATATACAAATGTCAATTCCCGACGGCCCAGAGACCGGGACGCACCTGGTTTATTCCTCAACCGTCTGCGCAGCGAGAATTCTGGTGGACGTCTTCAGGGTGCTCGCAAACAGGCCCTGGAGCTCCGGATTGATGCTGCCGATCGCCGTAACGACGCGGCCCGCCCAGGCGAAGTATTCCTTCCTCCGTTCAACGTCCCACGTTTCCGGCGGATCGACACCGATCTCCCGCACATTACTGATCTTGTCGGCGAGTTTTATCACCTTCGCGCCGGCCGAGAGATGCGGGGCGTGACTTACCTGCGCATCCTTTCTCATCTGCGAGGTGAGCAGCTTGTCATCCGTAACCTCGGCAACGAGATCATCGATGACTGGTCCGAACTCCGCCCTCAATTCCTCTCGGGCTGTGTCGGTATCCTCGACGGTATCATGAAGCAGCGCCGCGGCGAGCACGTACGCATCGTCGACCTTCCCTACCTCGGCGATTATTCTCGCCACTTCGATGCAGTGGCCGATGTACGGCCTATGGCTCGCGCCCTTCCGCTGCTGATTGCGATGCTTGTGGGCCGCGAACTCGGCCGCCCTGAGAACTAACGCGATGTCTGAAATAAGTGCCTCCGGGTGAGGGGTCTCACCGGGGCACCGGTTGCCCCGGCACACTCATTATATAAGAGGCGTCTGACGTTCTCACCTTGGGGCTCGCGGGAGCGCGCCGGGCGGCTTCTTCGATAGTATAGCGATGGAGCGCGACGAGCCCTTCCCGGGTGAGCCGTCCCATCGAGTACCCGCCGGCGAGCACGAACGCGACAGGTATCCCCCGCTGGGCCAGCCACTCGAACACCGTCGCTTCCCTTTCCTGGAGGATCGCCGGAGTGATGCCAGGCAAACCGCCGATGCTGCAGGTCTCCACCGGATCCATCCCCGCATTGTAGAGACAGAGCCCCGGCATCCATCCCGACCTGTCGATCTCCTCGAGCCGCCTCTCGATGACGCCGAGGTATCTCCTGGAGTCTGTGACCAT
>JBPPMU010000042.1:0-7749 GCA_051306215.1 Gemmatimonadaceae bacterium | reverse complement strand
GCGGCGACCGCTCTTCCTTTCTCCACATCGTCCACCACGAGCACCAGCTGATGATCGTGATCGCTGTAGAGGACCTCGATGTTCACCCCCGCTTCGGCCATCCTTCCGGTAAGCTTGCCGAGTTGTCCGGGCACCTCCTGCTTGAGCCTCTGTACGACTACGTCGCGCACGGCCAGCACTCGAATGCCGGCGGTTTCGAGCGCATCGCGGGCCGCCTCGCCGTCCTCGAAGAGGAAATGCGCGATGCCCCGGCCATCAACTACCCACGCGCCTCCACCCTCGACGCTTACGCCCGACCGTCCGAGGGCATCGCCCATTGCGGCAAGCGCTCCCGGATTGTCGTCGAGCTCGATCGCGACGTCTCTCACCCGGACTCAACCTTAACAGTTGGCGCGTGGTCAATCGGAACGCTCGACGACTGCGCGATGAAGCAGAGCTTGTGCGCGTCATCGTGAAGACTGAGTGCCTCCTGCTCCCTGTCCTGCTGCGTTATCGTCACCGACGGAACGAGTGTCACCCGGGTGAATTTCCCGCCGCCATCCGGTGCCAGCTCCAAAGTGCCTGATGCTCTGTCCTCATAAGCAGTCACCACGATGCCGTGTTTCGCGCATAAGGCGAGATATGTGAGCATGTGACACGCGGCGATCGCGGCGATGAAGAGATCCTCAGGATTATGGAGGGATCCGTCCCCGCGGAACATCGGATCCGCACTGCCGCGCATCTCGCTTTTTCCGTCAATGGCGACGACATAGTTGCGGTCGTAGCCTGCATACGTGGACGTCCCCTGGCCGAGGTTTCCGTCCCATTTTAGCCTGGTAGTGTAATCGTGTGTCTTCGCCATTGATTCGCGTTGAAGGTTATCGCCTGGCTTTCGAGCCAAGCCACGCCTGCCTGAAGCGCTTCATCGCTGCCGTGACAGGCATTCCGGCTTTCTCGTACGTGGCAACCGTATACTGAGGCGACCCGGTGAGAATCATTGGGATCGTTGCGCGTCCGCCACGCCGGGTGACTCCAAGCCGCAACGTGGCGCCGACTCGTCCCCGGCCGACGATTGCGAAGACCGAATCCGCGTTTGTGACAGGGACGCCCTCTATCACCCTGATTACATCGCCGCTGTCCAACCCTGCCGCATGCAACGATCCGACCGAAGGTCGCGAGACGATCCGTACTCCCGCCGAGTCGCCCTGGAGTACTGCGCCGATATCGGGTGTCATTACGCTGTCGGCCCTGAACAGAAACCCGGCTTGCGCAAGGAGCGGCGTATAGTCCGGGACGTCGCTCCCCGCGATGTACCTGCGGAAGAAATTGTTGGCAAACGCAGTGTCCTTCGTGAGCCGCCCGAGCGCCATCCGGAGATCGGCGGTCGTGTATGTGCGCGTTGGCGCAAAGTCGGCCGACTGGTGGCTGCCGAAATCCCGCCACAACATCCGCATGTAATTGTCGAGAGTGGTATTGAATCTCTGCCTGAGCGTCAGATCGAGCGCGATGCCGATCGTCGAGCCCCACGTGTAGTATGAGAGGAACGTCGTCGGCGCCCTCGTCGGATCTCTCCACGCCGCGCCATCGAAGAAATGCGCCTGCATACTCATCGCGACTGCAGATCCATGCCTTCGGGCCGGTGAATTAATCACGCTGACTATCGCGCCACCCATCTCCGAAAGAAACGCGTCGTCTGTGTAAAGTCCGCCGCGCCTGATGGTGAGCGGCTCGTAGTAGTTCGTGAATCCTTCGCCGAACCAGAGGTCGGGGGACATGTTGTCGCGCTCGAAGTCGAACGGCTCGAGAGATTTCGACCTCAGCCGCTCGACGCTCCACGCATGAATGAACTCGTGCGAGATCGCGCCGAGTACCGCCATTCTGTTCGCGTGACCAGTGAGCGATCGTGTGCTCGTGAGGATCGTCGAATTGCGATGCTCCATGCCGTCACCGCTCGCCCACGGGAGGTAGTCGGCGATGAACGTGTAAGTGCCGTGATCGAACACCGGCATCTCCCCGAACACTGCGACCTGCTCGGCGACGACTCTCCGCATGAGCATTACAAGCGAGTCGACTTCAGCCGGTGTGCCAAGGTGATGGACGGCGAGCCGGATTGTTGACCGGCGTCCGCCATGGGTTTCCTGCCAGGTGTTGAACATCAGCGGGCCCGCCTCGGTCGGCGAGTCCATGAACCACTGCATGTTCGGCGCGGTGAAAACTGTCGAGTCGGAGGTCGGGACGAGCTGCGTGGCGATACGCCATCCCGGGCGAGTCAAGATCTTCAGTCGCACCGGCGCGGCGCTCATTGCGGGTGCGAACATGAAGGTCGCCGGGATGTTCATGTGCGCGTGCGTGTGATCGATGCCGAGGTAGGTGCCGTCGGTGCGGTCGCCGAAGACAGAGTAGGAGATGCGGACAGTTCCATCGTGGCCGGCCACGTCCCACCCGTGCGGATGCGGCCGTGTCACATCGAGGCGGCGACCCTGGCCATCTTCAGCGCGGACGTCGAAGACGTTTTTCGCGAAACCTGTTGGCGAATAACGTCCCGCCGACGACCTGGCAAAACGCGCCTCGAGCGTAGTGCCCTGAGGGATCCCGCGAAATGTCGCGGTAACGTTTCCAATGTGGTTCGCCGCGTCTGGAAAGGCGATTTCGTAGTCTACTGCCTGCTGCGCCGACACCGGGGCGGCGAACAGCACAGCGGCGGCCGCGATGAATGCGCGGGATGATCGGGGAAACGTCACAACCTCTTCCTCATTATGGCTGAAGGAGTCACCCCAAATTACTATGATGCGTGAAGACTGGCCGAAGGACGGGAGAAGAGTGGAGCATCTAGACGTGCTGGTGGTTGGGGCCGGTCTCTCCGGAATCGGGGCCGGCTACCACCTTCAGAGATATTGCCCGTCGAGGAGCTACGCGATCTTCGAGGGCCGCGACACCACCGGGGGGACCTGGGACCTCTTCAGGTATCCTGGAATCCGCTCCGACTCCGATATGTACACGCTGGGTTACAGCTTTCATCCCTGGCGCAACGCGAAATCGATCGCCGACGGACCTTCGATACTCGAGTACATCCGCGAGACGGCGCGAGAATACGGCATCGACTCGAAGATCAGGTTCAACCATCGGGTGCGCCGCGCATCGTGGTCGTCAGCTGATTCGCGATGGCACGTCGAGGCGGAAACGCCCGACGGGCCGATTGAGCTGACCTGCGGTTTCATCTATCTCTGCACGGGTTATTACGACTACGAGGCAGGTTACACGCCGGAGTGGAAAGGGACCGAGCGCTTCGCGGGGCCCATAATCCATCCGCAGAAATGGCCGGAAGATCTGGACTACACCGGCAAGCGAGTAATCGTGATCGGCAGTGGCGCGACTGCCGTCACTCTCGTTCCAGCGATGGCGGGAACCGCGCTGCACGTGACGATGCTTCAACGCTCGCCGACTTATATCACATCGCTCCCGTCCAGGGACAGGATCGCCGACAGCCTGCGGAAATTCCTCCCTTCCCGCATCGCGTATGGAATCACGCGGTGGAAGAACGTCGCATTGAGCATGGGCTTTTACCACCTCGCGAGGCGAAGACCCGCGTTCTTCAAACGGATGCTGATGAAGGGAGCACGTCACCGTCTCGGACCGGATTACGATTACACCCATCTCACCCCGGCGTACGATCCGTGGGATCAGCGGCTCTGCTTGATACCCGACGCCGATCTCTTCAAGGCGATGAAGTCCGGGAGGGCGTCGATAGTGACTGACCGGATCGCGACATTCACCGAGTCGGGGCTTGAGCTCGCGTCAGGACAGAAGCTCGACGCAGACATAATCGTCACTGCGACAGGGCTCAACATGAAGCTGATGAGCGGCCTCGAGCTGATAGTCGATGGAAATCAGGTCGTCATGGCCGAGAGGATGTCATACAAGGGGATGATGTACAGCGACATCCCCAACCTCGCGTCAGCCCTCGGCTACACGAACGCCTCGTGGACGCTGAAGGTTGACCTCACTGCGGCGTATCTCTGCCGGTTGCTGAATCACATGGGGCGCCACGGATACAGCCAGTGCACACCCCGCCTGCGGGACCCCTCGATCCGGCGCGAGCCCGCGATCACTTTCACGTCAGGCTACGTGAGTCGGGCGATTCAGTCACTGCCAAGCCAGGGCTCGAAGAAGCCATGGAAGCTCAACCAGAATTACGCGCTCGACATGATGAGTCTGCGGTTCAGCAGGATCGAGGACGGCACACTCGAGTTTCAGTAAGGGAACTTCGCAACTGAAAGAAGGCATAGGCGACAGACGTCAGGCTGCGCAGGTCTGAGGCTCGAGGCACACTTCCTATTGACTCGCGCCCGACGCCTGCGCAGCCTGACGTCTGTCGCCTATGCTTTCTTTCAGTTGAACTTTCCTCACACCTCGCGCCTGGTTAGCCTGACGTCTCGTCCCTGAGAATCAGCGGCAGTTCCCCGAGCCTGAATCCGAGAATGCCCCGGGCGTAACCGGTACAAATTTCCACTCGTACCCCGATTCCCCGAGGGTCAACCTCAACACTCCGTACCCCGCATCGAACCTCGCCTCCGAGTTGGCGGTGAAGAACAACGCCGGAAACAGCGATGCCCCTCCGCCTCCCACAACGAATTGCCTGATCCCGCGCGGATCGGCTACCCCGTCAACCGACTGCGGCGCGAACCGCTCGTAGTGATGATCGTGCCCGGAAATCACTATCTCCGCACGAGCCTCTTCGAGGGCACGCCACAGCGGCGCCATCTCCGGCGTATTCCCATGAAACCCCGAGCTGAACAGCGGATGATGCCAGAAAGCGAGAGTGCACTTCGCCGGGTTCGCGGCAAGATCCTGCCTCAGCCACGTCTCCTGCGGCGATCCCGCCGAAACATCTATGTTGCTGTTGAGCGACACGATGTGCCACGCGCCGTGGTTGAACGAGTAGTAACCCCTTCCCGCAGGACCCGCATTCGCCCCGAAGTACTCGTAATAGGGCGCGGCACCCTCGGTCTCATACTCGTGATTCCCGGGGGCAGGCCGCGTTCTCTCCCTGTGACGTCCCCACGACGGCTGGTAACAACTGGAGAACTCCTCGGCAGTCCCCGACTCGTAAGCGATGTCGCCGGCCATCAGTATCAGACCGGGAAGCGTGTCGACTATCGCGCCCGTCGCCTCGTCACCCGACGACGTGCAGCTCGCCACATCCGCCACGGCCGTGACGAGCTCGGTCCTCTCAGGATCATCCGACGGACCCTCCAGGCTCACGTCGGAGCACGCTGCCGGAAACGCAAGAAAACAGGCAAGTGCGGCGGGAATCGATCTGCGGATGTTCATCTGACATCGAACTCGCAGAAATCGGACCGGATGCGCGCACTGCCCTACGAGCTACCGCTCCTTTACCATCGTGTAGGGATGGTCGTAGGCGGGAGCCGACACCGCGTCACGCCTGCTGCCGCATCTGGAACCATTTCTGTTCTGTGCGGTCAAAGGTGCGGCATCGATCTTCGTCACGTCATTTCTGGCCGGCGGGTTATCCGGCGCAGGCGATGTGGCGATCGAAGCCAGCACTATTGCACGAATTACGATTGACACCTGCATGCTCCGGGAGGATTGTTTGTCTACGTTGAAGCCCGTACCAGAGCCCCGCTATCAGATTATTGCTCGATGACTCGTCCCCTCGACAGGCTGGTTTTTGATAGTGAGGTCGCCAGGGCCGGGCGGTTCTCCTGCCGCGTCTCGGATTCGCGCTTCCGCGACAGCGGACCGGTAGACAACTACCTGGTTGTTTTTCCGCGAACGTCAGTCTGGATAAGACACGCCGGCTCGCGCGAGTTCGTCGCGGATCCGACAGTCGCGACCATCTACAACAAGGGACAGGAATACACCCGTGGGGAGCTCCATCACGAAGGCGACAGGTGCGAGTGGTTCGCCGTGTCGCGGGACATTGCCGTCGACATTGCCGGCGCCGTCGATCCATCCGCCTGCGACAGGGCGGACCGCCCTTTCGTGAAAGAACTTGCCCCGGTGAGCAGCGCTCTTTACCTGAAGCAGCGGATATTCTTTTCGCGGCTCGAGCGTGGACTCGTCGATCGTCTCGAGGCAGAGGAGACGATCATAGGGCTCGTCTCAGCGGTCATCACCGGATCCGGAAACACCGCCGCTGCGAACAGAAAGTCGAGGTCCGCCGAGGCGCACAGGGATCTCGTGCAGCGCGCGCGGGCGGAGCTGCTTCGCTCCATCGCCGATCACGCCAGCGTGTCGGTCCTGGCGGCAAGGCTCGGAGTTTCAGCGTTTCATCTGTGCCGGGTTTTCCGCGAGCAGACCGGAATGGGCCTCCATTCGTACCGTCTCGAGGTCCGAATGCGCACCGCCCTCGAGAGGCTGGCTCAGCCCGGCGCTGACATTTCGCGCGTCGCTTTCGATCTGGGCTTCTCGAGCCACAGCCATTTCACTGAAGTGCTCGGGCGACGCTCAGGGTTGACACCTACTCAAATCCGGCAGTCGCTCATTCACTGAACGGGGCGATTCCTGAACGTCGCCAGCGGTCCGGACTGACCGAAAAACGTAAGCGTCGAATCAGCCACTGAATATCTCACGACCTGCCGAAGCGTGCCGAGGTACCCCTGCTCGACATCCATTCCCTCCGCGCAGGCCATCTTCGTCGACACGGACGGGCCGAACGTGATGCTGTCGCCGCGAATCGAGTACGGGCCCGTGTACCGGTTGCATCCCGCGAAGCCGGCCGCGATGGCATACGCGCCCGTTTCAATACGGAGCGTCACCGGCCGTCCGCCTGCACCTGCGGGATTTGTTCTCGCGCCGAGTGCGACGAGAACCCAGTCGGTGTTCGTGAGGATCGTGCCCGGGTCAGGCGGCGAGATCGTCGATGCAGGCGGGACGTTGGCGGCTGGCGGACTCCCGACAGACGCCGGGTCCTGCGCCGGCTGCGGTGAAGGCCTGCACGCCTGAGCAAGCGTGAGGGTCATCGCAATCAATGCAAGATGTTTCTTCATCATGTCGCGACCTCACCGTCGGGCTCACCCGAATCGCGGGAAAGGCAGTAGATGAAGTAATCTGTGGACGGCGGCCTTCCACCGACGATCCGTATCTGGGACGCCGCCTGGCCCCGGTGGTACGTTGAGTGGTTGACGACGTGGACCATCGTGTCGCGAAGTGTCTGCACTGTCTCTATGCCGCTCCGCGTGCGAATAGCGACAGGCCTCGAAAGATGTTCGCCGCTCAGCTCGTTCAGGAACGCGAACTGGCGTTTCCAGAACGATGTCCAGATCGACCACAGCGCTACGGCATCCGAGCAGCCGCTGTAATCGGGACGGTCACCGAGCGAATGGCCTTCCCACCTCGAGAGCCACACGACTTCCGTCGCGAGAAGATGCTCGACCGTGGCACGCACCGATGGGAATGCGCCACCCGCGGGCCGCTCGTACTCCTCGTTGCCCAGCTCCGCGGCAGCCTCGAGGATTCTCTCATGGGCCCACTGGTTGTACTCGTAGAGGTCGAGCAGCTCCGCAGTCGTCATTGTTTCGTTACCCGATGATGGCGTCACGGCGGAATCTAGCAGAGATTCTGGTTGCAGGATCGGGCTCGTGACAATACGGTAGATGCCATGCCCGAGACGAACCTTGCAGACTACTACGAAATCCTCCAGGTCTCACCGCGCGCCGATACCGAGACAATCGCGCGCGTGTTCAGGCATCTCGCGAACCGCTATCACCCTGACAACAAGGACAGCGGCAACTCGGAGATGTTCACTCA
>JBPPMU010000041.1:0-4461 GCA_051306215.1 Gemmatimonadaceae bacterium | reverse complement strand
GACGCGCTGTCGATGGGGGCAAGCGGGTATCTCGCCGCGAAAAGCGAGCAGGAGGTCTACGAATACGAGATAGCGATGGAGCGGGACGAGATAGCGCTCATGCCGGAGATCGAGCGCGACGAGCTCGCCCTGATATACGAGGCGAAGGGGATGGACCAGGCCGCTGCGCACGCGCTTGCAACACAGGTGATGGCCGACCCTGCGCGAATGCTGCAGGAGCAGGTACAGGAGGAGCTCAAGATCGGTGAGCAGACGAGCTCGCCCCTGCGTGAAGGGTGGGTCACTGGCCTGGCTACGGCGTTCGGCGCTGTGATACCGGTCTTCCCGTTCTTCTTCACCACTGGCAGCACTGCCATGGCCATTTCGTTCGCGGTGTCGATGCTCTCACACTTCCTCGTCGGGGCGGCGAGGTCGATCTTTACCGGGCGGAGCATCTTCCGCTCGGGCTTCGACATGTTCGTAGTCGGGCTTGGCGTTGCCGTGATCGGCTATTTCGTCGGGGATTGGATCGGCAAGATCCTTTGAGCGTGAACCTGCATGTTTTTACCGCGGAGAACGGCGGCAAGGATTGTCATGCTCCCCGGGCAGAATCCCCCCCACTGCCGGTCCTACCCGACGAGATTCAGCAATCTTCCAGGAACGAAGATGATCTTCCTCGGCTCTCCACCATTCAGGAATTTCGCAATCGATTCCTCGGCGAGGGCGGCAGCGACAGCGTCGTCCTGCGAGATGTCCCGGGCGACGTTCAGCTTCCCGCGAGTCTTCCCGTTGATCTGAACCGGCAGCTCGATTCTCTCGTCGGCTGCAAGCGCGGGGTCGTACGATGGCCAGCGGGCATCGAACACGCTGCCTGAATGCCCGAGTTTCTCCCACAGCTCTTCCGCGATATGCGGCGCGAACGGCGAAACAATCTGCACGAGCGGCTCGACCTCGCCGCGCGACGGAGTCCGTTCTCCGCGACGGAGGGCGTTCATGTACTCCATCATCGCGGCGATCGCGGTGTTGTAGCTCAGACGCGGAATGTCCTCGCCGACTTTTTTGATTGTCTGGTGAAGCTTCCGCATGACCTCCTGGTCGGTCGAGGCGGTGTCTCTTGCCTCGCACGCCACGAACACGGACGCCCACAGGCGGTCGAGAAAACGCTTCACTCCCGATATGCTCGCGTCGCGGAAATCTCCGCCTTCCTCGAACGGACCGAGGAACATGAGGTACGAGCGGAACGCATCGGCTCCCCACTTCTCGATGTACTGGTCGGGGATGACGACGTTGCCGCGGCTCTTCGACATCTTCGCGCCGTTTCTGATGATCAGGCCATGCGCCCTGAAGCGGACGAACGGCTCCTCGAACTCGAGATAACCCATGTCGTGAAGGACCATCGTGACGAAGCGCGAGTAGAGAAGATGCAGCACGGCGTGCTCGTTGCCGCCGATGTAGCTGTCCACCGGCAGCCACTTCTGGGTGGTGCTCGAGTCGAACGCCGTTTCATCGATGCCGACGCTGGGATACCTCAGGAAATACCACGCGCTGTCGAGGAACGTGTCTGAGACGTCGGTCTCACGCCGACCCGTTTTTCCGCAGGCAGGACACGCGACGCGATACCAGTCCTCATGACGCGCGAGCGGCGAGATGCCGGAGTCGTCGGGCTTGAAGTCATCGACATGCGGCAGCACGACCGGAAGGTCGGATTCAGGAACCGGCACCGCCCCGCAGTCGTCGCAGTAGATGATGGGAATCGGCGGGCCCCAGTAGCGCTGGCGTGATATGCACCAGTCGTGAAGCCTGTAGTTCACGACTGGCTTGCCCGCGCCCCGCTCATCGAGCATTCCGACTATCTCGCGCTTGGCTGTCGCCACGGTCATCCCGTCGAACTTCCCGGAGTTCACGATGACGCCGCGCTCGTTCTCGGTGAATGCCTCCGTCAGCGGGGCGGACGGCTCCTCGCCCTCGCCGCAAACGACGCGGACGATCGGGAGCCCGAACACCGTCGCGAACTCGAAGTCGCGCTCATCGTGCCCGGGCACGGCCATTATCGCGCCGGTTCCGTATTCCATCAGCACATAGTCGGAGATCCACACCGGGATCTCCTTGCCGGTAGCCGGATTCACCGCATGCGAGCCTGTGAAAACGCCGGTCTTGTCGGTGCCCGACTTGCGGGTCACGAGATCCTGCTTCGAGCTTCGCGCGATGTATTGCTCGACGGCGCTCCGGTGCACGCCGGCAGTCAGCGGGGCAACGAGCGGGTGTTCGGGCGCCAGAACGAGATACGTCGCGCCGAATACCGTGTCGGGACGTGTAGTGAAAACCTTTATCTGGTGCTCTTCGCCGTTCCGCTTGACTGCGAACGAAATTTCGGCGCCTTCCGAGCGCCCGATCCAGTTCCGCTGCGCAGTCTTCGTGGTTTCGGACCAGTCGAGCGTGTCGAGGTTTGCCAGCAGCCGCTGGGCATAATCGCTGATCCTGAAGAACCACTGGCTCAGGAACCGCTGCTCCACGGGCGTGTCGCATCTCTCGCACGCGCCACCGATCACCTGCTCATTCGCCAGAACCGTCTTGCAGCTCGGGCACCAGTTGACGGCCGCCTGCTTCTTGTAGGCGAGCCCCTGCTTGAGAAGCTGGAGGAATACCCACTGCGTCCACTTGTAGTAGTCGGGGTCAGTGGTGGACAGGGAATGACTCCAGTCGACCATGAGCCCTGCCCTCTCCAGCTGCTTCCTGAAGTTCGCGATGTTCTGCGGAATCAGGTCCATCGGGTGCTTCCCGACCTTCAGCGCATAGTTCTCTGAATGAATCCCGAAGGCGTCGTATCCCAGGGGCTCGAAGACGTTGTGCCCCTGAAGCCTCTGGAATCGTCCATATATGTCATTCCCGACGAAGGCGAAAAGGTTGCCCACATGCAGCCCTTCCGCCGAGGGGTAAGGGAACATCATCAGGGCATAGAATGGGTTGGGAGCGTTCGCCAGGTCCGTGACGTTTGTCTGACGGGTGCGCCAGTGCTCCTGCCATTTGTTCTCCACCGACGACGGATCGTAAGCCGCCAGCTCGGGATTCACCGCTTTCTCCATGGTTACAAAGTAGCGTCACAGTTTCACACTTTCATCCTGCCATGCCATACCAGCCTACGCCGATTGGCGCCGCTTACCTGCCTGAGGGGTCACCGCCGACCTTCACCCCGTCGTGGGACGGCCTCCCCGTCGTGGATGTAAGACCGGAGGGATTCGGCGGCGCGTTCGCCGCGCTGATGCAGCGCCATGCTGTCCTCGTCGTCGTGTTCTCGATCTCAGTCGCCCACGTCGGTGTCGGCTGGATGACGTATCGACTCTTCCACCTGCTCTCGCCGGACGTCCAGAGCGCTTTCATGGCTTCCGCCGACGTTCGCTGGACAATCCTGATCGGCCTGGTGTGGGTTGTCGGACTTGTTCTTCTGACATCCCTTTTCGTGCTTCGACTCATTCGGGGCCATGTGACGAGGCCTATCGCAGCTCTTGCCGAAGTTTCGGAGGCAGTGGCGGGCGGAGATCTGGCTGTCGCGTTCATACCGTCTCCCTCCAGCACCGAGGTTGGCCGCCTCAGCCGCTCGACGGCCGCAATCATCAGTGGTCTTCGCCGCCTGGCGTCGACGATGCAAACCTCAGCTCGTGAAACGTCAACACTCTCCACCCAGATAACAGCTGCCTCCGAGAATATGGCGGCAGCAGCACAGCAGACTAGCGCCACCTCAAGCGCACTTAGCATAGAATCGAAGGAAATGGCGCAGACGATCCACGAGATAGCCGCCGACGCGGCGAAACTCGTCGAGGTGTCCGGGTCGCTCCGGGGACGCGCCCAGGAAGGCCTTCGCCGGGAGAGGCGGCTTCGCAGCCTGGCGCAGGAGAACCGCGCCCGGCTTGACGAGAGCTCGCGCGCCCTCGAGATGCTGACGTTCGACGCGAGTGCAAGCGCCGAGTCGATCGATGCACTGGCGACGGCCGTCGATGAGATAAGAGCGTTCCTCACCCTGGTTCAGAAGATTTCCCGCCAGTCGAAGCTGCTCGCCCTCAACGCTGCGATGGAAGCCGCGCGTGCCGGGGAGCAGGGCGAAGGTTTCGCCGTCGTGGCCGACGAGGTTCGCCGGCTGGCCGCCGACTCTGCCGAAGCTGCAGAGCGGACAGATCTGCTCGCCCGAGCAATGGCCGAGCGGGTCGGGCGATCGAGAGAGTCTGCAGCTCGCACCCTTGGCACTCTCCAGAGCGTCAACGATGCGACCCATCATGGGCGGCAGTCGTTCCTTCAAGTCGAGCAGGGAGTCATCGACGCCGAGAAGTGGAGCTCAGCGATCGACAGCGCGGTGGAGGAGTCAGGCCGCCTCGTGGTCGACATGACAAACCGTCTCGACAACCTTGCCCTCGGCACCCAGGGATTTGCCAGCGCCGTTCACCAGGTTGCTGCGGCGAGCGATGAGCAGAGCGGGAATATCGACCAGAT
>JBPPMU010000040.1:0-22867 GCA_051306215.1 Gemmatimonadaceae bacterium | reverse complement strand
CGCCTCCTGAACGGTCCACCGCCCGGTGCCCGAGTCGGCGACGAAACCCTTAAGCGATTCGACATTCCCTTTGTCGCCGAACGCCCGCTCGGCAAGCTCGTTTATCCACGACCGCACGACGCTTCCGTGATTCCAGACTCCCGCGATGCGATGAAGATCGAGATCGAAATGTTTCGAGGCGTGGAGCATTTCGTACCCTTCGGCGTATGCCTGGAGCATTCCATACTCGATGCCGTTGTGGATCATCTTCACGTAATGCCCTGCCCCTGAAGGACCCATGTGCGCATAACCGTTCTCCGGTGCCAGGCTCTTGAAGACCGGTTCGCAGATCGCGAATGCCTTTTCCGAGCCGCCGACCATCAGGCAGTAACCGTTTTCGAGGCCCCATATCCCGCCGCTGGTGCCGCAGTCGACGTACTCGATGCCTTCCTCGCTCAACATCTCAGCGCGTTGCATCGTGTCGTGGAAGTTCGAGTTCCCGCCGTCTACTATCACATCACCGGATTCCATCGCGGGGGCAAGAGTCTCGATCGTCGCGTCGACCGGGGCGCCCGCCGGCACCATAATCCACACTATGCGCGGCGACTCGAGAGTGGCGACGACTTCAACTGCACTGCCCGCGCCGATCGCACCTGCGGCGGCGTATTTGGCCACGGTTTCACCGTTCCTGTCGAATACGACAACTTCGTGGCCCTCGCGGATCAGGCGCTCCGTCATGTTGCCGCCCATCGCTCCGAGGCCGATCATGCCGATTCGCATCAGCTGTCTCCCTGTTTCTTATCGATGAGTATCGCCCGTGCCGGCGAGCCGTCGAGGCCCTCGAGCCGCAGCGGCAGGCAGAAGAAGTCATATGCGCCGGCCGGCGGCCCGGTGAGGGCGAGGCCTTCGACGATCACGATGTTGCGCCCGAGCAGAATCTTGTGGGTCATGTGGTGGCCCGACCTGAACTTCTCTATCGACAGGTAGTCGATCCCGACGAGCACCACTCCCCGGTCGGCGAGATACTGTGCCCCGTCCGGCGCCAGAAACGTGTAGTCCCTGACAAATTCGGGGCCGTCGGGCATCCCGGAGTTCCGAGTGCGGATCAGAACCCGCGTGTGAGAGCCGATGTCGTGCTGCGCAAGCTCCTCAGCGCCGACTGAAGCAAGTGAGTCTCCGACGTCGATTAGGATGGCCGGCCCGACAAGCCGCTCGAGCGGTATCTCGTCAACTGTCTGGGCGCCGTCGATGAAGTGATGAGCCGCATCAACGTGCGTGCCCGTATGCGAGCCGAACGAGATCCGCGATACGTTTGCCCCCGCGCCCGCGGAGATCGCCTGTTCGGCCTCGATCACGATCCCGGGATTGCCGGGATAGATCAGGCCCCCGTGCCGGACGGGAGCTGATACGTCGTATATGCGGTGGCTCATTGGCGAGGGGCTATGCGGATTTTCTCCGCGGCTTACGCTTCTTCCGCTTCTTCGGCGGTGCCATGATGCTGCCGCGGCATTTCTCCGATCCGCAGCGGCAGACATAGAATTTCTCGAGCTCGCGGCCGCCCGTCCGCTCGTACTGGTAATCGTAGGCAAGCTCCACGCCCGGCTGGATGTTCTTCAGCGCGTAGATCCAGATCTCGTCGTCATCGATTATCGCTTCGCAGTTCGGGTCGCACGAATGATTGATGAGCCGGGCCTTGTTCGACCGCACGTTCCCGTCGATGCAGTAGTCGTCGTCGAGCGTGAAGAGGAACGTGTGATGCCGATCCATGTTCTCCTCATCGTAACGCCTGTCAGCTTCGTCGTTACTGATCTTCTCCCCGGTGTACTGAACGATCTTCTGCCCGGGTCTTATCCTCCTCTTCGCGAAAACACCCCGTCCCTGAATCTTCGACTGCCGCACTTCATAGAGATCGCTGCCGCGCCCGCGGGCACCTGAATTCCTCGTCATCAAACCCTGTGTTGTGGTTCATCATTCCGCCGGCAGAACAATTCCCCGGCACTCGCCAAATCCCAGTCTCGGCCTTCCCTCCGCCTCGAGACTGCCAGTCATCGTCACTTCGTCTCCGTCCTCGAGAAACTTCCGCTGGTCACCGTCAGGCAGCGTAAGCGGCTCGCTGCCCCGCCATGTCAGCTCGAGCAGGCATCCACGCGAGTCCGGCGAATCACCCGACACGGTGCCGCTTGCAAGCAGATCACCGGGCCGGAGGTTGCATCCGTTGCTCGCGTGGTGAGCAAGCATCTGGCCCGTAGTCCAGTACATCGCCGAGAATGGGGCGCGTGAGAGCCGCACCGGCGCGATGCCCTGCTGGCGCATCTTACGTGATGAAAGATGAACCTCGAGAAACGCGCTGACTCCGCCCCGAGCCTGTTCAGCGGAAGAGTTGAGGTAGTCGAGCACTGCCGGATCGCCCTCACCACGCGCCGCCGCAGCGCAGCGATACGGCTCAACCGCCTCAGACGTTATCACCCACGGGGAAATGCTCGTCGCAAAATTTTTTGCCAGAAACGGCCCAAGGGGCTGGTACTCCCACGCCTGGATGTCTCGAGCCGACCAGTCATTCACAAGGCAGAACCCGAATATGTGATCGGCTGCCCTGGAGATTTCGATTCTCCTGCCAGGATCATTTCCTCCGCGCACAAAAAATCCCATCTCGGATTCGTAGTCGAGCATCCTCGAGGGACCGAACGCCGGCGCACTTGCACCTTGGCCCAGCGTCTGGCCGTAAGGCCGGCGGATAACCGCGCCGCTCGCGACTATCGACGAGGCGCGCCCGTGATATCCGATCGGGAGGTGCTTGTAGTTGGGAAGCAGCGGATTGTCCGGCCTGAACATGCTCCCGACGTTCGTCGCGTGATGTAACGACGCGTAGAAATCGGTGTAGTCGCCGATCGCCGCGGGGAGGAGCATCCTGACATCGGATATCTTCATCAGGATCCGCGATGACAGCTCGCTCGCTCGCGCGCCCTCAGGTGTATCCGCGCGCAGGACGGTGCCTATCTCCCGCCTGAAAAGGCGAAGTGCGTCACGCTCGAGCGACATCAGCGAGTTGAGATTCTCCTCGCAACATGCGAGTGACGCAGGGGACGACTTGATGAGCCCCTCCCCGAGACATGCTTCGATGTCGAGTACACTGTCACCGATCGCCACACCGGCGCGCGGATGGTCGTCATCGGCGGTGAATATCCCGAAAGGAAGATTCTGGATCGGAAAATCGGTGGGTCCGCCGGCAGAGGTCACCCAGCTCGACAACTCCGGATCGTGCGTGATGTCGATCGATGCCTCAGACAAGCCCCACCTCCCGCGCTTCCGTCACCGGCTCATCGAAGGAACACGATCCGAAAGAAAGGGCGAACTCGCGCCGCGTTCTTTCGAGCGCATCGTCGTCGAGATGCCTGCCCCGCCAGGCGACACCAGCATCATCGAAAAGAAAAGCCGATGCGTCACGCTCCGTCAGCATCGCCAGTGCGTCGTCGTCGCCCGCGCCGGCATCGATGAACGCAGCAGCGAGAAACACGTTGAGGTATCCGAACATTTCGGAGGCCGGAGCGCCGGGCTCGTAAGTGAGCGGGTATTCCGCGCGAACGAGATGATGGAGTCCGGCAGTCGCCTTGAACGGAACCGAGTGACGCTTGCACGCCTTGATGAATGCGAGGACTTCGCGGGCCGGCGGGATCGAGTCCACGGTGACGCCGCCGGTTCTCACCTTTGCAGCTGCGCGTGTTCCCGCCATCGCGCCGATAATCGAATCTGCATCTCCTCCTGGCTTCACCTCGAGGAAGAGCTGAAAGAATTCGGGATAAAACGCGGTCGCGTCAGCAACGCCCTGTGTCCCAGTGACGGGCATCTCGACTGCATCGCACACTGCGCTCGCCTGCTCAGATCCACTCCAGTGGCTGCAGTTGAATTGCAGTATCGCCTCGCGGTCCGAAGCGCTGCCGTTACCGGCAACCACACTCAGCCGCCACGGTTCGGCAGCTTCACCGCGCGGCAGGACGTCTCGCGCCGCGACGGAAAACTCGCCAAGCCGCCCAGCCGGGAGCACGAACCGGGCAAGCAGGTCGCTCTCCGGACCCGCGCGATATCCCGCGTACGCGTTAACGGCATCGGCCATTCCAAGCGACGCCGGCGGAAAGAGGCCAGCGTAGTCGATGATCCCGGAGAGAAAACTGCGCGCTGATCGCATTGCGCAAATCTACCCGCGCGTGGCTGGCTACAGAACCGGAACCGACGGAGGACTGAGCGGAAGAGTCAGCGTGAACGTCGATCCTTCTCCCGCCACGCTCTCCACGGTTACGTCACCGCCCATGAGGCGGGCAAGCTCACGGCTTATAGCCAGGCCGAGACCGCTTCCGTCAGCGGTTCGCGTGAGCCCTGTCGATATCTGAACGAACGGCTCGAAGATGGCCTCGAGCATGTCCTCACCGATTCCCTTTCCCTCGTCGGCCACGACGATTGCAAGGAGGTGATCGCGAATCTCGCACCGGACGGTCACCGGCCCGCCGTGGTCGCTGAACTTCGCCGCGTTCGTGAGGAGATTGACGAGGATCTGCTGAAAGCGATCGCGGTCAGCGGTCACCGCCGTCCCCGGATCACAAGCCGCGAGCGTGTACTGAATTCCGTTCTGCACCAGGAGCGGCTCAACGAGGAAATGAACTGCCTCGATTGCCGGCACGACAAGTGTCGTCTCCAGGGTCAGCGGAATCCTGCCAGTCTCCGTCTTGGCGAACGTGAGGATGTCGTTAACGATGCCGAGAAGATGCTGTTGGCTCTTGCGGATGCGCACGATCGCTTCGCGCTGCTGCTCGCTGATCGGCCCGCGCATTCCGAGCTCGAGCAGCTCTGCGTAACCGGCTATCGCGTTGAGCGGCGTGCGAAGCTCGTGGCTCATCGTCGCGAGGAAGTCCGTCTTCGCGCGATCGGCGATTGCTGCGCGTGCCACTGCCGCGACTGCCTCCTCCCTCGCCTGCCGAGCCTCCTGATACAGTCTCGCGTTGTCCATTGCCACCGCCGCCCGCCCCGCGAGGTCTTCGGCGAAGAGAAGATCCTTCGGCGTGTAGCGCTGCTGGACGTCGGCGCCGACAAAGGTGATTGCGCCGAACACCCGCTCCCGCGCCTTGAGCGGGACAACCATGTACGTGCAGAAGCCAAGGGTTCTCAGTATCTCGACGTGGCGCTTGTCGTGAGCAGCAGCGGCGAGCATGTCCTCAGCGACCTCGGGAATCAGCTCCGGCTGCTGCGTATTGAGAATCCTCGGAGCCCCGAACAAATCGCCTCTCGACGGGGGGTATAGCTCCTGGAGCTCGGCTGCGAGTGCCTGCAGCGAAGGGTTGGGATGGTGGACCGCGAGTCTGCGGATCTCCGTCTCTGATGCGATCAGGTCGACCATGCACCACGCTCCGAGCTCGGGAAGAGCGAGCTTTGCGACCTTCGACAGGGTCTCCTCGTAGTCGAGCGATTCGAACAGCACCCGGCTCGTCTCGGCGAGAAAAAGTGCGCGCCGCTCAGGCTTTCTCCTGTCGACCATTCGGGGATTGCCCGGTGGATACGCATGCGCCTGCGACCGGGCCCCGCTGGTATCGGCGCGGCCGCTCTGTCGCGATATGTCCGGGGGGTCTGTCATGGAGAATCTCAAGGCATGAAGCGCGCCCGTGTTGATTCCACGCATTTGTGATTCGACGCTTTTTCCGGCACGAAACGCTTACAAGAACCTGATGTTCTGGCCATGGCGCTGAGGCACAGGCGAGTCATAATTGAGGCGTGCTAAAAAAACTGCACTTCCGCCCTCAATCTGAAATGATTCAACGTCGACTAGCGCTTTTTTCGCTCACATCGGCCATTCTCGTTGCGGCACCCTCGGCTGCCCAGGCGCCTGCCGGCCCCGCGGGGCCGGATAACCGGAGCAAGATCGCGACAGCCACCCGGATCACGTCGGGCGCGATCCGTCTCGATGGAAAAATCGACGAGACGATATGGGACACCGCGAAGCCCGTTACCGACTTCCTCCAGAAGGATCCTGTCGAGTTCGTGAAGCCGACTGACAGTCTCGAGGTAAGGTTTCTCTATGACGACGCTGCGCTCTACGTCGCTACCCGCGTCATCCGAAGTGCCGAGAGGGTAATCCAGGCGCCTGTAAGCCGCAGGGACAACATCAGCCAGGCGGAGCACATATGGATCTCGCTCGATTCATACAGGGACAGGCGAACTGCATACAGCTTCGGGGTCACGGCCTCAGGAGTCCGGGGCGACTGGTATCACCCGTCGGACCACGAGACGAACATCGACATGTCGTTCGATCCTGTATGGGAGGCTCACGCCGATATCAACGCAACTGGCTGGACGGCCGAGATGAGGATTCCGTTCTCGCAGCTCCGGTTCAATTCGGCGGATGTTCAGACATGGGGCCTGAACATCGATTACTGGACCCCCTCGACGAACGAGGATGTTTTCTGGATCCCCGTTCCGCGTAACAGCACGGGATGGTCATCGAGGATGGGCACACTCTCGGGCATCGAGGGAATCAAACCGGCCCGGCGCGTCGAGATCGTGCCCTACATCGCGACAGACGCGACGACGGCAGGAAATCGCGACAGGGAGAATCCGTTCGATGACGGCCGCAATGTCGCAACACGCGTAGGGGGCGATGTGAAGGTAGGACTCGGGCCGAGCCTCACGCTCCAGGCAACCGTGAACCCCGACTTCGGGCAGGTCGAGGCAGATCCGGCGGAGGTAAATCTCTCGGCGTTCGAGACGATTTTTTCGGAGAGGCGTCCGTTTTTCGTAGAAGGAAATCAGCTCCTCAGCGGCGTGGGCCAGTACTTCTATTCGCGACGCATCGGCGCGAGACCGCGCGGGCCCGCAAACGGCGACTACGTCGACTATCCGTCGTCGACCACGATACTCGGAGCCGCAAAGCTCACGGGCCGTCTAGCATCGGGCACGTCGCTGGGAGCGCTGGCTGCGCTGACATCTGACGAGAACGCGCGCGTCTACGACGCGGGAAGCGGGACGTTTCAATCAGTCAAGGTGACTCCGTTCACGGGTTACGCCGTCGGCCGCCTGCTGAAGGAGTTCGGAAAGTCTGCATCGACGGCAGGCGTAACGTTCACGGGAGTGCGCCGTGACATTTCCGATGGCGATCCGCTTGGGCGACTGCTCAACCGGGCAGCCTACTCCGGTGGCGCAAACGTCAACTACCGCATGGGCGGGGGCGCCTGGGAGATATCGGCCCTGCTCGGCTTCAGTCACATCGCCGGGGACTCTGCCGCGATCCTGAATGTCCAGCGGTCGAGCGCGCGGTATTTCCAGCGGCCTGACGCGAAGAGCTACACGCTGGATCCATCGCGCACCTCACTGAGCGGCGGAAACGGGTCGATCGGAATATTCAAGAATAGCGGCCGGCACTGGCTCGGCGGATTTCAGGCGTCGTTCGAGAGCCCGGGGCTGGAGTTCAACGACGCAGGTCGCATTTCAACCGCTGATGGAATTGGCGCTTACGGCTACCTGCGATACCGCGAAACGACGCCGGGACGATTCCTTCGCAGCTACGGTATCGAGGCAAGCCAGGAGAATGAGTTCAACCACGATGGCGATCGCCAGTTCGGAGCGATACGCACTGGCTGGAACGCGACTTTGAAGAACTTCTGGACCGTGAACTTCACCGCGTGGCACGACTTCAGGGCGCAGAACTCCCGGCTCACGAGAGGTGGACCATCGATGGGGACTGGCTCGAACAACGTCGGGATTCTCGCGGTCGGCAACAGCTTTGCGGCGAAGACCCGGTGGACCGGCCGGGTCTACTATGGAAAGGACGAGTTCGGAGCGCCGACGAACAGAATAAGCGGGTCGCTGTCAGTTCGCCCAACGCCCCAGTGGGAGTTGAGAATCGCACCCAACTATCTCCGTTTCGTCAATCACCAGCAATACGTTCGCACGATCACGGGAGGTCCCTCCTCGACCTTCGGGAGCAGGTACGTTTTCGCAGAGGTCGACCGCGCCGAATTCTTCACCGACGTGCGCGTCAACTACACGTTGCGCCCGGATCTTTCTCTTGAGGTCTATGCGCAACCGTTTGCGGCAAGCGGCGCATATTCCGAGCTCGGCCAGCTCGCCGCGGCGCGGAGCCGGGAGCGCCTGCGATACGGCAGCGAAGGCACGACGATAGAGCAGGCTCCAGACGGCGCGTACATCATCGCCGACCCGACCGGAGCCGGAGGCACACCGACGTCGTTCACGCTCCCGCCGCTCGACTACAACATCCGCTCGGTGCGGAGCAACGTGGTAATGCGATGGGAGTACCGGCCGGGCAGCACGCTGTTTCTCGTGTGGCAGCAGAACCGCGAGGGATTCGAAAACCAGGGAACCCTCGTGAGGGTGGATGATCTGTTCGGGGGTTATCGCAAGGTCGGCACGAACTTCTTCGCCGTGAAAGCGGCTTACTGGATCAATTAAGGCTTGCTAAGAAAACTGCATGATGCTAATATATTAGCATACACTGGGGAGGCGGATGCCTGACAACGTCACGCTCTCGAGGCGCGAGAGACAGATAATGGACATTCTTTACCGCCTCGGCTCTGCAACAGCCGCGGAGGTAAAGGAGAATCTTCCGGATGCGCCGGGTTATTCGGCAGTTCGCGCTCTGCTGCGTATCCTCGAGGAGAAGGGGCATCTCAAGCACGCCTACGACGGGCCGCGTTACGTCTACGCGCCCGTTGTGTCGCGTCCTGCCGCCCAGAAGTCGGCTTTGAAGCAGATAGTGAAAACCTTCTTCGACGGGTCTCCGTCAAATGCAGTAGCGGCTCTCCTCGACATGTCGGCTAGTGACTTGTCGGACACCGAGCTCGAGCAGCTTGCACGACTCGTTGAGAACGCCAAACGCGAGGGGAGATAATGGATCCGGTCCTGACACTTCTTGCGGCCGCTGCGGCAAAGGCAACTGCTGTTCTCCTTCTCGCGGGCCTCGTTACAGCGTTCTGGCGGTCGGCATCTGCATCGTCCCGCCACCTGGTCTGGACTACAGCAATAATCTCCGCGCTGGTGATTCCGCTCGCTGGCATCATGCTAGCTGAAGCGGGACTGCCGCGGCTTGCGATTCCAGCATGGAAGCCTGTCGTTACCGTAACTGCCGATATCGCCCCGCTGGCGGAGCCGGTCTCCGATGCTTCTTTGCCGGTTAGCGTATCCGGCACATCCGCAGCTTCAGCATTTTCGACAGCCGCCGGGATCGAGCCGGTTGTAGTTCCCGAAGCGGGACCGATCGAGGCGATCGAATCACCGGTGACCGCGCGGATCGAGCTCCCGGCCCTGGCGGGTATCGTGGCCTCATCGGTGATGGGCGACTGGTTCGCAGGTTGGCGAACGACAGTGATGTTCATCTGGGCCGCGGGCTTGATGCTGGCGCTGCTCCCCCTTCTCGTCGGAGTCGCCAGGGTTCAGCGTATTTCGCGGAACGCCCATCGAGGCGGCGAGCGCTGGACGCGGCTTATGCGGGAGACGCCGGCCATCGCCCACCTCGCTTCAAGGGTTCGCGTGCTGGAGAGTGGCGATACGTCGATGCCGATGACCTGGGGAATTCTCCGCCCCACCCTGCTCGTGCCCGCCGGCACGGAGGAATGGCCGGAGTGGAAATGCAGGAACATCCTGCTTCACGAGCTCGCCCACGTCGAGCGACGCGACTGCCTTACCCAGCTCCTCGCAAACCTCGCGTGCGCGGTTTACTGGTTCAACCCGCTTTTGTGGCTTGCTGCTCACAGGATGCGCGTCGAGCGTGAGCTCGCCTGCGACGATCGCGTAATAAGTGCCGGTTCGCCGGCGCATGCTTACGCCCAGAATCTCCTCGATGTTGCCCGCTCTCTGAAGGCACCTTCTTTCACTTCACCAACGGCTATCGCAATGGCACGCCCATCACAGCTTTCGGGCCGCCTCCTGGCGGTCCTCGATGCCCGGCGCAACCGCCGCGGCGTCAACCGTTCGACGTTGGCCGGCGCTTCGTTCGCCGCGCTGGCCCTCATCGTAACGCTGGCGTCGGTCACGACGCGCGCCGCGATTGCGGCCGAAGCGCCATCGCGTGAGCCGGCGGAGGGGATCGCAACACCAGCATCGACGCAGCCCGGCGCGGGAACGGCGGAATTTCTTCCTACGCCACTTGCAATCGTGCACGCGACACAGGGTCCGTCTATCGCTCTTACGCCGTCTGCGGCAAGCTCGATGATGAGCGGGCTGACGTCGGTCATCTCCGGCGCGGCGACCGCCAGCGCGACCGCTGCCAACAAGCTTGCGGCAACGCCAATTCAGGGCGGCACGACCTGCTGGACAGCAACCGGAGACGGCAAGAGCTCGGTCTCGATCCACGACAACGGCAGCACATCAGGCGGATCGTGGACGGTCAAATACACCCGCGACAACTGCTCTCTCGAGCTGCGGGCGGAGGGAACTTTCAGGTTGAGGGCCGACCTGCGAGACCTCGAGTCGCTATCCCGTGGCGGCTGGTTTCGAATCGAGGAACGCGACGGGCGTGCAAGCCGGCGCATCGATATCCGGAACGACGGTAACGGGCTCGAGCGCTCGTTCTGGGTAAACGGTGACCGCGCGACGTATGACGCCGCCGCTCAAGCGTGGTTCGCCAGCACGTTGCTCGAGGTCGAGAGGCGGACTGCATTCTCAGCAGACACCAGGGTGCCAGAGCTTTACCGCACCGCGGGGCTCGCCGGCGTCCTTTCAGAGATTTCAATGATGCGCGCGGCGCACCCGAAGAGCCGCTATTACGGCGAGCTGCTTCAGATGGACGTGAAGTTCAACACGAACACTCTCAACGAGGTCGTCAGGCGCGCATCGACAGATCTCGTGTCGAGCGACTACTACATGAGCCAGGTGCTCGGCAAACTGGCCGACTACCCATCGGCGAACGAAGCGACGTGGCGCACCTTTGCGGAGGCCGCCGGGCGGATGAAGTCTGATTACTACAAGGCGACGGTACTCAAAAAGGTGCTGAACAGCGGCAGGCTTGGAAACGAAACAGTCGGAGTGATGCTGCGTTCCGCTTCCGACATCAAGTCGGACCACTACCTCACCGATCTTCTGAAGAGCGTCGCAAGCAAGTACGCGCTGAACGATGACACACGCGCCTATTACGCCCAGGCGCTGTCGAAGGTGAAGTCGGACTACTATCGCGCCGAGCTTCTCCGCACGATGAACACGTCGGGCGAATGGGATCCAAGGACGACGGCTTTCGTGCTCACATCGGTGAGCGACATCAAGTCTGACTACCACAAGTCGCAGTCACTCGTTTCGCTCGTCAAGGCAGGACATGTCGCTGACTGGCGCGCATACTTCAGCGCTGCGTCGGCGATGGAGTCAGACCATTACCGGAAGGAGACTCTCCTCGCGGCGCTGCGGCACGAGCCGCTCACGAAGGAGATCGTTTCCGGTGTCATCAATTCGGCGGCGCGGATCAAGTCGAGCCATGCGGCGGCGGAGGTTCTCTCAGCCACCGCGCGCAGCTACCGCCTCGACGATCAACTTCGCTCTGAGTACGAGCGGGCCGCCGGGTCAATCACGTCCAAGCACTATCGCACGTCGGCGCTCGCGGAATTGAGCCGCAGCGCCAGTCGCTGATCAGTTGCGCTGAATCACTCCGCAGGCGATGCGAGATCCAGAGTTGCCCGCCGGCTGTGAGATCTGATCATCGGCGCCGGCGTGGATCACTATTGAGCTGCCGTCTGCGTCGAAAAGAGTAGTAGACCCGTTAGTCAGCGAGACCCTGTCGGTTGTAAATGTCGCGCGTCCCGTGCCGTCGGCCGCGACTGTGAAGTTCGGCGCATCACCGGCGTGCGGACCGGCAGAGTGATCGAGACCGTGCTGGCGGCCAAGCGGATTGAAATGCGCCCCGGCGGAGGCGAACGGCGTCGTGCCGGATGCACTGCATGTCCCCGTCTCGTGAAAATGGATTCCATGCGGGCCCGCAGGCATGCCGGTGACCTGAACACCGACATGAATGACGTTGTCACGGTCCTGCCATATCTCTGCAGTCCCCCGGTCCTGCCCCGACACGTCCCGGATCGACGCTGAAGCCACCGCAACGCGGTCCGACGAAAGCTGAGTGGAGGCGCAGGCGGCAAAAGCGAGTGACGCGGCGGCGAGCGCGATTCCCCTGCTGATTCGGACTTTCATTTCGTTCCCCGGGTGATGTTGATTGACGGTTGTGCGTGAGCTCGCGCAAGGATCGTGCTTCACTGACCGCCCATTCCGAGCGCTGCAAGCCACCCGGCGAGTCCTGGGAATCGTGGCTCTACCTGAGCAAGGCGGGCAGCGGTCGTGCGCGCACCCTGAAGGTTGCGAACTGTCCCATACGCGAGCGACAGCTGATAAAGCGCCTGCGGCATGTCGGGCGTCAGCTGGAGGGCCTGCTGAAACAGGGCGATCCCGCGCTCGGGGTTCTTCTCCTGCATGGCGAAGACGCCGAGTGCATAAGCTGTCAGCCCAGTCGGAGATATCGAATATGCCTTCTCCAGATACGGTCGTGCGCGGTCCGGCTGGTTTGCAGCCAGGAGCGTGCGGCCGGCAAGGCGATATGCCACCTCGACTTCCGGGCCGTCACGGATCAGTCCTTCATACTCCGCCACGGCCCGCTCGGACTCTCCGGTTGCGGCGTAGTGGGCAGCGATCATTCCCTTCGCCTGTGCCCACGACATCCCGCCCCTCGATGCGTTGAATGCGATGCTGTCGAGGAGGTTGCCAGGCTTGTAAGTTCCGCGGTAGTCGAGCTGCTTCGACACGGGCATGAACGGCCAGCGGGTCGTGATCGTTCTGACCGTGTGGTGAGCGATCCGGTGATCGAGGTCGGTCAGTCGCATCCTCGCCGTGTAAACATTCCATCCGGCGAAGCGCGATGTGTCGGCCGCACGGCCGAGAAAATTCCGGCGCGCGAGCGCATCATAGTAAGCCCGCGCAATTAACACGTACCCGCGCTGGTTAAGGTGCACGTGCTCGAGGAAGAGATCGTCACCGGGAATTCCGAAACGTGATTCAGCCGACACCTCCTCGAGAACGGGTACGTAAACCGACCCTGTTTCCCGGGCAACGCGCTCGACTACCGCCTGAAATTCACCCGGAGCGCGGAACCTGATCATGTCCAGATCCCTCGCTCGCGCGAACGTTGCCGCAGCGCCCGCGCCATCGCCGCTTCTCAGGACCGCGGCAGCCGAGTCGAACACGCGCGTCGCCGCGCTGTCTGGAGGCACCGCCGAAATGCTGAAAGGACGCAGGCTGCGAATGTTGCTCGGCGTGCTGCCGACGAATACCGCAATCCCCGCGGCCCGGAATGCGTCAACGGCAGCGCGCAGATTGCTCTCGTACTGGCGGACCCCCCGCTCGTAAGTCCCGCCGCCGAGTGTTATACGCTGGTCGTCGACTACACTCTCCATCCTCGTAGCGTCACCCTCGAGGTCTCCCGACCTCCGCCCTCCCCTCAGCGCGACGAGAACGGTCGTCACTCCGTTCCGGAGAAGCAGAAATGTCCTCAGGTGCTGAAGGCGAAGGTACAGCCTGACGAGCGGTGGAACCGACCCGAGACTCTCCGTCGATCCGGCGCCGAGCGCGCCATAATATTCATTGTGCCCGCCGTAGATCATCACGGCGTCGGGTTTTTCCGCAATTATCTCGTCGGCAAGATCCGCGATGGTGAAGCTGTTGGTCGCGGCCATCCCCATGTTTATGACTTCCACTGTGTCGGCCGGCAGGACATCAGTGAGCGCGTCGCGGAGCACCCGCGAGAACGTCCCGTTTCCGGAGTATGGGAAGCCGGCCGCGGAAGATTCCCCGAGCACGAATATCCGCATCGACCTCGCGGGCTTGTTGACGCGGAACGCATCCGCAGGCGGGGATGGCGGGAAACGCTCCTGCGGAAAGTAGCGGCGTCCAACCCCCTGCCCGGGGACCTTGTAGGCGCCCCGCAGAATCGGAGGGGTGTCGAAGGCGCTCATGTCACCGCCGTAACCGGCCATTCGCAGCCCGGCCTCGAGTGTTCCAAACAGGAGAAACGGAAACGAGATGGTGAGTATGAGGAAGGCCACCTTTTTCGCGGGCGACAGCGGCTGTCGCCGGGCGGTTCTCGCCTTCTGCCTCTGCTTTGACTTTCCCTTCCCCTCAGCCATCTAGAAGATCGTGTAGATGAACGGAGCCAGCGCGGAGCCCTGCGCGAAGACCAGCAGCCCGCCGACGAGCAGGAGAAGCACGAGAATCGGCAGCAGCCAGAGTTTTTTCCTCTCTCTCATGAAGGCCCACAGCTCCGCCAGGAGCGCGGTGAATCCCATCGTCAGAATCTCCTAGAATTGTCTTTCCATGCGACGCCGGCTCGTTTCCGCATCCCTCCGCGGGCGGCTCGCCCAGTATGTTCCGGCCTCGCCCGTGTGGGCGATGGGATTGCTCCCGAACGTCCTCCTGACCCAGCCCGCCGGAGTCAGCACAACAAAGTACACGATGCCCATGAAAATGGGCGTTGTTACGCGCGATATTGCTCTCGCGAAACCCATCCACGCGCGCTCCACCGGACCCAACCGTGCCGGAACTGCCACGCCCGCGACCAGAAGCACGGCTGAGATGCCTCCGATCACCAGCGCAGGCGTGTCGCGGCCACGCCAGAAAACGACCGCGGCCACAAGGGCAAAAGCGGCTGCAAGCGTAAGCGCGAACCTGCGACCGCGCTGCGACGTATACGGCGAATCTGTGGCGTTCATCAGTCGAGCGGGATCGAGGCCTGCCACGCTTCCTCATCGAAGCTGGGCTGCTGCTTCTTGTCCAGCAAAAAGGAGCCGATGGCAAGGTAGTCGAGGTGAGTCCGCATGAAGCAACGGTATGCATCAATCGGAGTGCAGACGATCGGCTCCCCCCGGACGTTGAACGACGTGTTGACGAGAACCGGACAGCCTGCGATTCGGTCGAATTCGCTGATCAGCCGGTGATACATTGGATCGCGTTCGGCCGAGACCGTCTGGATCCTCGCCGAGTAGTCGAGGTGGGTTACGGCGGGGACGTCAGAGCGCGGCACGTTGAGCGCTTCGATTCCCCACAGGTCGCCGCGATGATCGGGCATCGGCAGCCTTCGCTCTTCCCTCACGGCGGCGACGATGAGCATGTACGGGGACTCGCCGTCGAGATCGAAGTATTCAGCCGCACGTTCCTCGAGCACACTCGGGGCGAACGGCCGGAAGCCTTCGCGAAACTTTATCTTGAGGTTTATAAGCGACTGCATCCGCGGGCTTCTCGGGTCTGCGAGGATGCTTCTGCCGCCGAGGGCGCGCGGGCCGAACTCCATCCTTCCCTGAAACCACCCGACTACATGCTCTTTCGCGATCAGCTCCGCGGTGCGTGAGACGATCTCGTCGCATCCGAGCTTCTCGAGGACTGCGCCGCTCGCCAGCAGCTCCCGCTCTATTTCCTGATCGGAGTATGAGGGCCCCAGCCGTGCGCCGTACATCGCGTCGGCCGCCTTCGGTGTGCGAGGTTGCCCGAAGTGGCGGTGCGATGCCAGGAGCGCCGCCCCGAGCGCCCCACCGGCGTCGCCTGCCGCGGGCTGGATCCATATCCGCTCGAAGGGCGACTCACGCATTACGCGACCATTTGCGACTGCATTCAGCGCGACTCCGCCAGCGAGGCAGAGTGAACGTGAGCCGGTTTCCCGATGGGCGCTGCGCACCATCCGCAGCACAATTTCCTCGCATACGTCCTGGATGCTGCGCGCGAGATCCATCTCGCGCTGGGTGAGCGGTGATTCGGGTACGCGGGGAGGCCCGCCGAAAATCTCATCGAATGCCGGACTCGTCATCGTCAACCCGCTCAAGTAATTGAAGTAGCGCTGGTCGAGCCGGAACGACCCGTCTTCCCTGAGGTCGATGAGATGCCTGCGGATCGCGTCCACATACACGGGCCTGCCGTACGGAGCGAGGCCCATCACCTTGTACTCGCCGGAATTCACCTTGAATCCCGCATGATATGTGAAGGCTGAATAGAGAAGCCCGAGCGAGTCTGGCCACTGTAGCTCCCTGATGAGCTCTATCGAACTTCCCTCCCCCCGTCCAATCGATGCTGTCGCCCACTCGCCAACGCCGTCGATCGTGAGAATCGCCGCCTCGTCGAAGGGTGAAGGGAAAAATGCGCTCGCCGCGTGCGACTCGTGATGTTCGGCATACAGAACCTTGCCCGTGAACTTTCCGAGCGCGTCGCGGATCGCCCTGTCGGTGTAGAGTTTCTCCTTTATCCAGAGCGGACCGGCCTTGAGGAACGATCCGAATCCCCGCGGGGCCACACTCAGGTAAGTCTCGAGAATGCGCTCGAACTTGAGCAGTGGCTTGTCATAGAACACGACGGCGTCGATATCGGCGGTCGTCGCGCCAGCCTCGCGCAGGCAATACTCAACGGCCATCGACGGAAACGCGTCATCACCCTTCTTGCGCGTGAAGCGCTCCTCCTGGGCGGCCGCGATTATTTCCCCGTCACTGACGACGCACGCTGCGCTGTCGTGATAGAACGCGGAGATCCCCAGGATTGTTGACGCCATTCGACGAAAGCTGTGCGCGTCGAAGGTGGGCGCAAGGCGGCGGCTGTCACAGACTGCGGACTGCGGACGTACTGCGGACTCAGACTGAGACTACTGCGGACTCAGACTGAGACTGCTGCGGACTGTGACGGCAAATGTTGCCGGATAAGGGACTGTGGAGTTGTTTTTTCCGACATGAGCCCGCCGCCAATCCCGCTGGTGAAGATCTGCTGCATCGCCTCCGTCGAGGAAATGTCGCTCGCGCTCGATGCCGGGGCTGACGCGCTTGGCTTCGTCTCGAAAATGCCGAGCGGGCCGGGTCCGATCGACGAGGAACTGATCACCTCGATCATCGCCCGCGTCCCGGAGGGAACAGCGACTTTTCTCCTCACGTCTGAGACGAGTGCGGAAGCGATCGTCGCGCAACAGCGGCGAACTGGAGCGAACACTCTCCAGCTCGTTGACGAGGTCGAGCCTGGATCTCACGCGGCGCTCAGGGATTCACTTCCCGGAATCCGCATAGTTCAGGTCATTCACGTTGCGGATGCCCGGTCGGTCCATGAAGCGGTGGGGGTCGCAGCGGACGTCGATGCGCTTCTTCTCGACTCGGGGAATCCACGGCTCGCAGTCAAGGAGCTCGGCGGCACGGGTCGAATACACGACTGGTCAGTGAGCAGGGAGATCCGCGAGCGCTCAGGTATACCTGTTTACCTGGCGGGCGGGTTGAACGCGGGAAACGTTGCGACGGCAATTGCGGCCGTGAGACCGGCGGGGGTAGACGTATGCAGCGGTGTGCGCACGGAGGGAAGACTCGATCCGGGTAAGCTCCGGGCATTCGTCAGCGCAGTGCGTGCAGGCTGACCCGGTCAGCAAGCCGAAGTCCAGCGAGTCGCGAGTGTCCAGTCCCGCGGTTTCAGTTTCCAGTATTTCGGAGGAATGCTTCTTCCGTCAAAAACTGACAACTGAAAACTCGGAACTGGCAACCCCCGGACTCTCTTGGACTTTCGTCACTCCAGCCTACGCGGCAATCGATTCAGCCGTAACTTCGTCCTTTGCGACTGCGGTGAACTCGGCGTCGACTGATATCTTTACCTCGTCACCGACAGTCAATCCGCCGGCTTCGAGAACCTGGTTCCACACGAGGCCGAAGTCGCGGCGGTCGAGCTTTGCCTGGGCGCTGAAACCGATGCGGGAGTTACCCCACGGGTCACGCACCGCACCCTCGCTCACGACATCGAGCGTCAGCTCGCGCGTTACATCGCGAATCGTCAGGTCACCGATGAGGCGGAACCTGTCACCGGCCTGGCTCTCGACGCGCTTCCCGATGAACCTGATCTTGGGCCACTTGTCCGCGTCGAAGAAGTCGGGCGACCGCAGATGAGCATCGCGCTGCTCCTGGCGCGTATCGATGCTCGCGACAGCGATGGAAACGTCGAGCTCGAATGCCGACGGGTCCGCCATATCGCCCTTGAGCGATCCGGTGACGTCAGCAAACCTTCCCTTCACAATCGAGATCATCAGGTGCTTCACGGCGAATTCGACATTCGTGTGTGAGGCGTCGAGCGCCCAGGCTTGAACTTCGTTCGCGGTGGTTGGTTCGATGGTTGTCGACATTTCCCGTTCCCTCATTGAGTGTTTGACTACTTATTTGTTAATGCACTTTTCATACCTGAACTACATGAGCAAAAAAACTCACCCGAGAGCTCCCAGGGCAGACTCGAGGCCGATGAGATCGGCCGCCGAAATGCGGCTGGCGATTTGATGCTGGGCACGGGCCAGGGCTTCCTGACCGGCCACCTGCTTGTCGATTCCGAGCTCCGTGAGCTCCGCCCTGATACTCCGCCGGTCGGACGGATCGGCAACTCGCAGGACCAGTCCGTCGCTCTCCAGCCGGTCAACCAGCTGCGTGATGTTCGAGCGTACGCAGCTGAGTCGGTCGGCCAGTTCGCCAAGGGTCAACGGCTCCGCGGCATCCGCCAGCGCCGTAAGGGCACTGAACTTCGCCATCGACAGGCCGGCTTCCCCGACCGCTTCCTCGAGCTGCTCAGTGACGCCCTGGGCAGCGTGAATCAGCGACATGGTGAAATGCCTGGATAATGCGGCGGAGGCGTCGTTTTGCTTCATGTATGAATAATATAGAGCATAGCCAAGATAGTCAAGTGCCCTTCCTTTTCGCCACAAAGACCACGCGACTCGCGTGGCCTTACTCCTTCGGTCAAGACCGCTTCCATTTCCCCTTCGACGGCTTGGCGTGTTTGAACTTGCCGGTCTTGCCTCCACCGGGCGCCTTTCCCTTCCCGCCGTAAGACTTTCCGGCCATCGGCCGCTTGAACCTTGCACCCTTCGACTGGGACGGTGCATCCGTCCGCGGCGCCGGCACCGCTGTCAGGTCCTCGTCCTCGCCCTTCCCCGCGCCCGACGCTTCGTGAACCAGTTTTATCGCGCCGGCAGCGACGTCAGCCAGATCTATCTCACCTGCCAGGCTGTCGACGAGCATTCTGTACGACTCCAGCGATCCGCTCTCCACTGAAGCCCTAACCGCCTCGCGCGTGGCGTCGAGCCGGCGCGCGCGAAGGTCGCGCACGGTCGGAATCGATTCGACCTTGATCTTCTGCTTCGTATGCTGCTCGATGTTGCGCAGCATCCTCGCCTCGCGCGGCTCGGCCAGGGTGATCGCTACACCTTCCCTCCCCGCGCGCCCCGTCCGGCCGATCCGATGCACGTACGCATCGGGCGATGCCGGCACATCGAAGTTCACGACGTGCGACAGATGACTGATATCGAGTCCGCGCGCCGCAACGTCCGTCGCAACGAGAAGATCGAGCCCGCCCTCGCGGAAACGTTTCATCACGCGGTCGCGCTGCTCCTGTGACAACCCCCCGTGAATCGCCTGCGCCCTGTATCCGCGCGAGCCGAGCTTCTCGGTGAGCTCGTCGACTTCAGTTCGCGTCCTGCAGAAGACGATCGCTGAGGCCGGATCTTCGATGTCGAGAATTCTTCCAAGGGCGACTGCTTTCTGCGCGCGCTGGACCATGTAGACGACCTGCCTGACGCGCGGGATGCTGCCGGCCTTCACCTTGTCAGCCTCGATCTTTATCGTGACAGGGTCCCTGAGGTGCCTCTTCGCGATCGACTTTATCCGCGGAGGGAGTGTGGCCGAGAAGAGCGCGGTCTGCCTGTCCTTTGGCGTCGACTCGAGAATCGCCTCGAGATCCTCCGCGAACCCCATGTCGAGCATTTCATCGGCTTCATCGAGAATCACCGTACGAAGCTTCGACAAGTCGAGTGTTCCGCGGCGGATGTGATCGAGCGCCCGGCCGGGAGTTGCAACGACTACGTCGACACCCCGCCGCAGCACGACGAGCTGCTGATGCATCGACTGTCCGCCGTACACCGGAAGCACGCGAGCCCCGATCGACTTTCCATACTTGTGGATTGCCTCGGCAACCTGCATGGCAAGCTCGCGCGTCGGCACGAGCACGAGCGCGCGAATTGATTCGCCTCCGCGGCGTCTCGCGGGGTCTGTCGACATCTGCTGGAGCAACGGCAGCGCGAATGCGGCGGTCTTGCCAGTGCCCGTGGCGGCCTGTCCGAGAAGGTCGCGCCCGCCGATCAGCGAAGGGACCGCCTCGCGCTGAATCGGGGTCGCCTCCTCATAGCCGAGCGACGCGAGCGTCGCGATAAGTTCGTCATCGAGCCCGAGCTCGGCGAATCCCTGCTGTGACTGGTTCATTTGCCTGCCTGCCGGATCAGGGCTCTTATATCGGTTGTCCATCCGGGCGCGTCCTCCTGGGGCACGAACGACCAGATGACCTCCGAGGCGCCGCTTCCACTGCGGATAAGCACACGTTCTCCGGAGCGGGATACGGAAGAAACGCGCCGCGTTCGTGGCGTCAGCTCCAGGCCGACCTTGTCGTTCTTGTGAATGTAGACCGAAGAGTTCGTGACGATTATCGACGCGCGCCGTTCCTCGCGGCGCTCCGACCTTCCTCCAGGATCTGATGTGAAGCGAAAAGTCACATCTGACGCTCGCCGCAGAACTCCCTCGGTCTCGAAGCGCTGCTCGAGCGCCGGTGAAAGCGCCGATGTCCCCCGATCGATGCATCCGCCAAAAAAGGGTAAACACAGGAGCAGGACGGCAATCATGGGGATCCGCGGCATGCACGAAGTTAATCGCAACAGCCGTTTTTGAAGACGGCTGATCCAACCGCTCCATATCTGCCTTTCACGGCCCGAAAGGACCCCGTCGCCGCGAAAACTGGCGAACCTTGCGGCCGGGAGGTACGCTAACTCAGCGTGCTACACCCCCAGAGATGATACCCGCTCTCGCGGCAGACACCGGCGTCCCGGCCACACTCCGGCTTCGACGCGAGCGCGCGGAGCGCATAATGAACGCGCTTCGGGCCGGGATATTGTTGCTCCTCGCTTTCGCGGCGCTTGTCTACGCCCCGGCCCTCTCCCCTGAGCTCCAGCGGGCCAACGTCCTGCTGCTGACTCCGATGCTTGCGTGGACTTTCGGCCAGTATCTCCTGTGGTACCGGAAGCCGGCACTGCCTCAGTGGCTGCCGATAACCAACGCAATCGTCGACGTGACGGCGGTCACGTCGATTCTCGCGGCTTATTCCATCGCCGGCTCGGGGAACCTGGCGCTCCGCTCCCCGATCTTCATCATGTATTTTGTTGTGCTCGCGGCGCGGCCCGTGGCTTCTTCGGTGAGAAAAACCGCGCTCGTCGGATCCCTCGTCGTGCTTCAGTACGCAATGCTTTTCGCGTGGCTTCTCGTCACGAACAGGATCAACCCGGTCCTGAGCCCGGTCGAGGCGGTGGAAATCGGCCAGCTCTCGTTCCTCGACGAGGGAGCGAAGGTGATGCTGCTTGGCATCGCAGCAGCCGTCGCGACGTACGCGACGGCATGGGTCGAGCGGCTTGTCATCGAATCAGCGACGGAGTCGGCCGAGCGTCACGAGGTCGCCACGCAGCTCGTGCAGGCGCAGCTCGATACGCTGAGACTCCAGCTCAGCCCCCATTTCCTTTTCAACGCGCTGAACGGAGCAATGGCACTCATCGCGACAGACGCGCGCGCCGCAGAGCGGATGCTCGCCGCGATTAGCGATTTTCTCCGGATGGTGCTCCATTCGTCGTCGGAGCCTGAAGTCACAGTGGATCGGGAGCTCACGCTGCTCCAGCATTATCTCGATATCCAGCGCGTGAGATTCGGGGACAAGCTGGCTGTCGATTTCGATGTCGACGACTCAGTGAGAACCGCCCTGGTGCCGAGCCTGCTGCTTCAGCCACTTGTCGAGAACTCGATAAGGCATGGCATCACCTACAGAACGTCTGGCGGAGTGATCAGGGTGAGGATCGCCGGGGATGATCACGTCGTGCGCATCGAGGTCACTGACAACGGACCGGGCCCGGCAGTGCGGAAGCTGAGGCAGGGGGCGACCGGGAGCGGCCTGGGACTAGCAAACACGGCGATGCGGCTGGGCCACTTCTACGGTCGGGCCCACACTCTCGACACCGGGCCGGTCGCCGGCGGCGGGTTCAGCGTTCGCTTGTCGCTGCCGCTCAGGCGATCATCGAAGCCAACCCCGCCGCTCGCTGAGGTGGAGACGCTGGCGGGATGACCGACACTTCAGCAGTTCCGTTGAGGGTGCTCCTCGTCGACGACGAGGACCTGGCTCGCCAGCGGCTCCGGACGCTGCTGTCGCGTCGAGATGAATTCGAGATCGCGGGAGAGTGCGCAACCGGCAGCGAAGCGGTAAAGGCAATTCGCGCTTCGAAGCCCGACCTCGTGCTGCTCGACGTGCAGATGCCCGACCTCGACGGCTTCGACGTGATAAGCGAGATAGGTGCGGCTGACATGCCGGCTGTGATTTTCACGACGGCATTCGATGAATACGCGATAGAGGCTTTCGAGGTCGGCGCGGTCGACTATCTCCTGAAGCCGGTGGATGAAGAGAGATTCAATCGCACGCTCGACCGCGCCGCGAGAAGGATCCGCGAGTCAGGTGAGAGTGATACCGCGTTGCAGCTCTCGACGCTGATGAGAAAACTCTCATCGCTCGGCGGGACTGCCGGCCGTTTTGCGGTGAAGGTGTCAGGCAAGATCCTCTTTCTCGATCCCGCCGAGATCTACTGGATTCAGGCGCGGGACGACATTGCACGGGTTCACCTGGCCGATTCCGCGTATGATGTGCGCGAGCCGCTCAGCCGGATCGAGACCCGCCTTCCTTCTTCGTTCCTTCGTGTTCACCGCTCGGTGATAGTGAACACGTCACACATCCGCGCAGCGCAGCCGTTCGACCAGGGCGACCAGATGCTGATCCTCCGGAACGGGAAGAGAATTACGACCGGGAG
>JBPPMU010000039.1:0-5115 GCA_051306215.1 Gemmatimonadaceae bacterium | reverse complement strand
TGGCCCGAAACAGCTCGGCGTTTCCGCTGGTTCGCGGAGATCGCCCGACTCGACAAGACAACAAGGCCGGGACTTTACGCAGTGCCCGTCGCAATCGCCCTGCTCGCTTTAGGCCTCAACCGGGGCCGCCTGCTCGGCGAACAGCTGATCCGCGAAGCCTTCAGCCCCCGGAAATTCCCCGTCGCCGCGGTCGCCGGCCTGCGGGCCGCCGGGCTCGATCAGGATCGAATCTTCGAGTCATGGGAGTGGGGCGGCTATATAATGTATTCGTGGCCGTCAGCGCGCCTCGTGGTGGACCCGCTCAAGTTCAACGACTCAACTACGCACGTGTACTCGATGATCGACGCGGTCCAGCCCGGCTGGCAGGATGAGATCGCGCGCTGGAACATCAGGACCTTGATAATCCATCCGGACTCCCGCCTCGCGCGAGGACTCGAGCGCGAGCCCGGATGGGCAAAATGGTACAGCGACAGCACCGCGGTGGTATTTCGCCCCGCGTCAGACTGACCCCACACATGCCGACTCCATACCCCGTTCAAAACCCGCTCAGCCGCTTCAACCGGCTCTACGCCCAGGCCCAGAAGATCGATCGCGCCATCCTGCCCGAGCCGAACGCGATGTCGCTCGCAACAATCGGGATGAACGGCGCCCCCTCGGTGAGGATTGTCCTCATGAAGTCGGTCGACGAGGACGGATTCGTCTTCTACACGAACCTCGAGGGCCGGAAAGGGCGCGACCTTCGCACGCACCCGATCGCCGCGATCTGCTTTCACTGGCCCACGCTCGAGGTGCAGGTGAGGGCCGAAGGATCCGTCACACAGGTCAGTGATGAGGAAGCCGACGAATACTTCGCCACCCGCCCGCGCGAAAGCCAGGTCGGCGCATGGGCTTCGATCCAGAGCCAGGCCATCGAGCACGCGAGCGATCTCGCGATAAGAATCGCCGAAGTTGAGGAGCGGTTCGACGGCGCGGAGGTGACGCGGCCCCCCTTCTGGTCCGGCTTCAGGCTCCGCCCCGACCGCATCGAATTCTGGAAGGCGCGGCCCGGCCGGCTCCACGAGCGCCATCTCTACAGCCGCTCGGGCGAAAACTGGGTGATGGAAACCTTGTATCCCTAGCCGGTACCGCATCGAGTCCTCATGCCCTAAACTTTCGGCATGACGATGACCCATGCGCCTTCGATGACGGGCACCCCGACGGGCGAAACGAAGTGGACGACAGATTCCGCGCGACAGCTCTACAACATCGAAGGCTGGGGAATCGGCTTCTTCGACATCAATGACAAGGGCCACGTAGTCGTCAGGCCTGAGTCAGACGACCCGTCACGCGAGCTCGACCTGTTCGAGCTTGCCAACGACCTCGAGGCGCAGGGTGTCGGACTCCCCCTGCTGCTGAGATTCTCTGACATCCTTCGCTCCCGCATCGAATCACTCACTGAGCGATTTCAGCGCGCGATCCGCGAGTACGAGTTCACGGGCGGCTACACTACGGTCTACCCGATCAAGGTCAACCAGCAGCGCCACGTGGTCGAGGAGATCGTCGAATTCGGAAAGGAATCAGGCGTCGGCCTCGAGTGCGGAAGCAAGCCGGAGCTCCAGGCGGTGCTCGCACTGGCCGAGCACACGGACCACCTCATCGTTTGTAATGGATACAAGGACGACGAGTTCATGCGCCTCGCGCTGATGGGACAGAAGCTCGGTCACAAGGTGTTCATCGTGCTCGAGCAGCTGAGCGAGGTGGAAGTCCTCCTGAGAGTCGCCGACGAGCTCGGAGTCACCCCCACGGCGGGAGTGCGAATCAAGCTCCACTCGGAGGGATCAGGGCGGTGGGCAAAAAGCGGCGGAGAGAAATCGAAGTTCGGCCTCGGCACCGCCCAGCTCGTAAAACTCGTCGACAGGCTTCGCGCCGACGGCCGGCTCGACGTGCTCAAGCTCATCCATTTCCACCTTGGATCCCAGATCACCGACATCCGGTACATCAAGGCAGGTCTCCAGGAAGCATCACGCTACTACGCTGAGCTCCGCTCGATGGGAGTCGATATCACGCACGTCGACGTAGGCGGAGGACTCGGCGTCGACTACGACGGCTCCAACTCGGCAACCTCACAGGCGAGCGTTAACTACTCGCTCCAGGAATATGCCAACGACGTTGTTTACACCCTCGCCGAGTCGTGCCGTGAGCTCGAGCTTCCGATGCCTCACATTATCAGTGAGTCGGGGCGGGCGCTCACCGCGCATCACGCTCTCCTCCTGCTGAGCGTCATAGACGTCGAGTCGCAGGCCGACAACCAGATGCCGACCCTCGGCGAGGACGATCACACGTTCCTTCACGAGATGGCTGCCGACTACGAGGCGATAAGCCGCCGCCGCGTTCGTGAGGTTTACCACGATGCAACGTTCGCGAAGGATCGCTCGCAGGAGCTCTTCAACAGCGGAGTCCTCACACTCCGCGACAGGGCTCTCGCCGAGCAGATCTACATAGCGACTATTACGTCAGTCGCGCGGCTGGCGCAGCAGGACCGCGAGGAATACGCAGACATAATCGAGGACCTCGAGGCTACGCTCACCGATCGCTACTTCTGCAACTTCTCCCTCTTCCAGTCGCTTCCCGACAGCTGGGCGATAGACCAGCTCTTCCCGATCATGCCGATTCATCGTCTGGGCGAAGAGCCGACGCGGCGGGGAACGCTTCAGGACGTGACGTGCGATTCCGATGGAAAAATCGAGAAGTTCATAGGAGACAGGTCGGCCGCGAAACCGAGTCTGGCGCTTCACCCCTTCAGCGACGGCGAGGCGTACATCCTCGGCATTTTCCTCACTGGCGCATATCAGGAAATCCTCGGCGACCTTCACAACCTTTTCGGCGACACCAACGCTGTGCACATCCGGCTGTCAAAGGATGGCTACGAGGTTGCGGAGCTCGTGCACGGGGACACTGTCACCGAGGTGCTTGCATACGTCCAGTTCAGGGCGTCGGATCTCCTCGCGACGTTCAGGCGCAAGGTGGCAGCCGCTAAGGGAATAACCCGGCAGGAGGCGAATACGTTCATCGCCGACTACGTGGCAGGGCTGGAGGGCTACACGTACCTCGAGGGCGAAGCGGCTCGCTGATTCAGCTCGCGGGTCTGCGAGCCCACCTGGTGGGATCGAAAACCGACGCGGGTATCGGCTCGTTGACCCTGATGTTCTCGTACTCCTCCCTGAAATACGGCTTGCCGTCACGGAGCGACATGAACTCGGTCGCGACAGGGAATCCGTCGATGTCCTTGTAGCCACCCACGCGCGTATCGGTAACCACCTTGCGCCCAGCGCGCGTTTCGCTCTGGATCAGACGGACGAGAAGCAGCCTCTCGGCATCTATCCAGATCTGATTTGACTCGAGGTCGTCCTTCTCCGCTCCCATTACATACACGCGCTTCCTGTCGAGGCGGTCGGGCCTGAACTTGTCGAGGTCGATCTTGAGAGAATCGAGTCTCCTGATGGTTATCGCGGGCGGAATCGCGTAAACGTCGGCGGTCAGCGTGAGGATCGGCTGGATCGACCGGCGGGTCTCAAGGCGGCGGCCGTTGTCGAACGTCGTCACGCGGTTGTTGAGAATCAGGAGCCCGCTTCTGTTGGACAGCGGAGTAAAATCGATTCTCAGCTTGCCGGGCACTGACAGGTTCTCCACCCAGCGCGACTTCTCCTCCCTGCCCGACGACGTGTAGAAGGTGTTCGACTGCTCGAACTTGAGCGTCTGGTACCACCTGCCTGCCCACCTGTCGTGCATCTCGCGCACGAGATCGCGCGACGACGTTATCGCGCTGGCCGGAGGTCCCTCATCCGGCGCCGGATCGCTTCCCGGCAGTATCGCACTCGAGCATGCCGCGGATGCCAGTGACAACAGCAAGGCGGTCGCGAGCCCCTTCAACGACGGTGTGCCAACCCGATTTCCCATCACTCCCAACCCTCCGTGCCGCGCGTGCGCGCGTTTCATTCAGCGCGTCTGCCCGTAGAAAATCCCGTTGAACAGGAAAGGAAACGCTCCATGACTCTGACCCCGGAAATGTACCTGAGGTCCATAAAGCACGACCTCGCCCTTACCCAGCGGTGCAACGACGACCTGGGCTGCTCCTTTCAGGAGATGCTGCCCCCACGCCCACCCGCTTCTGAGCGGTGCCTCGCTGTCGAACCACGCCACTGCCCTCGCATTGCCGCCGGGGGTGAGGCGGAACGCATTGTCGTTGTTGAAGAAGACGTCGGTTCGCCCCCGCATTCCCCACGCGACCTGATGCGTTGTGTCAACGGCTACCGACAGCACCGAGCCCGGCATGTAGTGCGTCGCGCGAGGCAGTGGTCGCCCGTCATCTCCCACCACCGCATTCGTGACTGGCAACCCCAACTGGAATGCGATTTCCGAGGACTCGCCGACAGCCAGCAGCGTTCCGCCATTCTCCACGAATTCCCTGAGCCGCGGCAGCGTCTTGCTGACAGTTATTCCGCCCAGCCGGTTCCGCCATTCCGGCGGCACCTTTTCGCGCGGCGGCTGCCCACGGAATTCGAACCCGCGAACTGTATCTGCCGCCGTCAACGAAGCATCGTCGGGCAGGATTATCACATCGAACCGGGAGTTCAGTCCCCCTCTGTCAAGATCCTGGGCGAAAACAACTTCGTACGGGAATTCGAATTGATCGAAGACGAAACGCATCCATCCCGATGACATCGACCCGCCGTACACGTCCCAGAGGCCGATCCGCGGAACCCTGAGGCGTTTGGTCGCTTCAGCCGGCGGCGCTGACGTGAGCGAGAAGGTTACGCCCCGCTCCGGTGATAACTGTCTGGCTACGCTTCCGGCTCGATCAGGTTTAACGAGGAAAGTCCCTGCCGGCCACACGTGCCCCCCAATGTTCGTTGGACGTGTGAGCGTGTGGACCGCGTGACCGGCCTTGAGAAGCCTGTTCGCCGCAGCGAATGCATCGTTTGTGGTTCGCGGCCAGGCGTACCAGGCATTCGGAATCCAACCTGGGACTGCGTGAGCATCGCCGGATCTGGCCTGACCGGGACGAAATCCAACCGATCCGGATGGGACAGGTGCAAAGCCGGCAAGCTTTTCGAAAGGCCCCGTGAACGGCTCGAG
>JBPPMU010000038.1:0-3269 GCA_051306215.1 Gemmatimonadaceae bacterium | reverse complement strand
CCCGCTCGAACGTCGCAGCATCGATCGGCGTATCGCCGGCGAGATGCATCTTCATGTCGACGAGAGCCGCGGAAAGGTACTCGACAGTCTCGAAGCCCTGGTTGAACGTATCAGCCCGCTTGATCCTGTCGACCAGCTCCTGCGGAATCGGCTGCCCCGTCTGATAATGAAGCGCGAACTTCTGCAGCACCTCGGGAGTCGCCAGCCAGTGCTCGAGAAGCTGCGACGGGAATTCGACGTAATCGCGCGCCACAGCGGTGCCCGCGAGCGCCGGGTACGACACGTTCGATGAGAGCCCGTGCAGCGCATGCCCGAACTCGTGGAAAAGAGTCGTCGCATCATCCCAGGAAATGAGAACGGGCTCACCCGGCGCGCCCTTCACGAAGTTCGAGTTGTTAGACACGATAGTCGTTACAGCGCCGTCGAACTTCTGCTGGCGCCTGTACGAGTTCATCCATGCGCCCGATCGCTTGCCCGGACGCGCGTAGGGATCGAAGTACCACAAGCCGATGTGCCGGCCGCTCGTGCGGTCCTTCACTTCCCACACTCTAACGTCCGGGTGATACACCGGCACGTTTGTAACCGGTGAGAACTCGAAGCCGAACAACTCGCCAGCAACCCAGAACATTCCCTCCCTCAGCTTCTCGAGCTGGAGGTACGGCTTCACCGCGTTCTGGTCGAGGTCGTAGCGCTGCTTCCGCACCTTTTCAGCGTAGTAGCGATAGTCCCACGGCTCGATCGTGATGTTCTGGCCTTCAGATGCCGCGAGCTTCTGCATGTCCGCGACCTCTTCGCCGACTCTCGCCACCGCCGGTTTCCACACTGCCTCCATCAGCTCCATCGCGCGCTCAGGCGTCTTCGCCATCGCGTTCTCGAGCCGCCAGTGCGCATGAGTCTGATATCCGAGAAGCTTGGCGCGCTCCGCTCTAAGCTGGAGGATCTCGGTGATGTACTGCTTGTTGTCAGTCGCGCCGCCACCGTCGCCGCGGTTTACGAACATTCGCCACGCTTTTTCACGTAGGTCGCGTCGGTCCGAATATGTGAGGAACGGATCGATCGACGAGCGGGTGTTGGTAATCACCCACTTGCCTGGCTGATTCTTCGCGGTCGCGGCAGCCGATGCGGCGTCGCGAAGTCCCTGAGGAAGTCCGGCCAGGTCTGCTTCGCTATCGAGAACGAGTATCTGGTCAGTTTCGTCGGCGAGCACGTTCTGGCTGAAGCTCGTGAAAAGCGCGGCGAGCCGCTGGTTGATCTCCGAGAGACGCGCTTTCGCCGAAGCGTCGAGTCTTGCGCCCGACCTTACCGCATTCGTGTAGTAGAGCCAGGCAAGCCGCCGCTGCTCGGGCGTGAGGGTCGACTTTGCCGGTGAGTTGTAAACTGCCTCGATCCTCTTGAAGAGCGCGGTGTTCTGGTTTATCTGGTCCGAATAGGCGGCAAGCTTCGGAGCCATCTCGCGCTGCACGGGCTGGAACTCGGGCCCGTTCATCGTCGAGCTCCAGATTCCGTAGTAAGTGGTCACGCGGTCGAACGAAGCTCCCGCGCGCTCTAGCGCCTCTATAGTGTTCGCGAACGTGGGCGCTGCCGGGTTGTTCGCAATCCTGTCAACTTCGGCCAGCGTCTCAGCCATTGCCGCCTCGAGCGCGGGCTTGAAGTCGGCGACGTTTACGCGGTCGAATGCCGGAACGCCTGAATACGGACCGGTCCACGGCGCGAGAAGTGGATTTGTGCTTGCAACCGTCGATGGAGCGGGCGAAGGGGCCTGAGTTGCCGTAGTCGTGCTTCCGGTACAGGCGATCGAGAACGCGACGCAGGAAGCCGTCACGAGGTTACGTGTCTTGTGGGGGATCATCGTTGACTCTCCGAATGTAAATTGATCGCTGTAATGCATTTTCAACCCTGCCGCGGCCCCCAAACTCTTGCGCGAATCGTGCCCATGGATTCCACAGCCGCAAGCCCTGGCGCCCGACGGTGATCTGCCTACTCCACGGATGGCTCCTGGAGGGCTCGGGCAGCAACCTCTGGACTCGCTCGATCATCACGGCCCTCTGCCGGAAAGGCGAGACCGTCCACCTCGTATGTCAGGAAAACCATCCTGACCGCTACGGGGCGATCGCCGAGGCCTACCGGCATCGCCTGTCGGGAGAGGTTGAGACGAAGCTTCAACGTGATACCCCATACCCGGGCAAATGCATCCTCCACCAGCCGGAGATCGGTGAGATCCTGCCTGTGTTCGTCGCTGACAAGTACGAGGAGTACGATCACGTGGTCCCGATGGTCGAGCTGCCTGATGACGTGATCGAGCTTTACATACAGCGCAACGTCGATGTTGTGCGACGGATAGCCAGTGAACACGACATTCACGCGATCCACGCAAACCACGTTGTCCTGATGCCTGTCGTCGCCCAGCGGATAAGTCATGAAACCGGAATCCCGTTCGCGATAATGCCCCACGGAAGCGGGATCGAATACGCAGTGAAAAAAGACGACCGCTTCAGGCGCTACGCCGCTTCGGCCCTCGCTGACTCGCGAAGGGTTTTCGTGATCGGCGGAGAGATGCGGGAACGGGTGACCACCGTCTTCCCCGAACTCCCTGATATCGCATCGAAGTTCACAGAGCTCCACCTCGGCGTCGATTCATCACAGTTCGAGCCAGTGGAGCGTCAAGGCCGCGCCTCGAACATTGCGTCACTCCTGAGCTCCGTCGCCGGCATACCCCGCGGGAAGAGCGCCGAGCAGTCGATGTCGCTGAGAGCGACGGTGTCGGGCAGGCTGGGGAGAGCGGAATTGAAGTCGCTCTTCACGGGAAACGCGCGATACGATGGGAAGCTGCCTGACGCAGATGTCGAAGCGAAGCTGAAATCCGTCGACTGGGCCAACGATCCGGTGCTGCTCTTCACAGGCCGAATTATTTCACCGAAGGGAATCCACGCCGTGATCGCCGCGCTTCCGCGGATTCTTGAGAAAGCGCCGGAAACCCACATCATTGTCGTCGGCCATGGTCCGCTGAGGGAACCGTTGGAAGCGTTGATAGCTGCCTTGCAGAGAGGCGATCGCGATCTCGTTCGCGCGATCGTGTCCTGGGGACACCGGCTTGAAGGTTCTCCGGAAGGCGAAGATGCGCCAGCTGACCTTGTGGAGCTTACGCGATTTTTCGAGGGCCTCGCAAGCCGTGGAGAGGAAGACGACTACTTCGAGTCGGCCCGCCGGCTGCTGCGGCACGACACGGTGATCTTCACGGGATACCTCACACACCGGGAGTTGAAGTTTCT
>JBPPMU010000037.1:0-32033 GCA_051306215.1 Gemmatimonadaceae bacterium | reverse complement strand
TACGATCCAAAGCCGGGCGCATTCACGACGCTTGGCGGCCTCGACGTAAAGCTGTTCGGCGCGCGTCCCGAGCACGGCGAGCACGGCGAGCACGGCGAGCCAGTCGAGGCCGAGCCTGGCCGGGTGGTCGGTGTTCGGCAGGGACTGATGGTCGCCTGCGGGGACGGGCTCCTCTCTGTTCGCGACGTGAAGCCTGCGGGCAAAGGACGCATGACCGGGGGTGAATGGTCACGCGGCCGGGGCATCGCGGCAGGGGATACGCTGGGCACATGAAGAATCGCCGCGTGATGCGCGACTTCCCGGTCGTTCACGCGGTCACCGACTCGAGAGCGGTGCTCCAGGAGGACTTCGTGTCGCGCGCTTCCTCGATCATGCGTGCGCTCGGCCCGCGAGGCGCCGTGCATCTCAGGTCCTCGCGGCTCGATGGGAGACGATTCCACGACATCGCCGGGGAGCTTGCGGCGCTGCAGGACACATCGGGATGCTGGCTCATCGTGAATGACCGGGTCGATGTCGCGCGGGCTGTCGGCGCCAGGGGCGCCCAGCTTGCCTCGCACTCGCTCGAGGTTGCAGACGCACTTCTCGTTGCCGGCAACATGCCGGTGGGGACGAGCATCCACAGCGTCGAAGAAGCGCTCGAGGCGGAAGCGGCCGGAGCCGCGTGGTGCGTTGCCGGAACCGTCTTCGAGACGCCCAGCCATGCGGGCCGGAAACCTGCGCGGATCGAATTCATCGAGCGGGTTGCATCAGCAGTTCGCGTTCCGGTAATCGCCATCGGCGGGATCACGCCTGGCGATGTGCCGGCACTTCTTCGTGCGGGAGCCCACGGTGTGGCAACGATCCGCGGAGCTGCATGGGACGGCGTTCAGGAAGTACTTCCGGACAGCGCGGATGGCATGGGAACGCGCCTCTCACCCGCGGCCGCGACTGCGTTTCCGGAGCCCGTCACGCGCTATATTTCGGCTTATGATTCAGAGTCCGGAAGCGAGCGGAACAATTACGCTGACGGTCAACGGCGCTCCCCGGGAGCTGGCTCGAAATAGCACCATTGCGAGCCTCCTCGGCTCGCTGGAGATCGACCCCAGGCTTGTGGTCGTCGAGCACAACCGGTCGATCCTCCGCGATCGTGACGAATACACTGACCGTGGCCTCAGCAACGGCGATGTGGTCGAGATAGTTCATTTCGTAGGCGGCGGCTGATGGGAGTCGCCGTCGAATCCGAGCTCGGCGTCGCGCCTCTTGTAATCGGCGACCGCGAGTTCCGCTCGCGCCTGATGGTGGGGACCGGGAAATACTCGTCGAGCGCGGAGATGGTCCGCGCGATAGATGCTTCAGGCGCCGAAGTCGTGACCGTTGCGGTCAGGCGTGTGGATCTCGACCGCGGCCGGGAGGAGAGCATTCTTCATCACCTCGATGCCTCGCGATTTTTTCTGCTCTCGAATACGGCCGGTTGCTACACCGCCGACGAAGCTATTCGCTACGCGCGTCTTGCAAGGGCGGCCGGGTTCAACGAGTGGGTGAAGCTCGAGGTGATCGGTGACGAGGAAACTCTTCTGCCTGACACCGCGGGGCTGCTCGAGGCAACGCGCACGCTGGTAGCCGAAGGTTTCAAGGTGATGGCGTACACCAACGACGACCTGATTACAGCACTTCGGCTCGAGGAAGCCGGCGCTGTCGCCGTGATGCCGCTCGCATCGCCAATCGGCTCGGGCCTCGGCATGCTGAATCCCTACGCCATCAGGACCATCAAGAAGCGGCTCAGCGTACCCGTCATAGTTGACGCAGGGGTCGGCACGGCTTCGGATGCATGCATCGTCATGGAGCAGGGCGTTGACGGGATCCTTATGAACACGGGAATCGCGGCCGCTTCTGATCCCGTGCGAATGGCGACCGCAATGCGCCTCGCTGTCGATGCCGGGCGCCACGCGTATCTGGCGGGACGGATGCCGCGGCGCGAGGTCGCAGTACCTTCGTCTCCGGTCAAGGGTATGCTCGAATCATGAACCCGCACGATGGAGGGGTTCAGCTTGTCGTCGGTGGTGTAACGCAGGCGCGTGTCGCAGCGGCGGGTATCTGCGCTGACCTGCGCTCTGGCGAGATGCTCGACAGCTCGTTCGAGCGCCGGACTTCCGGGCTCGACGCGCGTGATCGCCGGTGGCTGCGTGAGCTGGTTTACGGAATGCTGCGCCAGCGCGGTGCCCTCGACGCAATCCTCGAGGAGCGCGTCCGTGGCGGGTTGAGCCGGGTCGATGAAGATCTCGTCGATCTCATGCGCCTCGGCGTTTATCAGCTGATCCACATGGGCAGCGTGCCGGCATATGCGGCGATTGCGCAGACTGTCGAGCTCGCGAAGGTGAGACACGGGATCGGAGCGAGCAAGCTCGTGAACGCCGTGCTTCGCCGGATCGACAGGGAGAGCGGAGATCTCCCCGTTCCCGCGCCTGAAAACCGGCTCGACGCCCTCGCGCAGAAGTACTCGCACCCGAGGTGGCTCGTCGGCCGCTGGCTGTCGCGGTGGGGCGAGGAGGAAACCGCGATCCTGCTGATGAAGAACAACGCCGAGGCGCCCGTGGTGCTCCGGCCATATGGCATCGTCCGCGAACAGCTCGAGGCGATGCTCGAGGCATCGGGCGTCGATATCGAGGACGCGCCGCTCGCGCGCGACAGCATCCAGATCGCGGGCGGGATCTCGCTGACCGAGCTTGGCTCGTTCAAGCAGGGACTGTTCTTCGTTCAGGATCCGGGCTCCACTCTCGTCACGCAATACGCGGCGATTCCACCGGGAGGACTCGTCGCGGATCTTTGCGCCGCGCCAGGCGGCAAGGCACTCGAGCTCACTCGCAACGCGCGGCTCGTGCTTGCCTCTGACTGGTCGCCGCAGCGGCTGGTCAGGCTGCTCGAGAACCGTGCGCGCCTTGAAGCGGATAATCTTCTCGTCGCTGTTGCAGACGCGCGAAGCCCGGCGATCCGCGCCGCCGATGCGGTGCTCATCGACGTCCCATGCACGGGCACCGGAACGTTCCGCCGGCATCCCGACGCGAGGTGGAGGCTCAGGATTTCCGACATACCCGTGATGGCGTCACTCCAGGCCTCGATACTTCGCGAGGCGGCAAAGGTCGTCAGGCCGGGCGGCCTGCTCATCTACAGCACCTGCTCGCTCGAGCCCGAGGAAAACGATGCGCAGATAGAGGATTTCCTCGCGCGCAATCCCGACTGGACACTCGAGCCGCCGCCTCAGGGTACGGTCCCCGCGGACACGATGGATCGCGGATTTCTTCGCGTCCTTCCTCAGGTCCATGGCAGTGATGGCGCGTTCGCTGCCCGCCTTCGAAGGAGCCAGTAGGTGAGCGTTCGCGCGCTTTCGCGGCGCGCGTTCCCATATTTCCTTGTCTCGGTAGGCGGATTTCTAATCGCCTACCTGTTGCTGTTCCTCTTCGCGTTCCCCGCCGATGTATTGCCCGACGACGGCCGGGTTCCACGGGTTGTGGGAAAGACCTGGAGCGAGGCGGTGGCTCTTCTCGACGAAGCAGGGTTCGGCGCCCTCAGGGGCCAGACAAGGTTTCACAAAACGACACCCGCGGACATCGTTCTCGAGCAGGATCCACCCGCCGGAAGCCTCCAGAAGCGCGGCGCGGAGGTCACGCTCGCCGTGAGCGGGGGCCAGAGAACTGCGACTGTGCCGGAGGTGAGGGGCAGCTCGCAGCAGCAGGCGCGCATCGCGATCGAGACCGCCGGCTTTCAGTTCGGGAGCGTTTCGCAGGAGATGAGCACCGAGCCTCGCGGTGCGGTGGTTTCGAGCGATCCCGAGCCGGGGACAACGCTCGAGCTGCCGGCAACAGTCAGCATCACGCTCAGCCAGGGACCGGCGACGGTGCAGATTCCCGATCTCACCGGAAGGACACTCGCCGACGCACGCTCGACCATCGAGCAGCTCGGACTGCGGCTCGGCGGCACGAGCACAGACACCAGCTCCTTTCTGCCGGAGAACACCGTACTCGGGCAGATGCCGTCACCGGGCGCAACGGTTTCATCCGGGGCGAACGTGAGTCTTCGAGTCTCACGGTTTCCTCCTCCGCCGACGATTCAACCAATTCAGCCGGTGGCGCCGCCACCTCCGGCTCCGGTTCCGCCTGTCGACTCAATCCGGCGGGAGCCATGATGAAGGCCCGCATCGCGCCGTCGATCCTCAGCGCCGACTTCGGGAGGCTTGCGGAAGAGATCGCAATGTGCCAGGAGGGGGGCGCGGACCTGATTCACCTCGATGTGATGGACGGACATTTCGTTCCAAATATCACGTTTGGCGAGAAGGTTATTCGCACAGCGCAGAAGGCGACTTCGCTTCCGCTCGACGTTCACCTCATGGTTGAAAAACCCGAGCGTTATCTCGAGAGTTTCGCCGCTGCCGGTGCGACCGGACTCACGATTCACGTGGAGGCAACTCCGCACCTTCAGCGGCATCTCGCGAAGATTCGCGAGCTCGGCTGCCTTGCCGGTGCGGCTCTCAACCCAGCGACATCACTCGTCGCCGTCCGGGAGGCCCTCGGCGATCTCGACTTGCTGCTCGTGATGACGGTGAACCCCGGGTTCGGCGGACAGGAATTCATCCCCTCATCGATCGACAAGGTCGCGCGCGCCCGCCAGATGCTCGACGATCTGCGAAGCGGCGCAGCGCTCGAAGTCGACGGCGGAATCTCGCGCGAAACGATCAGGCAGGTGTGGCGGGCCGGTGCTGACACGTTCGTCGCTGGCAACGCCGTTTTCACCGCCCACGATCCGATGGCCGAGATCGCCGCGTTGCGGCGCGAGTGCCTGGAGCTGGCATGAGCGGCCGGAGGCAGCTTGCTGTCGCGCTCCTGCTTCTCGCCGCCCTCGCGGGGGTATATGGCGCGCTCAGGACGCTGGTTGGCAATGAAATCTCGCCTGTCGGCGTCGGAGCCACCGCACCTGACTTCACGGCAGTGACACTCGACGATCCGCCAGTGGAGAAGACCCTGGCTGACTATCGCGGCAGCGTCGTTTTGCTCAACCTGTGGGCAACATGGTGTGCACCCTGTCGCGTGGAGATGCCGAGCATCGAGCAGCTGCACAGGGCGTATTCGCCTCGGGGTCTCAAGGTCGTCGCGGTAAGCGTGGATGATCCCGGAATGGCTCCGCAGATTCGCAGCTTCGCCACCGAGTTCGGCCTGACGTTCGAGATCCTCCATGATCCGGGCGGCCAGATGGGGAAGGTCGCCCGTGACTACCAGACATCCGGTTATCCGGAAACCGTGATAATCGGGCGCGACGGCGTGATACGCCGGAAACATCTCGGTGCCCACGACTGGAATTCCGCCGAGAACAGGGCGCTCATTGAGCGGCTTCTAGCCCAGGCAGCAGGCTGAGCAATGCCGACGATTCTTGGGATCGAAACGTCGTGCGACGAGACGTCCGCCGCAGTTCTCGAGGGAAGCGGCGACGATGTGACTCTCAGGTCGCTCGTCATTCTTTCGCAGGACGTACACAAGGTCTTCGGCGGAGTGGTTCCGGAGATCGCGTCCCGGGCGCACCTGACGAGCATCGCCCCGGTTGTCTCGAGAGCACTCGGTGATGCGAAGATTTCACTGCCCGCGCTCGACGCAATAGCTGTCACGTCGGCGCCGGGACTCATCGGCGCCCTGCTCGTCGGCGTCTGCTACGCGAAATCGCTTGCTTTCGCGCGCGGTATCCCGGTTGTCGGCGTCCATCACATGGAAGGACATCTCTTCGCCACCTCCCTCGACCACCCGGATGCGGTTCCGCCGTTCACAGCGCTCCTCGTCTCGGGCGGGCATACGATGCTCCTCGACGTCGAAGAGTGGGGCCGATACCGGCTCCTCGGGTCAACGCGCGACGACGCAGCAGGCGAAGCCTACGACAAGGTGGCCAAGCTCCTTGGACTGCCATATCCCGGCGGACGACACGTAGAGGCGCTGGCGCTCGAGGGCGATCCCAGGCGTTTCAGGTTCACGAAGCCGATGGTGCGCGGCAATGATTCACCAGCTGATGACGATTATTATCAGTTCTCCTTCAGCGGCCTCAAAACCGCGGTGTTGAATGCGGTGAAGTCAACCGACGACATCGAGCGGGACAGGGCCGACATCGCCCGCGGCTTTCAGGACGCGCTGATAGGATCACTCGTCGAGAAAACAAGGCGCGCAGCCGCGGCATTCGGCCGGGAGAAGATCGTGCTTGGCGGCGGAGTTGCGTGCAACAGGACACTCGCCGAGGCGATGCGGGCCGGCGCTGATGTGTCCGCGGTTCATGCTCCGGCGCCGAGGCTCGCGACAGACAATGCCGCGATGATCGCGCGTGTTGGACTTTTTCGTTTCGAGATGGGAGAGCGCTCCGGGCTCGACCTGAACGCTTTCGCGAGCCAGCCGATTCCCGGCCTTATCGCAGCCTGACCTCACCGACAATACAAATGCCAGTCATCTTCGCGCAGATAATCCATCATCCGGTCTCATACAGCCTCGGTCCTCTGCAGTTCACGGGGTTCGGGTTCGCGATGCTGCTCACCTTCGTCATCGGGCAGATCATGACGCAGAACGAGATGGAGCGGCGCGGGCAGGATGGCGAAGCCGCCGGCGACATGGTTTTCGCCGCGGTGATCGGAGGTCTCCTCGGCGCAAAGATCTACTACGCCATCCTTATGCAGGACATGTCGTCGCTGTGGAGCCGCGCCGGCTTCGTGTTCTGGGGCGGGCTGATCGGGGGAATCATTGCAGTGACCTTCGTGGTGATGCGCAAGCGGCTCGGCGTGGCGCGGGTGAGCGATTCGGTGGCTGTTGCGCTGCCTGCGGCTTATGCCGTCGGCAGAACGGGCTGCTGGGCAGTCGGGGACGATTATGGCCGCCCGTGGAATGGTCCCCTCGCGACGATGTTCCCTGAGGGCGCCCCGCCATCGACGGTCGGAAACATGTCGAGCATGTTCGGCGTTCGCTTCCCCGAGGGAATGTCGCCGAGCGAGGTTGTGGCCGTGCATCCGACTCAGCTGTACGAAGTCGCAATGGGCACCGTGATGTTCTTCATCATCTGGAAGCTGCGTCACCGTGTGCACGGGCCGGGATGGCTGTTCGGAGCGTACTGTCTTCTTGCCGGCGTCGAGCGGTTTATCGTCGAGATCTTTCGCGCGAAGGACGACAGGTTTTTCGCCCTTGGACTCACAGCGGCGCAGGTGATCGCTATCGGCTTCGCGCTCTTCGGCGCCGTGTGGATGTACATGAGGTGGTACGAGAAGCCGGGCTCGCAATCGCGCCCGTCGCCGCGCACTGCATAACCGGTAGCGGCGGGCATGCAGCTCATTGTACGCCGGCCGCGGCAGTATCACGTATCGCATGACATCGTCGAGGAGCTGGAGTCGGCGATGTTACGCGACATGCGTGTCACTCCGGCCAGGATGAACCGCGTCGTGAAAGCGGGGATCACGGCCGCCGCTGGAATTCTGGCCCGCATCGGGCTCGACTCCGGAGCGGTGCTTGGAGCGGGCCGCCGAAGCGCCGCGATCGAAGACCCGGACTACTTCGCGGTGATGATGGACCTCGCCCCGGTGCCGCTTGCGCCGTGGTTCTCGCGCACGGCGCGGAAAAGCGTATACATCTTTGACGCATGGCCGGCGACGCACCGGGCGATAACGCGTTTTGTCGCAGACTGGGGAGTGCAGTACGCATTCGTATCGTCGCGACAGGCGGCTGAACGCCTGGCCCCCGTTTCCGAGAGCTGCACGTTCATCTGGGTACCGGAAGGGGTCGACCCTGCGCGCTACAAGCGCAGAGCCGCCGGGGAGCGTGACATCGACGTTCTGCAGCTCGGGAGGAAATTCGATGCTCATCACGAGTTGATCGTGCCGGCGCTGGAGCGCGCCGGGAAGCGTTATCTCTTCGAGAAACAGAAAGGCACGCTTGTTTTTCCGGACCGGGAGCAGCTCTCGGACGGCCTCGCGCGGTCGCGAATTTCAATCTGCGTTCCATCGAGTATCACCCACCCCGCGCGTGCGGGTGATATCGAGACCATGACCGTCCGCTATCTCCAGTCGATGGCGTCGAAGTGTCTGGTTCTCGGCCACGCCCCCACGGAGATGATTGATCTCTTCGGGTACAATCCAGTGGTCGAAATCGAGATGGATCGCGCAGCGGATCAGGTGCTCGGCCTGCTTGCTGATTACGACGCTTACCTGCCGATGATCGAGCGCAATTACGCGCTCGTCACGAGCGAGCACACATGGGACAGGCGCTGGGAGCGGATGTCGTCGCTGCTGTTCCCCCGCCGAGCCAGCTGAGCCTGACCGGATGAGGGAGTGGCGCTGTCAGGCGCTTGAATCCGCCGCCTGAGAGCCCGCCCGCATGATCCGCGGGCGGGGCACGAACGTCCTTATGATCATGAACATGAACAGGACGAGGAGCACGAGCTGCGGCACCACCGTCTCCAGGCTCGGGAAGATCCCCATCGAAGGCACACTCGGCAGTCCGTTGACGATGGTTATGCCAACGGCGTCGCCCTCCTGCAGCTCGCGAATCCCCTTGCCAAGGAAAACGAATGCCATGTAGTAGAGCAGGATGCTCGTTGCCGTGAAGAACGGCCGGAGCGGGATCCTCATACCGAAGCGGTAGAAGAGCGTGAAGATCACAGCGAGCGCGACGCAACCTGCGACCATACCCAGTACGAGCGGCGCCATCGCGCTCCCGTCGGTGAACAGGGCCTGATAAAACAAGGCTGTCTCCGCACCCTCGCGGAATACGGCAAGAAACGCCACGAACGCCAGCGCCTTTCCACCGCCCTTGTCGAGAGCGGTGCCCACTTTCTCATGGATGAATTTCTGCCACTTCGCAGCTTCAACCTTTGAGATGAGCCAGTAACTGACCGAGAACAGGACAGCGACGGCGATGAGCATTGTGATGCCTTCGATCACCTCTCGGGTCGTCGGCAGGGCGCTGAAGACAGTCTGGAGAACGACGGCCATTACGGCGCTCGCGCCGAGACCGAGGGCCACACCTGTCAATACGGTTCGGAGCTTTTCCCGGTTGCCTGTCTTTATCAGAAAAGCGACGATTGCGCCGATGACGAGTATTGCCTCGAGACCTTCCCTGAAGATGATCAGGAACGACTGGAAGAATGCGACCCAGCCACTTCCGGTAGGACGAGTCAGCTCGACGATTCGCGGAAGGCTCAGCGCGATCGCGTTGCGGGCATTCTGCGCCAGCACTATGTCGCGTCCGCGGACGGCTCCCTTGAAGTCCGCGAAGTGCCGCTCCATCATCGCGACGAGGCCCGGCTGCCTGGCGCCCGCCCGGGTCTCGAGCGGCTCGAACGCGATGTAGGCATCCAGCGCGCGATCTCCGGCGGACTCCATGCGGCCGGCTTTCGCAAACTCGAGCGCGCTGTCGAGGAGGGCGATGACCGAGTTCGCGGCTGCCTCGTTCGCGACTGCTGCGCCGTCAGCTGGAGCCGGCGGAAGCTCCATCATTGCACCGCGGAGACGGTATATGTAGTTGATGACGTTCCACCGGTCCTGGGATGGCATCGTTTCGCCGAACGCCGGCATCGGTGTATTGCGCACCCCGACCGTTACCACGTTATAGGCCATTGTGGGCGTCAGGTCAGGCAGGAGATCGGCGGAGCCGATGGGAGGAACCGGCATCGGCGAATCAGCCGCTGCTGGACCATCGCCACGCCCCGTGTCGCCGTGGCATGATGCGCAGCTCTGGACGTAAAGAGCCTTCCCTCTCACAAGATCCAGCGGCTCGGTCGGCAGGTCGAGCGCGCCAGCCACACCGAGCACCCCGTTGAAGCGTGCGAGTATGACCTTCACATCCCCCGGCGGAAGGCGCGCGTCGACTGCCATTGCGAGCGTATCGAAAATCGCCTGGGTCGCGGGAGCGTTGTATCCCTTAAGCCGCTGGGCGATGACCTTCGCATCCCCGAGAAACCCCGTTGTCTCCAGATATTCTTCCTCGGAGACAAGCTTCCCGGTGGCATCGACCGCCCTCGTGTACTCGTCGACCGCAACACTTACGATGCTCGAGAGCCGCTTCGCGGAGTTCTCCTGCGCGCGTGCGACCGAGGGAAAGACCGTGAGGAGGGTCACGGCCAGAAGGCCCGTCCGAATCCCGGAATTCATTGCCGAGTAAATCTATCAGGATACCGGCAAGCTGCACAGGGTGAACGTTTTACGGCCCCGAGCGGGTCAGGCGTCGCCGGCACTGTAGCTGTATTCACCTGCGAGCTCACGGGCTGAAAGTGCTGCCTTTTGTCCCGTTCGTGCCTCGAATCTGGCGGTGAAGTCGGGGAGTCGTTCCGGGGTGAATCCGGATCTCGGGATGCCCGTCAGCTCGATCGCCATCTCGATCGCCTCGGGGGGACCTTCGATTTCGACGAGAGTGTCCATTCTCGGATACTCCTCAAATCTCACAACCGCCCCTTTCAGGGTGTACTGTGCCACCCGCCGCTCGATGTCCCTTATGACTCTAAGACCCAGGTTCTCGAGAATGCGAGCCATTGCGGCAGGGTCATCGATGCGCGTCGATACCTCTTCCCTGACCTTGTAGCCGTTCTCATAACGGGTCGGTCCCTTCCAGTCGAGGAAGCCCTCGCGCTCGCCGTCGCGCTCGTAAACCCGAAGGCGCACGACGTGATCGTCCCTCGCGAGCGAGCCTGCCGCGTCGCCGTACCTCAGGTCGAACAGGCTTCCCGCGAACGTCAACACTCCGCCGGCCTCTTCGACCCGTCTGCGGGCAACTGCCAGGTCGGGCACGACGCTTTTCAGCTCAACTTCACGCATTCATGATTCTCTGCATGACATCCTCGGTATCAGCTAGTGTCTCGAACACCGCGTAGGGGCCGTGTCGCGACAGCTCGTCGACCGAGTATCTCCCCGTCGCGACGCCGATTGCGCGCGCGCCGATTGACTCTCCGCACCGGATGTCGGCCGGCGTGTCACCTATCACGATCACCCGGTTTCCCTCGACGACCGCCCCCAGAAGCTCGCCCGCTCGGCGTTGTGCGACTGCCGGCAGCTCGGGTCGCTCCTCATGATCGGAGCCGAATGCGTTGGCCCTGAACCGTTCGATGTCGATTCCGGCGGCTCCAAGCTTCACTCTCGCACCGTGCTCGATGTTGCCGGTCAGCAGGCCGAGCACGACTGACGCTTCGCGCTCGAGCTCGTCGAGCAGCGCCAGCACCCCGGGAAAAACGTGAACCGTGCGTGTCCCTGATTCGAGCTCGCTGCGAAGTCCGGCAAGGTACTCATTGAGAAGCGCTGGCATCTGTTCGTCGATAAACTCGTCCGGATACCCCGCCAGCCGCATCGTCTCGCGAACTATCTGCTTGTCAGTCTTGCCGTCGTAGTGGTAGTCACTGCTGCCGGGCGATCCGAAAACCCGGGTCAGCGCGCGCTCCATGGCGATCCTGCCGACGCCGCCACTCCTGAGTATCGTGCCGTCTATGTCGAAGAGTACAACTCTCATCTGCGTGTCAGGAAAAGGCCGCTCATGATCGTTACTGTCCCGATGCCCTGCCAGGCAGTAGGCATCTCACGCAGGAAAATCCATGCAACGAGTATCGCTATCGCCGGCTGGAGGTTGCCGTACATGGCTGTGCGCGTCGGTCCAAGCACGCGCATCCCGCGATACCAGAAGATATACGCGAGACCCATTGACAGGACGCTGGCGTAGAAGATCGCCGCCCACGCACCGGCTCCGACCTGTGACCAGTCGGTTGCAAGCAGCGCCTGCGGAGTCGCGACGAGCATCGGGATCGTTCCGCCCAACATCGTGAACGCCGAGAGGTGGATCGGATCGAGCCTCCGCGCATACGGCTGGAGCAGGATGGTGAAGGTCGTCCAGCACAGTGTCCCGCCGAACACGAGCAGCGTTCCGAGAAGCGTTGCTTCGCCCGATGCCTTTCGCGCGCTTCCGAGAACCACGAGAGCAACCCCTATGAGCGAAAGGAGTATTCCGGCGGCAACGTTCCGGTTGATACGCTCAGTCCCGCGCCACCTTCCGGCGATCGCGATGAATGCAGGCGTTGCCGCAACAATGAGTGCGGCGTTCCCCACTCGCGTCCGGGCGATTCCCTCGACGAAAAGAATCTGGTAGAGGCCGTTGCCGAGGACGCCGAGTGCGATCAGCGCCAGGATCTCCTGGCGGTTGGGTCTGCGTTTCCTGCGCATCGCCGCCACCGCCAGCAGGACAACGGCGGCAAGCCCGACGCGAAGCCCGGTGAAAGCGAGAGGCGTGAAGACCTGGGTGCCGTACTTGACGACGCTGAAGTTGACACCCCAGATGAGGGCCATCAGCAGGAGCAGCGCGTCGGTCTTGCCGAACCTTGCCGGTGCGTTGCTCTGGGTCATTGCGGCGAAAACTAGCTGCTACCTGTTCGCTCCTGCTACTTTCTCCCGATGCACATCTCATTCGCCGTGTTCGCAGACGGGGCAAACCTTTCCCAGGAAGGAAAGCTCAACGTCCTCGGCGTTTTCGACGCCCTGGCCGTGACCGGTTTCCCGTCGATGCACCCCCGGACCCATTTCGTCGTGAGGCTGAAGGGGAATACAGAAGACACCGGCGCGCACACTCTCACATTCTCATGGGTCAATCCGGAGGGGGAGGTGCTGTGGTCGTCAGACGGTGAGCTGAACGTGGCGCCCGGGGCAAACCCGGCGATGGAGATGGATCTACCGATCATCGCGGTAATCGACCTGCCGCTCAACCTCGCCGGCATCTACAGGATGCAGGTATCGCTGGACGGCGACCTTACCGCCGAGGTGCCGCTCCACGTCAGCAATGCCGCTCAGGTCGTAATGCCGGCTCCAAAAGGCATGGTGAGCTGAGGACGAGCGAGGCGTCGTTCATCACAGGCGGCTACTACCTGGGGGATGGGGGGTACGCCGCCGCGTTATCGGCTGTGGGCAAGGATCCGCCGGACGAACCTGAACCGCTCCATCAGGCTTGTCGTATATGTATCGGGGCGGTCGAGTGATTCGATACAATGACCGCCGCGACCGATCGCCAGATGGACAAGGCTTCGCGACGATACCGCCATCGCGACGTGCGTCAAGACGCCGTCGTCCCGGTCGGAGAAAAAGAGAAGATCCGCCGGCTGAAGCGCGTCGATCCCGCCCTCGACTGTCACTCCCTGCGTCCCCTGCTGCCACGCGTCGCGGAGGAGCTTTATCCCGTGCAGCGCGTGTACAGTCTGGACCATGCCTGAGCAGTCGGCGCCCCACGGCGTTATGCCCCCCCACTGGTAATAGGTCCCCTGGTACAAACCGACCGCCGATGCAACGATCGCGTCCGCTTCGGGCGGGAAAAGCTCGCGGCGCCGGTCAGGTGTGATCGAGCGGCCGTTCAGGCACTTGCCGTCCCGCACTATCGCACCGAGGGGAAGGTCGACTGTCGCCCCTTTCGAGTCGCGCATCCTGCAACCCAGCGAAAGTTCCGCGTTCGTCTCCCACCCCCATTCGCTGCACTCGGGACCCTCTGCCTCGTCGCAATATCCCTCGTGGATCCAGCCCTCGTAGCCATCAGCACCCCTGACCCGCAACCAGGTCCGCTCTGCCCCGACGACCTCGGCGCAGTGGCCGAATAGAATCTGGTTTTCCTGAGTTGCCGCAGCGCGCGGCTCCTTCAGGACCGGCGCGATCGGAGTTCGTGCGCGGATATGCCGGGGACTCAATGCTCGGGCCAGTCAATGAGGGGAATCTCGCTCGCCGGAGTCGCCGGCTTCTTCTCCGCCTCGGAACATGCCCGGCACTTCAGGATGCCCCTGAAGCTGCACATCACACAGATAAACGTGCCGCAATCGGTGCAGGGGTAGCCTTCGGACGCTCGCTCCTCGTTGCCGCAGGCGCGGCATTCCATCGCATCCTTCTCGCGGAGCTCGGTCACTAGAACCTCCACGTCCGGAAGAAATCAAACCCGAACTGCCTTGGAGTCTGCTGCTGGATCTGCGGCGCGTTCCGCGCACAGGTGATGTCGCTCGAGCCCGGCTCGATGCCCGCCTGCGCAGTATAGATCGAATTGAAGCGATACTCCAGCTTCAATCCGAAGTTGTCACGGAAATTGTTCGCATTCACGAAGCACAAACCGGTGCTCAAGCCGAGGAACCAGTTGTTGCCGATCTGCTTGCCGGCCACGGCGCGCGAGTTGAGCAGGCTGTAGAGGTATGGATCTGTGGCCTGTTGTGCCTGGGTCGCACTGACTCTGCCTGTCTGGATGTCGAAGAAATCGACGAGATTGCGGGGGATGGCGCTGGTGAGGAGGGAGCTCCCATACCGCAGCGCAAACGAAGCGAGCTGCTGCTGGTAGCCGCTGTTCGTATTATCGAGCGCAATCGCCGGCTCTCCCGTGATCAGGTAGCTGAGGAGATCGGATTGCGACAACGGAAGATTGTCGGGATTGTCGAGAACGAGGGTTGGCGCGGCGAGCGTCCCGCCGATGTTGACTCTCACGCGGATGTCACGGAGGTTGGCGCTTCGCGTGTTCGGCTGGCGTATCGTGTGGATCGCACGTATGTCAAGCGTGGGATTCAGGTCTGGCGTTCCGAAGAACCTCAGGCTCCCGCTTTCGACGTCGAACGTCGGCTGAACGAACGGATCGACCAGCGTCAGCCGGTATGTGCCGCGCACGGCGTTGAGTGTACCCTCCAAGGCGAGCTGCGACCTGTCCCCGGTCTGCGGGCTCCTGCCGAGTGTCACGTTGAGTGAGCCTCCGAGCTTCACGTTCGCTTCGGACGATCTGAGCCAGACAGCATCGCCGATGTTCACCGCGACATTCTGGAGCGTGAGGTTCCGGGCGAAGTCGCTGGGCGTTTCAGGGAGGAGGGTCCTGTCGCGCGACAGAAGAGTGTCGACGATTCCCGCGAACTCAGGATCGCTGAGGTCGATGATGTCCTTGCTGATGAGCTCCGGAATGAAGATCGTCCCGCGATCTACGCGGACCGCTCCACCGACACGGGCGCCGCGGTACGGCCCATCGAGGGTAAGATCGTCGTCGGTCGAGATGTCGAGGGAGGCGAGGCCCGGCCTCTCCACGATATGAAAGTTTCTGGCCTGGGCGCGAAGAGCGAACACAGGGTTCGAATACTCCTCGAGACTGACGAATCCGGTGACCCCGAGCGTGCCCCTGCGGTCACGGATCGTCTCAGCGACCATTCGCTGAATGAAGACAGTGTCGCGCTCGAGCAGCACGTCCGCGTTGAGGCGGTCGAGCGTGAGGCCGAGGTTCGTGAGCGTAGCCGATGCATCCTTGAGCCTGAACTGCCCGTCGATGATCGGCTGTTTCGTCGTGCCCCGCACATCGACGTTCGCCACCAGTGATCCCTTCGCCCGCTGAAGTCCCGGGATGAACGCCTCGAGCACCGCAATGTCCACGCTGTCGGTGCGCACGTTTCCCCTCACCGAGTCACCGCTGAGCCGCACGTCGCGAATGGCAAGGCGGGCATTTGTCGTGTGACGAAGGAGAAGCGAGTCGAGCGAGCCGCCGCCCGGAATGAGCCTTACCTGAGACGGCGACTCGAGGCGATACCTGCTGCTCTCGGACACTCTTACGGATCCTGAATCCAGCGACACGATCGTGGTGTCGCCAATCCGGCCTGCGGAGCCGCCGAGTGTCGAGACGATTCCGCCTTCGCTGGCGAGACGCGCTGCAAAGGTGGCACTCGAGGCTGACGTAACGCTCGCAGTCGCGTTGAGCGATGTGAAACCGACCGCTCCGGCCCTGATCGTGTCGGCATCGAGTGAGATCTCGCCGACCGGGGCATCAGGCAGACCGGTCAGTGAAAATCTCCCGCCCACTCGCTCGACTGTCCGCCCTTCGACGAATATCTCGCGCCCTGCCAGCGTTCCCTCCAGCGACAGCAGGTCCTTCGTTCCGGTTAGCTCGCCGGTGACCCGAAGCGCGCCTCTCAGCGAATCGGCCGACATTGCGGTCCGTTGATTTATGTAACGCTTTACGTCGGCCAGTGAATCGACCGAGACAGCGAATCTGAGGTTGCCTTCCATCCCCTCGATCAGACCCAGGCTCCCCGACGCGGTCGCGTGCGCCACATCGCTCTGCACAATGAGTGTGTCAATGCGGGCGATGCCGTTGTCGAGCCTGACGCTTGCCCGCGATGACGAAATGGCGAGGCGATCGACGGTCCCGCTCATCGTCCCGGCGATCGTGCCGGTGCCGGCGACTAGTGAATCGCCGACGAAGTCTATCGAGTAATCGCCGGAAACGCGGGTGAGTGGCGCCTCGGAATTCTCGAGAAGCGTGCGCAGGTTGATGTTTGCGAACGTCCCCGTTCCGTCGGCACCGTAGGTCGGGAGGTTTGCATCGACGGTGCCCGCGTAGGAGATCGTCCCCGCGTCGCCGGTGAGGGCGGCCTCGACTGAAAGCTCCTTCGGCTGCCCGGTGATCCTCACCGGGCCGGTGAAATTCCCGCGGAGCGGAATGTCGGGGTACGACACGGCGAGCGTCGACATGTTGACCGGCGCGGCCTCCAGCTCCATGTCGTACGACATGTACGTGTCGTTGTCGGTCATCCTTCCCCGCCCGGTGATTCTGGACACCGGAAGAGCGCCGTGATGGTGAAGAATGTCCGCGTTGGAGAATCGGACGTCGAGCCAGAGCGAGTCGAGCCTTGTCGTTCCCGATACGGTCCCCTGCAGCTCGAGAAATGCCGGGCTGAGATAACGCAGGGTGCGCAGGTCGAGCGTCTCGATCGCCACGTCGAAGCCGTGAAACACCGTGAGGGCCGGGGTAAAGATGTCGAGCACGCCCCTCCCGGTGAGCCGTGACACCGCGCCGGGGACGTTGCCATCATTGAAGGTGAATCTCGTCTCGTCGACCCTGAACCGGTTTACAGGTCCGCCCCGGGCGCGAACTATCCCATTGAGTTGTCCCTTCCACGGAAGCGGCAGGGGCTCGCCATTGAAGACCCGGATCAGTGCGAAATCGAGCGGAGCGGCGCGCAGCTCGACGTCCTTCAGCACGAGCAGCGGACCTCCCACGCCATACGTCATGTTCCCTATCAACCGCGACTGCGTCGTGCGAACATCCATGTTGCGGATGGCATAATCAACGACGCGCGGATGATCGACGTTGTTTATGTGCAGGTCGAGTTTCCCACCACCGGTCGTTGGCAGCGTGGGATAAACCCACGCGACATCACTCAGCGAGACGCTGTCGCCCGTAATGTGAATGTCGTATCGCATCGGCACTCCGCCGCCCCACACGAGCTTCCCAGACGGAACGCTCCCGCGCGACGCCGCGAGCTCGAAACCCGGTGACTGGAGCCAGACCGAGTCTCCAAGGTGGCGGATGTCGATTGCGACCCGCTTCACCTGAAGCGGCGGGTCTGACGAGCTGACGCTCGCGCGCGCGACCCTGAAGAAACGGCCGACGGTGCCGGGATCGGCAATCCGCGCGTACCCGACTGCCGCGTTGAGATCAGTGAACCGGTAGATCTTTGAAAATCCTTCGGCAGTGCGATGTATCTCGCTCCGCCACTGATTGCCTTTCGTCTCCCGCGTCAGCGAGCCGAGTGCGTTCGCGATCACGCTGTCCCGCCTCCGTCCGGTGAGGGAATCCGCCGGTCTCCACTTGAGCCCGACAGCTACGTTGCCGTCGCGAACATCGGCCGAATCGATGACAATGAAGTCACCAAACCCGCGCCGTGTGCCCGGTGGTCTCTTCGGGCCGGAGGGAAAGATCCGCTGATAGTTCCACTTTCCATCAAGGTGTTCGTGAAGCCTTACCACGGGCCGTGTCACTTCGACGTGGCTGAGCAGGATCCGCCGGTCGAAGATGTCCCGCATGTCGTACTTCACCCTGATCGGCCCCGTTCGGATGAACAGCGAATCAAGTTCGTCGCGTATCTCAAGCGAATCGATCGTGACACCCGTGAACAGTCCACCTGTGATCCGGCCGACATAAAACGAGCCGTGAACCTTTCCGTTGATCCACGACTGCACGTATTTCCGGACCTGATCCTGGCCGTAGTTGGTCTGGGTGAGAGAGAACACCCCCGCGGCGATAACGAGCAGCGCGCCGAGAAGCGCAATGGAGCTCCAGGCGACGATGAGCTTGCGCCGCGACACGATCGTCAGAATGCCTGGCCGATGGCCAGGCTGAAGGTGAGACGACTTCCGAAGCTGCTACTCGTCCTCGGAGTGAAAGTCGCGCGGCAGATTCCTTCGTTCTGCCTGAGCGTTCCGTCATCAGCCAGGTGCACACCGAGCGTGTTTCCCGGACTCACGCAGGGAAGCGACCCGGCGGGCGAGCCGAGCTCGTCAACGGGGTTACCGCTCGGCACCTCGTAATACAGCGGCCCGGCCGGACGCCTGTACGGATTGTAGCCGACAACAAACCGCACCGGCCCAACCGGTGAGAACGCCGTAAGCTGCACTCCAGGCGTAACCTTGATTGAAAAGTTCTGGAAGCGATCTCTCGTTCCGCGATTCCAGACATCACCCGCGTCAGCAAAAAGAGTCCACTGCAGGAGATCCGGCAGAAACGGACTGGGCATTCGCAACTCGAGGTTGCCGAGCACGAGAGAGTTACCGCCGGTCGGCACTGCGCGCCGGATGTCCTGTGCCGAGTCGGGGACCCGGAATACGCTGTCGACCCCGTTCGGCAGAACCTGAAGCTCGTAGTTCTCGGCGATGTACACAGCCGATCCCAGCTCGTTCTGCGGAAATCCGCGCATCGAGTTCGGGCCGCCGGCGTAGAGCCGTTCCTGAGGCGGAATGAAACCCGTCACGTTTCCGAAGGTGCGCCCGAAGACAGCGCCTCCGCGCAGGCGGAACGCGACGACGGTTCCGCCGGGCTGGCCCCAGTACTGCGACCTTTCGGCGAGAAGCTTGTTGAACTGCAGTGCGGTGTCGGAAAAGATCATCGACGACGCGTGGCGCGCCTCGATCCTGAACTGATATCCGCGCGAAGGCGATACAAGATTGTTCGTCCTGTCTCGTGACAGGGCGGCGCTGAGGACGGCGAGACGCTGCGTTTGCTGCACCCGCCGCCTGTCCTCCCTGTCGCAGAGATTGAAGACCGCGCAGAAGAGCGCGGGCTGCGCTTCGGTGCGGCCGAGGTCGACAGAGTATGCAAGCGTCACCGGCGTGCGGGGCCATCGGCGGTACTCGAGGGATGCCACGCCTCCGATCACCGTTGTGCGCAGATACGCGTTGTACTCGGAAATACGCTCGCTGAACAGCGTGATAGTGGGGATCGCACGGAGCCCGGGGAATGCCGGCTGCCTGAGAGTCGCGCCAACGTAGTAGTTGAGCTTGCTGCTGAACGGGTCGCGCCTTGCCTGCGGGCAGAGTGCGCTCAGGCCGGAGAACGGATCTCCCGCGCCGATCTTCGACAGGCGAGTCGTGAGATCCAGTCGCCTCAGAGTGCGCAGGAAATTGTAATTCGACATCTCGGCCGTGAGGCGGAGGCAGTCGAGCGTGCCGTAACCCGCCCCGAGTCGCGCTGAACGCGTCGTATTCTCCGCCAGCAGCGCGCGAATGTTCAGAATCGAGTCGGACGCGGTGACTGTGTCGTGGACGAGCGATACGTGCTGGTACGCCTCGGTGCGGTAGAGCGAACGCTGCGCTTCAAGAAGGCGGTCTTCGCGATAGACGTCACCCGGCTCGAGCCCGATGATGCTCCGTACGATGTCATCAGGCACCTGCCTGCCCTTTGACTCGAATGGAATCACCTGGAGCTCGACCTGCCCGATCCTCGTGAACGGACCTGTGCGCACAGTTATCGTGTCGTGTGCGACTCGCTGCTCATCGTCGATGTCGAAGCTGTTGTCGACCTCGGCGCGTGGATAACCGGTGTTCCTGAGGCGCCTCGCGATCGTGTCGCGCGCAGCCTCGAGTGCCATGCGGTCGAATCTTCCCCCTGCGCGAATCGGAAGATTGCGCACGATCTCGCCCTGGTTACGAACTGAATCGAGTCCCTGGATGACGAACGATCCAAGGATCGTCGGCAGGCCTTCGGATATGATGAAGTTGACTTCGACTCCGCCCCTGGCGGGGCGAAGCAGCGTGTCAACGACTGCGTCGGGGAAGCCGCTTCGGCGATAGAAGATCACGAGGCGCGCGCGATCCTTCGGCAGCTCGGCTCGGTCGAGACACCGGCGCGCTGTGAGCGGGAGGCGAAGGACAGTCCGCGCGAACGGAGACGGCGTCGTGACGATGACCTGCGAAAGCTCCGCGTCGGTGAACGCAGAGTTTCCGGTGAACTCGAGGCCAGTTACCTCCTGGTCGCCGGGGTCGCAGTTTACTTCCTGTGCCGAAGCTGGTCTCGCGAGTAGTTGGAGAAGCGCCGCGCCGCCGGAGATCAGAATGGCGAGCGCGTACCCGCGGCGCATCAGCCGCCGCGCTTTCGATCCCACGGCCCGGCCGGCCCGCTTTTCCTGTCGGGCAGTGGAGGCTCGCGGACGGTTGCTGAGGACGGTACCAGCGGAGTCCGCTGGATTAAGAGTTGCACCAGATAAAATCCTGCCAGACCGGCGGCGATCCCGGCTCCGATTGCGGGCAGGAGGTCGGAGGCTCCAAGCTGGCGCCTATAATAGTAGTCTTCGCTCATGTTTGACGCCCTCTCGAGGGCCCGATAAGTTCTCGCGTCCGCCCCTACAATGTCAACGGTACGATAATGAAGATTCCGCGTAGGCTCCTTCTAACTCTTTTGGCGGCAACAGCATGCACCGGCGGCGAATCCTCGCCCGCCCGCCAGACGCTGATCGACTCGCGGGACACGTACGATCCCCGCTCTCTCGATCCAGCGCTCTCGACTGATGTGCCGACCGGAAGGGCCGTTGGATACCTGTTCGACGGCCTCGTCCGGTTCACTCCGGACGCCCAGGTGGTGCCCGGACTGGCGCACTCATGGGACATTTCCGTGGATGGATTGACCTATACGTTTCACCTTCGAAACGGCGTAAAGTTCCATGACGGCAGACCATTCACCTCGCACAATGTCCTCAACTCGTTCAAGCGCGTTCTCGACCCGCAGACAAAGGGCGGACGGGGATGGCCTCTCTTCCCGATTGCCGGCGCGGAGGACTATGCAGCAGGACGCGGCGGGAACAGCATCGCCGGGCTAACTGCACCCGACGACAGCACGGTCGTCATCCGCCTCAAGGAGCCGCTGGCGATTTTCCCGAAGCTTCTCGCAATGCCCGTCGCTCACATCGTCCCGGATTCGGTTCCGTCGAACTTCGGTGAGAATCCCGTCGGCACCGGGCCGTGGAAGTTCGTCGAGTGGCGTCACGACGACTACATCAGGTTCGCGCGCAACGACAAGTACTTCGATACGCCTCCCCAGGCCGACAGCCTGATGGCGCGAATCATTCCCGAGCCCAGCACCGCTGTCGCCGAGTTCGAGAGTGGCAACGTCGATGTGCTCTACGTGCCCGAGGGCGAAACGCGGAACTGGGAGGAGACGGACGAGAAGAAGGCGATGCTCGAATCTGCACCCGCGTTGCGCATTTTTTACGTTGCGATAAACACGACGCGCGGCCCGCTCGCCGACGCGAGGGTGAGGCAGGCGCTGAACCACGCAACCGACTCGCGGGCGATCCTCAACGGAATAGTGAGCGGGCGGGGAACCCTCGCCGCCGGAGTGATTCCGCCGACACTCGCCGGCGCGGACGAATCCCGCGCTCCTTACACGCGCGATCTCAACAGAGCGAAGCAGCTTCTGGCAGCGGCAGGATTCCCGGATGGAATCGACGTCGAGTTATGGTCTTCACAGACGCCGCCTTTCCCGCGTATCGCGCAGGCTATCCAGGCAAATCTGAGAGAGGCGGGAATCCGGGTAACACTGGTGCAGCGCGACGCCTCGTCGATGCGCGAAGCGTCACGCGCCGGGCGGACAGACATGGCCCTGAAGGACTGGTTCGCCGACTATCCTGACGCGGAGAATTTCCTCTATCCCCTGCTTCACACGGCAAACCGCGGAGTAGGCGGCAACGTCTCATTCTACTCGAACCCGCGGTTCGACCAGATCGTTGACCAGTCCCGGCGCGAGCAGGATGAATCGAAGCGCAATGAGCTCTACAAGCAGGCCGACCAGATCGCCTTCGGCGACGCGCCGATGATCTACCTCTTCTTCTACAAGGAGCTCTACGCGGTCCAGCCGTGGATCCGGAACTTCAAGGTTCCGACAATCTTCACCGGACAGCGCTGGACAGATGTGCAGATAAGCCGGCCCTGAAGGATGTTCGCGTTCATCGTCAGGCGACTGATGCTCGCGATCCCCACGCTCTTCGGCGTGATGATCGTTGTTTTCCTGCTTCTCTATGTCGCGCCGGGCGATCCCGTCCAGGACATGGTTGGCGAGCGCGCTGACGCCGAAACCATCGCGCGCCTCAGGAAGGATCTCAACCTTGATGAGCCGGTGGCGAAGCAGTTCGTGCTTTACGCCAGCGGCGTTCTCAAGGGTGATTTGGGAAATTCATACATCACGCAGCGTCCAATAGCGCAGGACATCAGGGAGCGATTCCCGAAAACACTTCTACTCGCCGGCAGTGCAATGCTTCTCGCATCGGTGCTCGGGATCACGATCGGAGTCCTTTCAGCGCGGAATCCCGGCGGATGGTTCGACCGCCTTGGGCTGGGGCTCGCGTACCTGGGGATCTCATTCCCGGTCTACTGGGTCGGCCTGATCCTGATTCTTGTTTTCGCCGTGAACCTCAAGTGGCTTCCCCCATCGGGGTATGGAGGAATCGAGTACCTGATTCTCCCCGCTTTCGCCCTTGGTTCGCGCTCGATCGCATTCCTCGCGCGGGTCACGCGGTCTTCGATGCTCGAGGTGCTGGGCGGCGATTTCGTCAGGACCGCGAGAGCGAAAGGGCTGCGGGAGCGCGTAGTAATAGGGCGTCACGCACTACGGAACGCCCTGATCCCGATCATCACTGTGCTCGGTCTCGACTTCGGTTACTACCTCACCGGGTCGATCCTCACGGAGACGATCTTCTCCTGGCCGGGAATCGGCCGCTATGTAGTGAACGCTATCGCCAGAAGGGATCTTCCGGCGATCAACGGGACCGTGCTGTTCCTGTCGATGGTCTTCGTGATGGTGAACCTCATCACGGACCTCGCCTATGCGAAGGCCGATCCGCGGGTCGCCTACAAGAGCTAGTCGTCCTTCTGGCCGAAGACGGCGAGGTTAGACGAGTGTCCCGGATTCACCTTCTTGTCAGGATAGATCCAGTGGAATGCCTGGTTCACTGCCGTCGCGGCTTCCGCAAATCCTGTCGCGATGAGCTTGAGCTTACCGGGATATGAAGTGATGTCGCCGGCTGCGTAGATCCCCGGCCGCCCGGTCTCCATCATCGAGTTCACGATTATCTCGTTCTTCTCGAGAGTCAGCCCCCACTCGGCAAGAGCGCCGATGTCGCTGATAAATCCGAGCATTGGAAGGACAACGTCGGCCTCGAGCGTCTTCGTCTCCTTCGTTTTTACGTCGCGAATGACGATGCCCGCGAGACGCTCGCCTTCCGACAGCACATCGTGGAGCTCGTGGAACGGCAGAAGGACTGTCTTCCCCGCTTCGACGGCGGCCTGGACCTCCGTGACCGTGGCGCCGTGCGCCCGGTACTTGTCGCTCCTGTGAATCAGCGTGACCGATGCAGCGCGATCGCGCAGCTGGTGACACCAGTCGAAGGCCGAGTCGCCGCCGCCGATTATCACGATCTTCTGGCCCCGGTACTGCTCCGGATCGACCACGTTGTCGAAGATGCCGCGCCCGTACCATGCCTCGGCGCACTGCTGCGGGAGACGCCGCGGCGAAAATGCACCGATTCCGGCGGCGATCACTACGGCTCTCGTGGGAAACCTGTCAGTGTCAGTGACGAGAACGAGGTGGCCATCCTCCTCCTCCAGTCCGATCACATGCTGGCCGAGGTAGGAGGGAAACGCGAACTGCGCGGCCTGCTGGGCCAGTTCGTTAACGAGGTCTTTCGCCAGAACTTTCGGGAATCCCGCAACGTCGAAGATGTATTTCTCCGGATACAGCGCGGTAAGCTGACCGCCGAGCTGAGGGAGCGTGTCAACGATCCGTGCTGTGGCGCCGCGCATGCCAGCGTAGAACGAGGCGAAGAGTCCTGTCGGCCCGCCACCGATTATCGTGATGTCGGTTGTCTCGTGCATTTGCAGAATATAGCCGGGATCGGCCCCTACCCCCCAGATTTCAGGTATGAAGATCTATACGAAGACAGGAGACGCAGGACAGACCGGCCTGTTCGGTGGCGGGAGGGTCTCCAAGGACGATCCACGCGTCGAAGCATACGGCGACGTCGATGAACTCAATGCGTTCCTCGGAATGGCGCGGGCGGTCGAGGTGATGCAGAGAATCGACGAGGTGCTTGTCCCTATCCAGCGGGATCTCTTCAGCATCGGGTCACTGCTCGCGACGCCCGATCTCCAGAAGATGCACGACCATCTCGCCAAGGCTCAGATCGACGATTCACGGATCAGGGACCTCGAGCACGCGATCGACGACTGCGACAACGAGCTGGAGCCATTGCGCGCATTCATAATTCCCGGCGGCACGCAGAAAGCGGCCGCACTCCATATCGCGCGCACGGTCTGCCGTCGCGCCGAGCGGAGGGTGATATCGCTGCAGAGGGAGGTCGAGATTCCGGGCATCGTCGTCGTTTACCTCAACCGGCTGTCCGATCTGCTTTTTTCGCTCGCCAGGGTTGCAAATTCGAGGGGCGGAGCGGGCGAGGTTACGTGGTGACTGGCGGGGTTCTGCGTGACCGCTAGTCTCCCGTACCCGATCAGGGTCGAATCCGGCTCCCTCACCAAGCTGGGCCAGTTCGCCACGGAAATTGCCCCGGCGCATAAGTACGCGATAATCACCGACACGAACGTCGGGCCCTTGTATGGCAGGAAAGCAGCGGAATCGGTTGGGATCGATCAGTCGGACGTGCTTGTTTTTCCTGCCGGAGAAGCAAGCAAGACCCGCGGCACCTGGGGCTGGGCGACTGACGAGCTGATATCCCGCGGATTCGGAAGAGACTCGGCGCTGATAGCCCTTGGTGGGGGAGTGGTTCTCGACCTCGCCGGCTTCGTCGCTGCGACATACATGCGGGGACTGCCGATCATCCATGTGCCCACGACACTGCTCGGGATGATAGACGCCTCGATCGGGGGCAAGACGGGGGTCGACACGCAATCCGGCAAGAACCTCGTTGGGGCATTCCACCAGCCAGCCGGGGTTCTGATTGACCCGCAACTTCTTGAGACACTGCCACTTAGCGAGCTGAGAACGGGTTTTGCCGAAGCGCTGAAACATGGCGTGATCGCAAGCCGGAGTTACTTTGATTCCGTCGTGAGTGCCATCCCCGGCGTCCTCTATGGAGGGGCCGGATCGGGTGACTCACTGAGGGGGATCATCGTCGGTAGCGTAGAGATCAAATCGGCGATAGTAAGTCGGGACGAACGCGAGGGTGGCCTGAGGAAGATCCTCAATTTCGGGCACACCATCGCCCACGCGGTCGAGATGCTTAGTGACTACACACTGGCGCACGGTGAAGCGGTGGCGATCGGCATGACCCTCGAGTCGAAGGTCGCCGAACGGTCGGCGATAGCCGTTCGCGGCACCTCGGGCGAGATCCGCCAGGCAATACTCGCTGCCGGGCTTCCTGTTTCACTGCCCGACGGCATGGGGGCCGAGAGGATCCTCGAGGCCATGCGCTCGGACAAGAAGGCGCGCGCGGGATCGGTGCACTATGCCCTGCCCCGCTCGATCGGCGAGATGGCGGGATCCGAAACCGGCTGGACCGTTCCGGTCGACGATGCACTGGTCCGCGAGGTTCTTGCTTGAAGCGGATTGACGCTCTGACGCTGATGCTGGCGGTGGTCATCGCCACAGCTTTCATTCACACAGGCGCCGCGAGCCTCCCGATTGGAAAAACCGTCATACGCCACGCCCCGATTGTCGTTTACGCCGAGCCGTTGCTCGACCCGCTGGTTGTGACGGCGAAGAAGATCGTGAAGGAGCGCGGGCAGTTCCGCCGTGCGACTGCGTCGGAAGCGATCAGGATGCGTGCTGCGGGGATAATCCCTGATCCGAGCAGGTTCGCGCGAGCGCAGGCGGGTGAAGAAATTCCGGTGAGCATTACCCAGTACTGCCTGAAGGGCACAACGAGGCGCGGTCGGTTCGTGAGGCCGGGAATCGTTGCCGCAGACCCGAGGATCTTCCCGCTCGCGCGTTATGTCGAGGTCTTCATGGGCAAGCGGTACCTCGGCCGTTTCCTCGTCGATGATACGGGTGGTAACGTGATCGGCGCCACGCTCGACATATGGACTCCCTCGTGCCGGCAGGCCACGCGGTTCGGCAGGCAGCACGGCAAGGCGGTGCTCGTCGCGAAAGAGGAGGAACACATTCTTCCCGCAACCCTCAGCGAGATCGACCTGATCCCCGACCTGCGGGCGATCGGCGCCCTTTTCGACAGTCTCGCCCGGAAGTAGGGTTCCCGACATCGCGGGGAGCGGTATCCTTCCCGTGGCCCTGGAATTGCCCATTTCGCGGTCAACCACAAGGGGGCAGGGCAAATGTCGTCGTTCAGCACATACCTGATCGGTTTCATCGTACTGATCATAGGACTCGCGGTCGCGGCGTATCTTGTTAACATCCCGCCGATGTGGATCGCTGTAGGCGTGATAGTGATGATCGGCATAGGGATTCTCTCTGCCACGAGCCGAACGAAGACCAAAGATCCGCCGACCGCGCCCTGACGCGGCCTTCCACATCACAAATCGTTCTGGCATGAAACGTGGCTGTTGACCGATCAACAGCCCCTAATTATCCTGCGGCCCATAAAGGTGACTGCGAGCAAATGATGCGCTTGCGCAAACAACCCAACCGGGCCGGGAATGCAGACTTCGACCGAGAGCAAGTCTAAGGGCTTTTTCCGTTCGTCCCCCTCAACCGCATTCGACCAGTATCTCCAGGACATCCAGAAGCTTCCCCTGATCACCGACGCCGAAGAAGAGCGTCGGCTTGCGCGACGCGCACAGGCGGGAGACGAAAAGGCGGCAGAACGACTGGTCACCGCCAATCTGAGATTCGTGATTTCGTACGTTAAGAAGTATCAGGGCCACGGACTCGACCTTTCCGAGCTCGTCGCCATCGGTAACGAAGGGCTTCTCAAGGCGGTCCGGAAGTTCGATCCGGAGCAGGGCGTGAAGTTTATCTCCTACGCCGTCTGGTGGGTGCGTCAGGCAGTGCTCAAGGCCCTCGCAGAACAGACCCGCTCGGTAAGAATCCCCCTCAATCAGAATTCGCAGCTAATCAAGCTGGCACGCGCCCAGACAGTTCTCTCCCAGGTTCTCAAGCGCGACCCCACAGACAACGAGATAGGCAGGCTCCTCGAGGAAACTCCGGAGGCGGTGCGCTCTGCAAAACAGATGTCCGCCACCGAGATCTCGCTTGACGCGCCGATCGACCGCTCCGACCGTGAGGCTTGCACGCTTGGCGAGAGGTTCGCGGGGGTGAACGGCGACGAGATCGAAGAGGTGACCGATTTCCACCTCATGAAGGAGTTCATCGACAAGGTGTTCAGGAAGTATCTGACGCCACGCGAGAGAAAGATTCTGCATCTGTATTACGGTCTCGAGCAGGGATCTGACGCGATGACCCTGGAGAAGATCGGTGCGCTCATGGGCGTGACCCGCGAGCGTATTCGTCAGATCCGCGAGCGGGCGTTCGAGAAGCTGCGCGAATCGCCGGACGGCGCGGCGCTATCAGGGTTCTGGAAGACGGCCGACTAGAAAAGGTCGTACCCCGGTGTCGAACGCTCAGCGCATCCCGGCGTTCGTCAATCCGGAATCCGGCACCGCGGAAGGGGCTCGTGACGCGTTGAGCGTTGCGGGCCTCTTCGATATCCGGGAGGTCGACCCGTCGACGCTGAGGGATGAAGTCCGGAAAGCAGTTGATGGAGGGGCCCGCCGCGTGCTGGTTTCCGGCGGAGACGGGAGCATAAGGGCCGGGGCCGCGTCCGTCGCCGGGACCGGCGTCGAGCTCGCAGTCCTTCCCGCGGGAACTCTCAACCATTTCGCACGCGATCACGGGATTCCAACCGACTTCGAGAAGGCGGCGAGAGTCGCCGCCGGCGGCACCGTGGAAAACGCCGATGCCGGCTACGTCGGCGACGAGATATTTCTCAACACGAGCTCGATCGGAGCGTATGTATCGTTCATGCGAATCCGCGAGCGCCTCGAGCGCCGGTTCGGATATCGCCTCGCGAGTTTGATCGCCTCGATCAGGACTTTCTTCTACATGAGGACGATGACCGTCGAGCTCGAGGTCGACGGAAAGAAGCAGGCGTACCGCACGCCCATCGTATTCATCGGCGTCGATGAGCGCGAGCTTCAGATGCCGACGCTTGGAAACAGAGTCGATGGGGGTCGGCGCTGCCTTCACGTGATGGTAGTCAGCAGCCGGGCAAAAGCGAGGCTGCTCTCGCTTGCGTGGGAAGCCGTACGCCGCGGGGTGGACAGCGCCGCAAGAATGCCGGAGCTCGACACATTCATGGTGGACACCTGTACTATCTCGACGAGGCGCCACAGCGTAACAATCGCTATCGACGGCGAGGAGATGCACCTTGCTACCCCGCTGGAGTATCGCATCGAAAAGGATATACTCCGAATTGTGACAGAGAGTCCGGCGGCCACCGGGGAGCGTGGAGACACCGCCAGGCCCGACTGAAATCAGCGATGACCGACACCGCGTTACCAGACAGGCTCGAGACAATCGTGGGCGAGCGGTTCGTGCTTCGGCGCGAGAGCGACCTCCTCGTTTACAACTCCGATGGCCTTCCAGGCTACCGGAGGATGCCGAGCCTCGCTGTGTTTCCGGGTACTCGCGAGGAGGCGATCGAGGTGGTCCGGGCACTCGCCGAGAACGGCACGGCGTTCGTGCCCCGCGGAGCGGGCACCGGGCTTTCCGGCGGGGCTCTTGCCGATGACGTGGTGCTGCTCGGCCTCCATCGGCTGAAGCAGGTAATCTCGATAGACCAGGAAAACCTTCGCGCCACTGTCGAGCCGGGCGTGGTGAACCTCCGCCTCAATCGCACAGTCGCGCCACTCGGCCTGCTTTACGCGCCGGATCCGTCGAGCGAGGCGGCATGCACGATCGGTGGCAATGTCGCGGAAAATGCGGGCGGTCCCCATTGCCTCAAGTACGGCGTCACGCTCAACCACGTCATCTCGATAAACGCGATCCTCCCCGACGGGGAGCTAGTCACTCTCGGGAATCCGGCGGGCGAGACGGCGGGGTTCGATCTCCGCGGCGCCTTCATCGGCTCGGAGGGCTGCTTCGGAGTAGCGCTCGACGTCACCGTGCGCCTGACCCGGAAGCCTGTCGCAATCAGGACGATGCTTGCCGATTTCATGTCAGTCGACGATGCGGCTCATGTCACTTCACGCATCGTCGCATCGGGCATCGTTCCCGCGGCGCTCGAATTCATGGACGGTCCGACGATCCGGGTAGTCGAGTCTTCGGTCTATGCTGCCGGCTACCCGGCGGACGCAGCCGCAGTGCTCCTTATCGAGCTCGACGGAATTCCCGAGGTCGTTGACGCGGACCGCGACACCGTGCGGGAGATCTGTTTGTCAGGCGGCGCGAGAACCGTCATTGTCGCGCGAAACGATGCCGAGCGAGCCAGGCTCTGGCAGGGACGCAAGAAGGCGTTCGGCGCAATGGGGCGGATGGCGCCTCACCTTGTCGTGCAGGACGCCGTGATTCCGCGTACACGGCTCGCCGAAGTGCTGCAGCGGATAAAGGCGATCGGAGAGGAGAACCGGCTGACTGTCTGCAACGTGTTTCATGCGGGAGATGGAAACCTCCACCCGAACATTCCCTATAACGCGGACGATTCAGACGAGGCGGCTCGCGTTCATCGCGCAATGGGCCAGATAATGCGAGTATGTGTCGAGGTCGGTGGCAGCATCACCGGTGAGCACGGAGTGGGGCTCGACAAGCTCGGCTACATCGAGCTCATTTTTTCAGCGGAGTCGCTCGGCGCGATGTGCAGCCTGCGGGAGGTTTTCGATCCGCTGCGGCGAGCCAACCCGGGCAAGGTCGTGCCTGTTCATGCGTGCCAGGAATGGCGCGCCGCGCCCGGAGCGAGATGACTTCGTCGGCCTTTATGAATCCGCTCGTCGATGTCGTTCGCGACGCCGTCGAGCTCGGCACTCCGCTCCGCATCACCGGTCGGGCCCACTGGGTCGATGCCGGGCGGCCAGTCGAGGCGACCCGGATTGCCTCCGTTGCAGCGCATGCAGGTGTAGTCGACTACGTGCCTGGAGACCTCACCATCACTGTGCGCGGAGGCACGACCCTCAGCGAAATAGAGAGGATTACTGCTGCCGAAGGCCAGCGGTTTCCGCTCGACCCGGCCGGGTCAGCCGATGGAACAATCGGCGCCACGATTGCCACTGGATCGTTCGGTCCGCTCGCGCATTCGTTCGGCCGGGCGCGGGACCTGGTTCTCGGCGTCGAATTCGTCACCGGCGACGGGAAGCTCGTGCGCGGTGGCGGGCGCGTAGTGAAGAACGTCGCCGGATTCGATCTGGTGCGGCTGGTGACCGGATCATGGGGAACGATCGGGATCATCACTGAAGCGACACTCAGACTTTATTCCCTTCCCGCGAGGCCTGTCACCGTTGCGATGACGGTTCCGGATCAGTCAGTGCTTCTCGCCCAGCGCCTGGGTTCCGTCCTGAATGGGCCGCTTACACCACTTCGCACGGAGCTGGTGAGTGGCGGAGTTGCCTCGCTGCTCGGGCTTCCTCCTCGGCACGCACTTCTCGTTGAGCTCGGAGGGAATCCGGCATCGGTCGCCGCGCAGAAGGATTCTCTCGTCCGTCTGACCGGCATCACCGAGTTACCCGCGGGCTCGTGGGAAACGCTGCGGTTGATCGAGGAGAATTTATCTGCGGGCGGAACTCCGATCGTCCTGAGGATTTCCTGCCTGCCCGCGCGGTTACCTGAAATCTGGACGTCGCTCGCCGGAATCGGATCCGCGTTCGACGGTGCTCTAATGCATTCAACACCAGCGCTCGGTATCATCCGCTGCATTCTTCCGGGGAATGCCGCTGTCGATTCGATGGAGAGACTCGCCGCCGGAATGACTGATGTCACGGTGATCTACGAGCGGCTTCCCGCCGGGATGTGGCAAGGTTTGTCGCCCAGTGTAGTGTCGGACAGGCTTTCGCGGGGTATCATGAAGGCGTTCGACCCGCATCGCATTCTCAATCCCGGAATTCTCGGACCCGCATCGTGACCACGACTGCACCAGAAGAGCTCAGGCCCGCACCCGCTGACGCGATGCCCGCATGCGCGCTGCCTGACAGTCCGCTCGCCGCTGCGCTTCCCGGCATAAACCAGTGCGTGCATTGCGGCTTCTGCCTCCAGGCGTGCCCGACCTATCTCACGCTCGAGGACGAGAATGAAAGCCCGCGGGGCCGGATATTTCTCATGCGCTCGCTCCTCGAGGGCACAGTCACGCCGGACGATGAGCGCGTTCATGCCCACATCGACAGGTGTCTTGGCTGCAGGGCTTGTGAGCCGGCATGCCCCTCTGGGGTTCCGTACGGGCACCTGCTCGAGGCGACTCGGGCAACGTTGAGGGAGGCAAGGCGTCCTCCTTTCGTTGCCCGCCTGATTCTGTCCGTGTTCGCCAATCCCCTGCTTTTGAAGCTCGCGATGTTCGGGTCCAGGTTCCTCGCGGCGACCCCGATACCGACCTTGCTGGCGCGCGCGGGAGGAAGGATGGGCTTCGGCATGGCGATGCTCGCCTCTACCAGCACGCCGCTCGAGCGCGATCCGTACCCGACGTCAAACGATGGCAGGCGCGGATCGGCATCGGTACTTCGCGGGTGCGTGATGGAGGGTTTGTTTGCCGGAACGAACAGGGCGACGGAGCGTGTCCTCCGCCGGAATGGATTCAGCACCGTGGAGGCGGAGGGACAGGGCTGCTGTGGTGCACTTCACGCGCATGCGGGAGATCTCGAGGCGGCGAGGAAGCTG
>JBPPMU010000036.1:0-10437 GCA_051306215.1 Gemmatimonadaceae bacterium | reverse complement strand
ACCGCTCGTCGGCAAGTCTCAGGTTGACGACGTAAGGCATAACGTCGAGTGCCTGAAGGACGGGTCGGAGCACGTCTTCGGCGACCCCGACAATTTCGAAATCGCCGCCGGGGACAAGTCGAAGGGGGCATTCTTTCCCACGACCCTGCTCTTCTGCGAAAAGCCGTTCGATACGGACGCTCCGCACACCATCGAGGCATTCGGGCCTGTCAACACCGTGATGCCCTACTCCAGCGTCGACGAAGCGGTCGAGCTCGCCAAACTGGGACGCGGGAGCCTCGTCGGCTCACTTTTTACCTCGGACGACAACATTGCCCGTGAAGTCGTTCTCGGGACTGCGTCACATCATGGCCGCATCATGATCATCGACAGAACGAGCGCGCAGGCGTCAACCGGCCACGGCTCGCCGCTGCCGGGGCTAGTCCATGGAGGGCCTGGTAGAGCGGGAGGTGGAGAAGAGCTCGGCGGAATACGGAGCGCGCTCCATTACATGCAGCGCACTGCGCTGCAGGGCTCGCCCACCACCCTCACAGCGGTCTCCCGCGAATGGATAAAGGGTGCTTCGCAGCCTGAAGACAGAATCCACCCGTTCAGGAAACATTTCGAGGAGATCGAGATCGGCGACACGCTGATCACCCACCGCCGCACGATAACTGAAGCTGACATCGTCAACTTCGCGGGAATCAGCGGAGATTTCTTCTACGCGCACATGGACGATATCGCGGCGCGCGAATCGCTGTTCGAGAAAAGGGTCGCGCACGGATACTTCGTGCTATCGGCAGCGGCCGGACTCTTCGTTGATCCGGCGCCAGGGCCGGTTCTCGCCAACTACGGCCTCGACAACCTGCGATTCGTGAAGCCGGTTTATGCGGGGGACACGATTCAGGTGCGACTAACCTGCAAGCAGAAGACGGCGAAGGATCCGATGCCTGACACGGTTCCGCAGGGAGTGGTTGCGTGGGACGTCGAGGTCACGAATCAGGAGAACGAGCCGGTCGCGATTTACACCATCCTCACTCTGGTGAAGCGAAAAGCGGAAGCCTGACGTCAGCGCTTTCCCATTCGTGGCATGACCGGAATGCTCTGAGTCGACATCGGGGAGATATCAGATCCCGCGGCGCGCTCAGGTACACCAGTCGTCTCGAGCGACGCTGACGCTGCCTGAAGCCGCGTCATGAACCTCTGCTTCTCGCGAAGGCTCGAGACGTCCATGAGCAGGCTCGTAGTTGCCTCTTCGACATTGCGAAGACGGGATTCCATATCGCCGAGCTGCGGTCCGGCTTTTCTGTCGCCGGTCCTGAGGCGATGCCAGGTAACCATGAGCCCCTTCAATACCCAGCCGGTGACACCGACCAGCAGAACGAGCATGAACAAAGCGCGGGGGTCCAGGAACATGTTCACCGGACGTATCCGCGGGTCGTTTGGTTTCAGCCCTTTCTGACTTTTTTTCGTTTCGGCTTTTCAGCGGTCGCGCGGGACAGCCACAGGGTGAACGAAGACCCCTCACCGACGGTGCTCTCCACGATCAGGTCGCCATTCATCGCTCTGGAGAGTTCACGACTTATTGCCAGCCCCAGCCCCGTGCCCTGATGCGACGTCGAGAGAGTGCGACCGACCTGGACGAAGGGCTCGAAGATCGTGTCCAGCTTCTCATCAGCGATGCCGACCCCGTTATCGCTCACTGACATCCAGACCCGGTCTCCCTCGACTCCACAACCGACGCTGACCCAGCCGCCCGAATCCGTATAGTGGATTGCGTTCGATGAAAGGTTGATGAGGATCTGCTCGACCTTTGACCTGTCGGCCACCGCCACGATATCAGGGGCGCAGTCCGCCCGCCGGATTTCGATCTGCTTCGACTCTGCAAGCGGTGTAACCATTTCCACGACTTCCTCGAGCACGCCGGACAGGTCGACGGGCTGAATCTCATACGACAGCTTCCCTGCCTCGATGCGGCTGAAGTTGAGGAGGTCGTTGATTATGCCGAGAAGGTGCCTCTGGCTCTTGACGATGCGGTCAAGATCCTCCTTCTGGGCATCATTCATCTCCCCGCGCACCCCCATCATGAGCAGCTCGGCATATCCTCCGATCGCGTTGAGGGGAGTGCGGAGCTCGTGCGACATCGCGGCGAGGAACTCACTCTTGGTCCGGTTTGCGGCTTCTGCCTCGGCCACGCGCATCGCGGCGACCCGTTCCTTCAGCTCCGCCTGCTTCCTCTCCGTGAGATCGCGCGTGACCTTCGCGAACCCCACGAGCTTTCCGTCTGCATTTCTTAGGGCGGTGATGACCACGTTGGCCCACATCCGCGTCCCATCCTTCCGCACCCGCCAGCCTTCATCTTCGACGCGCCCCTCAGCTGCGGCAATCACGAGCTCCGCCTCGGGTTTCCCTGCAGCTTTGTCCTCCGGCGGATAGAAAGTCGAGAAGTGCCTGCCGATTATCTCGGAGGGTTTGTAGCCCTTGAAGCGCTCCGCCCCCTTATTCCACGTCACGACCCGGCCGGTGGCGTCGAGGGCAAAGATCGCATAATCCCGCACGCTCTCGACGAGCAGCTGGTACAGGCTGCCGCTCTCTGGAAGACCCGGTGGAGGACCGGGATCGGAATCCGTGTCGGCGATCCCTTCTTCAGTCACTTAATCTTATCGAGGAATGCCCGGATCCTGGGGAACAGTGAGCGTATCTCGTCCAGCGAAACCGCGCCAGCGGAAAGCCTGAACCACCCGCACTCCTTCTGCACACCGAACGCCTGAAATGGAATGACAGCAGCGCCCGCTCGCTCGAGCAGGAGAACTCTTATCTCGTCGTCGGTGTTGATCTCCCGGCCATCGATGCTCTTCCCATGCAAATTGAACTGCGCCGAAAAGTAAATGGCCCCCTGAGGATTAATCGAATCGACAGGGTATCCATCCTTCTTCAGCGCAGTGAAACCTTCGTGCATCGCCTGAAGGCGCTCGGCGATCCGCGCATCCATTTCCTTCCGGAACTCGGCAATTGCATCGGGATCACGAAGGAACCCCGCGACAGCGCTTTGCTCCGCGCGCGGCGCCCATGCTCCCGCATGCGAAAGCAGGTCGCGCACTCGAGCTCCTATCGCCGGCGCTGCGAGCATCCACCCCACTCGGAGCCCTGTACCCGCATACGCCTTCGACACGCCGTCCGCCGAAATCACATACCTTGCCGATTCGGGGACGATCGCGGCGGGGTATACGTGCTTCTGGCCCTCCGAGACGAGGGCGCCGTACATCTGGTCGTGAAGGACGAACAGGGGCCGCCGTCCACTCGATTCGCGCTTCCCGTTCTCCTCCACCACCGCGCGGAGAATGTCGCCGAGCTGCTGCTCGGTCATCACTGTGCCGGTGGGATTTCCCGGTGAGCAGATGCAGATCATTGCGGCGTCGCCAAGATGCGGCCGGAATTGCTCGAGCGTTGGCTGGAATCCCGTATCGGCTGTCGCCTCGATCACCACTGACTCGCCGCCGGTGATCACCGCGTACGCCTCATTCTGCCAGGACGGGACCGAGAACACGACCTTGTCGCCGGGATTCACAACCGCTCGGTATGCTCCGTACAACACGGGGCGCCCACCGCTGCAGACAACTATCGCATCGACGGGATAACGGACGCCGGCGGTGCGGAGCACGTAATCGGAGATGGCCTCACGGAGGGTGAGCATTCCCTCAGGGGTCGGATAATTCGTCTCCCCGCGCCCCACCGCGTCCTGGATGCCCTGAGCGAGCTGCTTCGGGATCGGGAAGTAGCGCGGATCGAAATCGCCGACCGTGAGGTTGACGACCGTCTCGCCACGCGCAAGCATGCCGCGCACCTGCCGGGTGATCCGGAGAATTCCGGACTCCTGGAGGCAGCGCACCGAGTCCGACAGTGCAGCATCGAGCGACTTCTGGTCGCCGAAGTCGAGCGGTTTGACCGAGTCCTCTTTCATTGCGCGGATTCTAGCGTCATGGAGCAGGTCAGTAAAGAACGTTACCTTTCGATTCCTGACGGGTTTCTTCCTCTGGACCAAATTGATGAGATGTATTCTGCCGCTGCTGGCGCTTTCTATCGTCACCGAGCCGTTGTCCGCCCAGGTCACTGAGGCGCACGTTGCGCGCGCCCGGGGCATCCTCGAATCGACGCCTCTGATAGACGGTCACAACGACCTCGCGTGGGCGATTCGCACGGACAGCGCTGCGCCGAGGGACGTGGCCGCCTACGATCTGACGAGAAATACGCCAGGGCATACCGATCTCGATCGTCTTCGCCGCGGAATGGTCGGCGGACAGTTCTGGTCTGTCTACGTTCCCGGCGATGCGGGCGAGTACGGCTTTGCGCGAATGCAGCTCGAGCAGATAGACATCGCGCGGCGTTTCATCGCGATGTATCCGGAACATTTTCAGCTCGCATTCGACTCGCGCGGTCTCCGTGACGCCTTCGGAAAGAAGCGGATCGGCTCGGTTCTCGGCATGGAGGGAGGCCACGTCATCGAGAATTCGCTTGGCGCTCTTCGCGCCTACCATGCACTCGGCGCACGATATCTCGGTCTGACTCATAACGCGACGACTGACTGGGCCGATGCCGGCACCGACGTCGCGAGGCACGGCGGCCTGAGTGAGTTCGGAAAAGAGGTCGTGCGCGAGATGAACCGGCTGGGAATGCTCGTTGACCTGTCACACACTTCCCCCGGCACGATGAGCGACGCTCTCGACGTGGCCGAGGCACCGGTGATCTTCTCGCATTCGAACGCGAGAGCGATCGCAGACGTTCCGCGAAACGTTCCTGACTCCATCCTGCGGCGCGTACCGGCGAATGGTGGTGTCGTGATGGTCACGTTCGTTCCGGGATTCGTGTCGAAGGCAATAATCGATTACAACGAGGAGCTCTCGAGGACGCAGCAGGCAATCCGCTCCCGCGCTGCCGGTGACGAGGCGCGCATCCAGGCCGAGATACGCGAGTGGACGACCGCGCGGCCGCGTCCGCTCGCAACACTTTCGGAGGTCGCTGATCACATCGACCACATCAGGAAGCTTGCAGGCCCTGATCACGTCGGGATCGGGGGTGATTTCGACGGAATAAACGTCGTCGTAAAGGGGCTCGAGGACGTTTCGGCCTATCCCGCACTCTTCGCCGAGCTGCTGCGTCGCGGCTGGTCTGACGCCGATCTCAGGAAGCTTGCGGGTGAGAACATCCTGAGGGTGATGGAGAAGTCCGAGGAGGTGTCCGCCCGGCTCCAGCGCTCGCGAGGCCCCTCCACGAAAACAATCGAGGAGCTCGACGGCAGATGATGGCGCACAAGAAACATTCTCCGGGATTCCTCGCGCTTGTCGAGGAGGTCAGGCCACGCGTCAGGGAGCTGTCAGTCGAGGAGACACTTCAGGCGGTGAACGGCGGAGATGCGCGGTTGATCGATGTCCGCGAGGACAACGAGTGGGATGCTTGCCATGCCAAGGGAGCCGAGCACCTTGGAAGGGGTATAATCGAGAGGGACATCGAGACAGTCGTTCCCGACAGGGATTCCGAGCTTATACTGTATTGTGGAGGCGGATATCGCGCTGCGCTCGCAGCTGATTCACTCCAGAAGATGGGTTACACAAACGTCGCCTCGGTGGCGGGCGGATGGCGCGCCTGGCTCGAGGCAAATGCCCCAGTCGAAGAGGAATAAATGAGAGTCAGAGGAATTGCACTCGTGTTCGTGGCATATGCTGGGCTTGCCTGTAAAAAAGAGACGCAGAGCGCTTACGCGACGCCAGAGGCGCAGACAAGCACACAGACAACTGCACAACCAGCTGCACAACCAACTGCGCAAACCCCAGCGGGGGCGCAGCATGCATCTGGTGATGGAGAAGTCGTGAAAGTCTACAAGGACCCCAACTGCGGATGCTGCGGGAAGTGGGTTGATCACATGAGGGAGAACGGCTTCACTGTCGAAACGATGGACATGCCGAACCTCTCGATGATCAAGCAGAAGTACGCGATCGGCGCGAACCTCCAGTCCTGCCACACTTCCGTGATCGGTGACTACGCGTTCGAGGGGCACGTGCCCGCTGACCTGATCAGGAAGATGCTCGACGAGAAACCGGAGATTGCCGGACTTGCCGTGCCCGGGATGCCGATGGGCTCGCCCGGCATGGAGGGTGCAACCAGGGAGCGCTACGACGTACTCACATTCGACCGCGCGGGCCGCACTACGGTATACGCGCAGCGATAAGCTCCGGGTAGACAATGGCGGCAAGAAAGAAGAAGCGGCGGTCGAGCAGCACCGAAGACAGGTTCATCTGGATGCTGGTCGCCGCCGGCTCGGCGATGGTGGCAGCGATGGTAATCGACCGGGGGATGACCGCCGGCTGGCGGGCCGTCACCTCGGAGGATCCGCCGGAAAACCCCTCCTCGCCCGACACCGGGTGGGGTGATGCGCTGCTGTGGACAGCCGGCAGCGCCCTTGCCGTCGGGCTCGGGCAGGTCCTGGCCAGGCGCGGGGCAGCCGCCGGGTGGGAGCACTACAAGGGGAAGCTACCTCCTCTGTAGCTGCGCTTTGCCGAAGCGGTTCTGGTCTTTTCTTTTCTTGGGGGCACAAAGACCATTGCGCGCAGCTGCCTGATTATTTATACATTTGGAGTGCATAATAATCAATCCAGCGCTCTCACTGCCGACTACCACCGGGCCCTCGTAAGGCCCGCCCGGCTCGCGCACGTAAATGAGATCTGGGAGCTCGTCTCGCGCTACACCGCGCAGGGGCTGATGCTGCCGCGAACGCACGACCAGATCGCGATGAACATCGACAACTACGTCGTTGTTGCCGCGGGCTCTCGCGTCCTCGCCTGCGCGGCTCTCGAAGAGTACTCGCCGTCGCTGGCCGAGGTGTCGTCCGTAGCCGTCGCGGAATCGGAGCACGGACACGGCCTGGGTACCGACGTCGTCCTCGGAGTCGAGCGACTGGCCAGGGCGAGGGACATCGCGGAAGTATTCGCCCTGAGCCTCAGCGACAGATTCTTCATGTCGCTCGAATACCAGCCCGTCTCCATCTCCCGCTATCCCGAAAAGCTCGCGAGGTACGACATCCTCGCGAGCCAGGGAATCGATATCGTTCCCAAGCGCTGCTTCCAGAAAGTGCTCGGCGCTGCCTGGGAGATGCCTTCGCTGGTGGAAGACCGGCCGGCACTTCAGACGCTGCGCGCCAGCTAGCTCACGCCCGCGTGGCTGTCGCGGCGCGGCGCACCCACTGGATGAAATCGGTGGGACTTGGCTCGTCGCCGGCACTTCGCAACAGGGCCGCGACCTGCCCGCGGTGATACGCACCGTGCATCGCCACATGCAGCAGTATGTCCTCCAGGCCGGTCGTGAACTCCGCTCCCGAACTGTTGCGGTAGGTGATCTGACGCATCCCGTCATCCCCGCCAAGGGAAGCAACGAGCCCGCGTAGAGTGTCGGCATTCTCCGCCGCAAGCTGCGCGCATTGCTGAAACGAGAGCTCAGGCCACACCGCAACACGCGGCAGCTCCCCGCTGATACGATTCAGCCACGTATGCTCGGCGCCGAGAACGTGAGAGAAAAGAGAGATTGCCGCGGGCAGCGGTGCCCGGGCGGCTCGCAGGCTCTGAAGCACGCGCTCATCGGCCCACTCCAGGTGATCGACGAGTCGGCTCAGGTGATCGTACGAATCCGGCATTCCCCACCCTCTTCAGTTGATTCGATGATCATGGCAAACCCGGAGATCGCGCGCCAGCCGCCAGCTGTCCCGAAGTCCCGCATCGCTTGCCACACGCATGGCGACGATGCTTAATACCATGAATGGTGAGCGGATTCGAGGCCGCCTGACATCTGTCACCGAGGAGCCAGGGATGAGTAAAGGATGACGAGCGGCGAGCTCATCGCCGACGAGCTTCGCAGCGCGCTTCGCGGCGATCCGTGGCATGGACCATCGCTGGTATCGCTGGTCGACGACCTCAGTGTCGAGGAGGCCGTGCAGCGACCGATTCCTGCCGCTCACAACATATGGGAGCTCGTGCTCCACATCACGAGCTGGTCGAATATCGCGCTTCGCCGGATCAACGGCGGCCAGCAAGAGCCGTTCGATGGCGAGGACTGGCCCGAGCCGGGCGCGATATCACCGGAGCGCTGGAGTCAGATCGTCGCTGAAATGTCGGAAAGCCATGAGCGACTGTGCGAGGTCGTGGCCGGGCTTTCCGACGACCGGCTGTCCGAGCTCGCGCCCGGCAGCTCCCGGTCGATCGCGTTCATGCTTCACGGAATCGCCCAGCATGACGCATATCACGGGGGCCAGATCGCACTCCTCAGAAAGGTCGTAACCACGAAACACCGCCGCGCTGCGATCTGACCGGCGGAATTCCCGGAGAACCACCATGGACATTTCCTGGCGAGCGACGAAGCCCGCCGATGACGAATTCGCTCCCTTCTATGCGGGGTACGTAAAACGCGCACCCGATGGCGACGTTGTCGAAACGATGGACCTGCAGCTCGACGAGACTCTTACCCTCCTGCGCTCCCTGCCTGAATCGATGGGCGATCACACGTACGCGCCGGGCAAGTGGAGCATCCGCGAGATCATCGGCCACCTGTCGGACGCCGAGCGCGTGTTCTCGTACCGCGCGCTTCGTTTTTCCAGGGGTGATACGGCCCCGGTCGAGGGATTCGACGAAGATATGTACGTCGCGAACGCTGCCTTCGGCCGCCGCACACTCGATGACCTGCTCGGCGAATTCGAGCACCTGAGAAGGTCGTCGATACACCTCTTTGGCGGCCTCACAAGGGGAGCATTTTCGATGCGCGGCACCGCCAGCGGCAAGGAGATAACTGTCAGGGCACTGGCGTTCGTGCTTCCGGGCCACGAGGCCCACCACCTCGACGTGCTGCGGACACGTTATCTGTGAACCGACGCTCGTTTGTGCAGCGCAGTGCCGTTTCCGCGGCAGGGTTCGGAATTCTGCGGAACGTTCAGGGATGCGCGCCGCGACAGCCTGCGGCGCCTCCGCCGCCCGCAATAATTCCAGGCACCTTCGCCGAGCTGCGCGACAGGTATTTCGTCTTTCATCTCGAGCGAAATCCGGTTACCTCGACGTACCTCGGCGGCGACGGCTTCGCTCCTTCGCTTGCAGACTCGAATTCGCGACTGCGTGACTATCGCATCTCGGCTCTGACGCCGGAGATCACGCTCTACAGGTCCCTTCTCGCCTCCGTGGAGCAGGTTGACCCGGCAACTCTCACTCAGGCCGAGCAGGCAGACCGCGGCCTCATGATGTCACAGCTCGAGTTCCTCATCAGGCAGGGAGGCGAGCGCCGGTACTGGGAGCGCGCGCTCGACACTTACGTCGCCGAGCCGTTTCGCGGAATCGACTGGCAGATCCAGCAGATGCGCGAGCATCCAGGTGGACTGCTGGGAGATGAGCGCGACTGGCAGCAGGTCGTGGCCCGCACTCTCGCGATTCCGGGCTATCTGGAGATTGCGCGCGGAAATCTCCTTGCGGGGAAAAAATCGGCCAACGTGCCCGACAAGCGGATGGTCCAACGCGACGGAATCGAAGGAAGCCGTGCAAATGCGGAGTACTTCCGGACGACCCTCCCGGGCTCGGCACAACGTTATCTCGGCTCGCGGCCATTCGCCGCAATTACGCTGGCACAGCTCACCGGCGCGGGAATCGCCGCCGGTAGCGCATGGGAGCAGTTCGCCGCATTCCTCCTCCAGAACTTCGACGTCAACGAGCCGGTCGACAGGTACGCCGCAGGCGAGGAGGAATACGAGTGGCGGGTCAGAACAGTGCTTCGCGATACCCGCACGGCCGCGGAGCTGTACGAGTATGGCGCCGCCCAGGTGGCGCTGTATACGGCAAGGATCGTCGAGGTCGCCCGGGAATTCGCCGACACGGCGAAGATGAACATCCCCTTCGGCACACCCGCTGGAAATCATGCGGGCGTGAAGGCGGTGATGGATTTCCTCTCGAAGGATGCCCCGCGCGACGACGATCAGCTCTTCAGGTGGTACAGGGAAGCCGGGATCCGGGCAGTCGCCTTCGGACGCGAGCACGACCTGTTCGATATTCCATCAGATTACCGGCTCGACGTGGTGCCGACGCCGCTCGTCCTCCGCAGCACGATCGATGCTGCGTATTATCCTGCGCCGCCCCTCAAGCAGGGCGGTACCGGGAGATTCTATCTCACGCCGACCGGCAACGATCTCGAAGCGCTGAGGAGCAACAACTTCGCGTCAGTTGCGACGACGGCGGTCCACGAAGGATTTCCCGGCCATGACTGGCACTTCAAGTACATGACCGCGAAAGCGTCGGGGATCTCGAACATCCGCTGGCTGACGCCTGGTGCGGTCGAGGATTCCTCATCGATGTGGAGCGACTCGATGGCACTCGAGGGATGGGGGCTATACAGCGAAGAGCTGATGTCCGAGCCGGTCCCCGATCATCGCTACGGATTCTA
>JBPPMU010000035.1:0-10265 GCA_051306215.1 Gemmatimonadaceae bacterium | reverse complement strand
CTCGAGCGTGGCGCGCGCACCGTCGAGATCCTGAAGCAGCCGCAGTACCAGCCGATGCCGGTCGAGAAGCAGGTCATGATCATCTACGCGGTAACGAACGGCTTCCTCGACGAGCTTCCGGTCAGCGAGATCAAGGCGTGGGAAGCCGGCTTCCTCGACTACGCGAATGCGCAGTATCCGCAGATCGCAAACGAGATCCGCACCCAGAAGGCGATGTCGAAGGAGATCGAGGCGGACCTGAAGCGCGCGATCGAGGCGTTCAATGCCTCACGCGGCACGGGCAAGGCTGCGTAACACGAGATGGCCAAAGGTCGTGAGCTGAAGGGGCGGATCCGCTCAGTCGAGAATACGCGGAAAATCACGCGTACGATGGAGATGGTCGCCACCTCGAAAATGAAAAGGGCAGCCGACCGCGTACAATCGGCGCGGCCCTACGCCCTGAGTCTCGCTGAAGTCATCGCGGGACTTTACTCGCCTGATCTCGCGGAGCGTTTCCCGCTCCTGAGGCAGCCGGCGAACGTGTCGCGCGCGGCGGTGATACTTCTCACCTCCAACCGCGGCCTTGCGGGCGGGTTCAACTCGAACCTCATCAAGGAAGGCCGCAATCTTCTGCGCCGCCTCGATGACGAGGGAGTTGAGACCCAGCTCCACATCGTAGGCAAGAAGGGGATCGGGTACTTCAAGTACATCGGCCGGCCGATAACGTCGAGCCGCATCGACATCACTGATCGCCCGACTGCAGAGAACGCGTCGGAGCTCATGAATGATCTCATCGACCAGTTCGTGAGCGAGGCGATCGACGCCGTGTATGTCGTATTCGCGAAGTACAACTCGGCGCTCTCGACTCCTCCGGTGTCGGAGAAGGTTCTGCCCGTGACGCCGCCCGAAACGAAGGGGCCGCGCCCCGACTACCTGCTTCATCCGTCGGCGGAAGCGATTCTCACTGAGCTGCTTCCTCTCTACGTGCGCAACTCGATGTACCGCGCGCTGGTGGAAACCGTTGCCGGCGAGCAGAGCGCGCGCCGTACAGCGATGAAAAATGCAACTGACAACGCCGGCGACATTCTGAACGTGCTTCGCCGTACATATAATCGCGCCCGCCAGGCGCAGATCACGCAGGAGATCGCCGAAATCGTCGGTGGCTCCGCGGCACTCGAGGGTTAATAAATGGCTACCGCAGTGAAGACCGAGAAGAACGTGGGAAAGGTGGTCCAGGTAATCGGACCCGTTCTCGACGTCGAGTTCGAATCGGAGAATCTTCCCGAGCTCTATAACGCGATCACGATCAATGCGAAGTCGGATGGCGGCGCGGACATCCGCGTGACATCGGAAGTCCAGCAGCACATCGGCCGCAACCAGGTCCGCGCAGTTGCGATGTCGGCAACCGATGGAGTGGTGCGCGGAATGGAGGCAATCGATACCGGCGCGCCAATCAAGGTTCCAGTCGGAGCCGCCGCCCTCGGCCGGATCCTCAACGTGCTCGGCGAGCCGGTTGACAACGGCGCCCCGATCGGGCCCGAAGTCGAGCGCTGGGCGATTCACCGCAAGGCGCCTGATTTCGCCAACCTCGAGCCGAAGACTGAGGTTTTCGAGACAGGCATCAAGGTCATCGACCTCGTCGCTCCGTTCGTGAAGGGTGGGAAGATCGGACTCTTTGGCGGCGCCGGAGTCGGCAAGACGGTCATCATCCAGGAGCTCATTAACAACGTCGCGAAGGGACACGGCGGAAAGTCTGTGTTCTGCGGCGTGGGCGAGCGCACTCGCGAAGGGAACGACCTCTACCTGGAATTCAAGGAAGCGGGAATTCTCGACAAGGTCGCGCTGATCTACGGCCAGATGAACGAGCCGCCGGGTGCGCGCCTGCGCGTCGGACTCTCGGGACTCACCGTCGCCGAGTATTTCCGCGACGTCGAGAACCAGGACGTGCTCGTGTTCATCGACAACATCTTCCGCTTCACACAGGCCGGCTCTGAAGTCTCCGCGCTCCTCGGCCGCATGCCGAGCGCAGTGGGCTATCAGCCGACACTGGCGACCGAGATGGGCGATCTCCAGGAGCGCATCACGTCGACGAAGACCGGATCGATCACGTCGGTGCAGGCGATCTACGTGCCGGCCGACGACATCACGGATCCGGCGCCGGCGACGGCGTTCGCTCACCTCGACGCGACGGTCGTTCTCTCTCGCGCGATTACGGAGCTCGGCATCTATCCAGCGGTCGATCCGCTCGCATCCTCGTCGCGAATTCTCGACGTGCAATTCGTCGGCGAGCGCCACTACAAGGTGGCGACGTCGGTGCAGCGCGTTCTCCAGCGCTACAAGGAGCTTCAGGACATCATCGCGATTCTCGGAATGGATGAGCTTTCCGAGGAGGACAAGCTCGTCGTGGGCCGCGCTCGCCGCATCCAGCGCTTCATGTCCCAGCCGTTCGCAGTGGCCGAGCAGTTCACCGGAATCACCGGCAAGTACGTGAAGCTCGAGGACACGGTCTCATCGTTCGAGAGACTCGTTGCAGGCGAGTTCGACAACCTGCCCGAGCAGGCGTTCTTCATGGCGGGCGGAATCGACGACGTAATCGCCAACGCGAACAAGATGGCACAAGGATGACACGCTGATGCTCAAGGTTTCAGTGATTTCCCCCGAAAGTGTCCTCTTCGAGGGCGAGGCATCGTCTGTCGTCGCGCCCGCGTTCGACGGAGAGGTGGGAATTCTCCAGGACCACGCGCCTATGATGATCCTCCTTGGAAGGGGTTTCCTTCGGCTCGACAGCGTGTCGGGGGAGAAGCGGTTCGAGATAGAAGGTGGGTTTCTCCAGGTCGTGGAGAACAACGTCAGGATAGTGACCGAGAAGGCGTCCGCGGCGTAGGGCGGTTCTGGATGGAAATGGAAGGGACGGCTTTCAGGAGCCGTCCCTTTCTTTGTCCGCCCCCCAGGCGGCCACAGCGGGTGGCCGGTACGGAAACCGGGGGCTCAGCCGGCCAGGACGAATCCGCTCTTACATTTTTCTGATAACCCTTTACAATTTGCAGACAGTGCGATTTCCGCCACCTGGCCCCCTCCAGGTCTGGGGGGGGCAGGTGCGTGGTCCACGCGGGGCAGCTTGCCCCGCGCGCAACGGCTTATCTCAGGAGGTGGAGCATGCAGCAAAGATCGGTTTTCAGCTCACTTCTATTTCTGTGCGGTCTACTCGCCTTGAGGCCGGTGGACATGCACGGACAGGCAGGGACCGTCGTCTCAGGGCAGGTTACAGGGGCGAACGGAGGACCGCTGTTGGGTGCTTCGGTATTTGTGCCGGCATTGAATGCGGGCGCTACAACGAATGCCGCCGGCCGGTACCAGTTCACTCTTCCCGCCACGGCGAGTGGTCAGCTGGTGTTGAGCGTGCGGCGTATCGGTTATCGGTCCACAACGGCAACAATCACCGTGGGCACCGGGCCCATCGTCCGGGACTTCACGCTCGAGTTGAATCCTACCGAGCTGTCGGAAGTAGTGGTGACCGCGCTTGGGGTGGAACGCGAGAGAAGCAAGCTCGGAACCGCACAGCAGCAGCTCAGTGCGGGAGACGTCAACAACACCCGCGCGCAGAACCTCGTCCAGCAGATTCAGGGCAAGGTTTCGGGCGTTCAGATCACGTCGCCGGGAACGCAGGGCGGCTCGACGAACATCATCATCCGCGGCCAGAACTCGATCACGGGGAACAACCAGCCGCTCTTCATCATTGACGGCGTTGCCGTTTCGAACGCCAACCGCGGCGGCGCGCCTTTCGTCGGAAGCAATACAAGTTTCGACTATGGCAACGCGCTGAGCGACATCAATCCGGACGACATCGAGTCGCTCAGTGTGCTCAAGGGTCCGAACGCCGCGGCAATCTATGGATCGCGCGCGGCGAATGGCGTGATTCTCATCAGGACGCGCCGCGGCGGCGATACCGGCGGGCGCATGCGGACCGAGATGAATTCCAACGTCACTTTCGAGTCCCCCGCGATTTTGCCCGACTTCCAGGACCTCTATGGTCAGGGCGCGGAGGGCGAGTTCGAGTGGTTCGACGGTAACTACGGTGGGGTCAATGACGGAGTTGACGAGAGCTGGGGTTCCACGAATGGACGGCCGCCTCATCTGTCAGTTCGACAGTCCCGGTGCCGGCACCAGCAACTGCACGCCCACGCCCTGGATTGCCCATCCCGACAACGTCAAGGATTTCTTCAGGACGGGGATGACGATTGCGACAACGCTGGCAGTAAGCGGTGGAACTGACCGCGCATCCGGGCGCCTGTCACTTGGGGCAGACAACGTCACGGGAATTTTCCCGAACAATCTCTTCCAGCGGCGAACGGTTTCCCTGAACGCGGCGTTCCGCGCGAGCTCGCGCCTGAGCGCCGATGGTTCCGTACAATACATCCGCAACTCCGGCCGGAATCGCCCCGGTGTCGGCTACTCGGGCCGGAACCCGCTCCAGTCGATGTTCAACTGGTATGGCCGGCAGGTGAACACCGAATCGCTCAAGAATTTCGGGCAGGGCGGATCAACGAATGGCGGGCCGTTGAATCGTGAGTACAACTGGAACTACAGCTACCACAACAATCCGTTCTGGATAATGGCGGAGAATCCGCAGCTTGACGATCGCGACCACCTGATCGGATCGATCGCCTTGAATTACCAGGTTGCGGATGGCCTTAACGCTGTCCTCCGGACGGGCTCTGACCTGTACAGGCAGGGTATCCAGCAGCATTACGCGCGTGGCGCCGAGTCGTTCGTGAATCTGGCGTACGCTGGGGGATTCCGTTCAGTCAATGACTACAGAAATGACAACAACACCGACATCACGTTCACGGGCAACCGGCAGCTCAGCAGCTGGCTGGAGCTGAGTGCCGTCGCCGGCGGCAATCTCCGGCGAGAATACTTCAGCAGCAACAGCCAGCAGACTACGGGCATTCTCGTCCCGCGGATTTATAACCCCTCCAATGCCGCTGTCGCTCCCGCGATTACACAGGATATCGTGCGCCGTGAGGTGCAGGGCGTGTACGGTTCTGCGGCTTTCACGGTCAACAACTGGTGGACGATAGAAGGCACCGCGCGCAATGACTGGTCGTCAACTCTCCCGTCTGAAGACAACTCCTACTTCTATCCGTCCGTCAATACCTCGATCGTCCTGACTGATGCAATCCGGGGTCTGCAGGGTGGTGTGCTCAGCTCGCTCAAGCTGCGTGGTGCAATGGCCCGTGTTGGAAGTGACGCGCCGGTCTATTCGCTGGTGCCCGTCTTCCTCGGTGAGTCCCAGCGATTTGGAACCCAGCCGCAGTATCGCCTTGACACGAGGCTCGCAAACGCGAATCTGAAGCCGGAGATAACGCGCTCAGACGAGATCGGCGCCGAGGTGGCGCTGTTCCAGAATCGCGTGCTTCTCGACGCCAGCGCCTACAGGAAATCGACGCGGAACCAGATATTCGACGTCGAGATTTCCGGCGCCAGCGGCTTCGACCGGAAGTGGATCAATGCCGGTGAGATCAGCAACAACGGCGTGGAGGCCCTGCTGACGCTCAACCTGTTCGAGTCACCGGACAGGTTCAGCTGGAACACGACGTTCAACTACGGCCGCAACAGGAGCGAGGTTGTGGACCTTGCCCCGGATGTCGAGACCATTGTTCTCGGACGGGGCGGATTCGGCGACGTCATAGTCGAGGCGCGGAAAGGTGAGCCGTATGGTGCGATTCGCGGCTACAAGTACGAGCGCGATGAAGCCGGCAACATACTCGTCGAGGACGGCTACCCTGTCAGAGCTCCGAACCTTGAAGTGCTTGGCACCATCCAGCCGAAGTGGACAGGCGGGTGGGGCAACCAGATCAGCTTCGGCAACTTCTCGCTTAACACCCTGGTCGACGTCAAGCGCGGCGGCAAGCTCTACAGCGTCACCAACATGTTCGGTGAGTACGCCGGCGTGCTGGCAAGCACGGCTCGCGGTCGCGAGAACGACTGGGACGATCCGGGAGTTGTCGTCGAGGGAATCGACGTCGCTACGGGGCAGCCGAACACCACGGCAATCACCGCCGAGGAATACTATCATGGCTTGTTCGGATACACCGAACGGTACGTTTACGACGCGGGTTACACGAAGCTGCGTGAGCTTCGTGTGTCCTACAACCTGCCGGGGAACTGGGCGAACAAGTTCTTCGGAGCCCGCGCTGCGAGCATTTCGCTCACCGGACGGAATCTCGCGATGTGGACGAACGTGCCCAACATTGACCCGGAATTTGCCTACAGCAGCCGGAACGATCAGGGCATCGAGGTGAACATGTCGCCGAACCCGCGCAGCATCGGGTTCAACCTCCGCATCATACCGTAACCCGCACTGGAGCCGCGAACAATGACATATAGAAGCTTTGGAATCGCAAGCCTCGGTGTGGCCATGCTGCTTGGGGCCGCCGCATGCAACACTGACAAGCTCGTAAACGTCAACGAGGACCCGAACAACCCGACATCAGCGCCGCCGCAGGCGGTGTTCACGTATGCGACACGTGTCGCGATGGCGCGCTGGTTCGGGAGCAACCCCACCAACATGCGAGGTCCGGTGTTGACCGCGCAGCACCTCGCCCAGAGTCAGTACCCGGATGAGGATCAGTACCTGAGGCTCGATGGCACCGTTACAGACGGCAGTTTCATCTTCACGTACGCGAATGAGTTGAAGAATTTCCAGGCGGTAATCGACGCGGGCCTGGCTGAAAACCAGCCTCTCCTCTGGGGACCCGCGCAGATCATGCGCAGCCTCATCTTCGGATACGTCACCGACGTGTGGGGTGATGTTCCCTACTCCGAGGCGCTCAAGGGAGACGCCGAGGACGCGGTCATCCTTCCGGCGTATGATGCCCAGAAGGATATCTATACCGGCCTGTTCAGTGATCTGAGCGAGGCGGTCACGGCGATGGCCGGTGCACCCGGGGGCGCCACGACTCTTGCCGGGGCCGATCCCATTTATGCCGGAAGCAGGGTGGCGTGGCAGCGCTTCGCAAATTCGCTCCGCGCTCGCCACGCAATGCGCCTTGCCAACGTCGATCCGGGGACGGCACAGGCGCAGTTGAATGCCGCGATCGGCGCACCTGGAGGTCTCATCCAGTCTAATGGCGGCAACGCTCGGATGGCCTGGCCAGGCGACGGAGTGTACGACAATCCGTGGGCAGTCAACAATCGCACGCGTGACGATCACCGGCTGTCGGACCGCCTGATGAACGAGATGATTCCGGTCAACGATCCCCGCGTGGCAGTTTACGCGCAGCCGACGCTCTGCTTCCAGAACCCGACCGGTACAGGGTGTCCCGCAAACCCGCCGCAGTTTGCGGGGATGCCTAACGCGCTAACCGCTGCACAGGCCGGGAATTACACGCCGACGGCCTCACGCCCGGGGCGCGTGTTTTATTCGACGCCCCGGTTCTGCAACGGTTGCACCGCGTTGACGGGAGCGGCTTTCCCGTCGTTCATCCTGACGTACTCGGAAGTTTCGTTCATTCTCGCTGAAGCGGCGCAGCGCGGCTGGATCGCTGGCAGCGCGGCTGCTTACTACAATCAGGGAGTCCGGGCGTCGATGGAGCAATGGGGCGTAACGAATGTCGCCGCAGTTGACGCATTCCTCGCTCAGCCAGCCATTGCCTATCAAGGCGGTACCCCGGGTCTCCGCCAGATCGCGCTTCAGAAATGGATTTCGCTCTACGGCGACGGAGTCCAGGCGTGGTCCGAGTGGCGGCGGACTTGTGTTCCGGCAACTGTCAAGCCGGGCCCGGCGGCCATCATCAACACGGTCCCGCGGCGTTACCAGTACTCGACGCGAGAGCATTCCGTCAATGCAACAAACGTCGACGCTGCAGTCTCCCGTCAGGGAGCCGACGACTTCACTTCGAGAATGTACTGGGACAGCAGCCCTGCAGCCGCACCAACGTACCCCGGACCGACCTGCGGAGTGCGGTAGGTCGGCAATGATGGAAGGGGGGTCGGCTCGCCGACCCCCCGAACCGCCCGAATGAAGAAAGCCCTCCGAAGCTCGGAGGGCTTTCTTCATTACGTCCTGCCGCACGTCCTGCCGCCACTATTGAACTTTCGTCCAGACGAGAATCAATCCGCACAGCCTGTTGTTGCGCTCGAGGTACTGTGCGGGAACCCCGGCTGACGATGGATAGAACTCGATCGCGGCAATGTCCCCGGGAGTGATGACCTCGTCAAGCTCTGCTCCCGGAGAGCGCTGGGCATCGATCCATACCATCGGCTGGCAGTTCCGAATCCGGATCGAGTTACCCCCGGACGGGTTTGTCCTGATGCTGATGCCCGGAACATTTCGAAAGAGATCGCTCGCGTTCGTCGGCCCTTTCTTGCGGATCTGCTCCCTGTCCAGGAAGCGGCCGAACGCAGCTCGCTGCTCCCTCCGCTGGAAAAACTCGTTCAGCCGGCCTGGCGCGCCTGACACGAGCACATTCTCGAGCTCTTCAGGGATGATCGAGAGCACGACTTCAAGGGATGTATCGCGCCCGCCGGCTCCAACCTGGACGTCCATCATTCGCCGTTCGTAGCCGAGGCGGCGCACCTGGAGGGAAAGCGTCCCTGCCGTGAATTCTCCCAGGTTGAAACGTCCTCGAGCGTCGGTTGCCGCGGACCGTGCGGGCCCCTGAGACGCGATCACTACCAGCTCGGCGCCCTGTACAGGCTCGCGGGCCGGGTCAGTCACCACGCCGGTCAGCCGATAGGTGGGTTGCGTAGCGGATGCCGGGGCGACATCCTGAGCGCGCATGAGTTCGGGGGCCACGGCAGCCAGAGCACACCAGGCTAAAATGCGCATTGATCGGAAACCCATTGTGCCTCCCATCATTGAGCCACTGGAATAATCTCGCATCCGCCGAAGCGAGAGTCTCCCTTCACGCTGTCGCCGGTGAGTGCGGATGTCAAGCGCGGGTACGGAACTGGCAGAAAGCGGTCACTTAAGTGATGGGAATGATTGGACTCACCTTGCCACGCCCCGCGCGTTGGGCCAACGTAACGTCAGATGACAGACAAGTCGCTTCCTTCGATCCTCGTGGTCGATGACAACGAGGACAACGCCCACATCATCCGGGACTATCTCGAGGCGCGAGGCTACCCGATCCATGTCGCATACAATGGCGACGAGGCGATGGAGATTTTTGCCCGGGAGAAACCGTCGCTCGTGCTTCTCGACGTGATGATGCCGGGACGCGATGGATGGCAGGTTTGCCGCGAGATGAAGGACAGTGAATTTGGCCGCGAGGTGCGCGTCGTAATGGTGACCGCGCTGCAGGACTGGACCGACAAGCGCCAGGCAATCGAGACCGGCGCCGACGATTTTGTCGAGAAGCCATTCGAGCTCGCCCGGCTGGCGATGGTCGTCGAGCGCAACGCTGCCCAGCTGACGCAGAAAACCTGACATTGCCGAATTACAGGAGTCTGTTCCGCGGCTCTCGCCAGAAGATGCCGACCGTCCCACAGTCGATCGACTCGATGCGGCAGGCAATACAGGACCGGAAGGAGCTGCTCGTCATCTACTTCAACTTCGATCGCTACACGAAAGTGGAGGAAATCTACGGGTGGGAGAAGCTGGACGAGGTTCTCGAGACAACCGCCCGGTCGATTCGCGATTTCATTGGTGAGACGCCGTTTGCGTCCGCTCGGGTGATGGTGAACTACAACAACGACGACGACTTCGTGCTGTTTCACATTCCGCGCCCGGACGAGACAGTCCCCGGAGCCGATGTCATCACCGAGATCACCGCGCGCCTCCACCAATTTCTCGCGAAACGCATTGAGGACGAGCACGGCGAGGACATCGCCTCGCTCTTCGATACCTTCGTCGGGCACCAGCACATTCACTACGACCCGAAGATCAGGCTCGAGCGCCAGATCTACCGGGCGGTGCGGGATGCAGCGAGCTCGTCGAATTCAATCGAGCAGCGCGAGTTCGGCCGGAAGGCGGCGGACCTCCGGGAGACGCTGAGAACCGGCGGGCTCTACATCGACTACCATCCCATCGTCGTGACCGAAACCGAGGAAATCTTCGGCTACGAGGCGCTGGCGCGTGGCACGATCAAGACCATGCGCAGGCCCGAGGTGATGTTCGAGGTCGCCGGGCAGACGGACATGATCTGGGAACTTTCCCGTCTCTGCCGCAACACGGCGATATCGGGAATGAAGAAGCGGCTGGAAAAGGACCAGCTCCTTTTCATAAACGTCGATCCGCACGACTTCACCGACCCGGCGTTCACCGAGACCGACATGGATGT
>JBPPMU010000034.1:0-14350 GCA_051306215.1 Gemmatimonadaceae bacterium | reverse complement strand
GGAGGGGCGATTCGCACCGTCGTGACAAGGCCGGCCGAGCCGGCGTCTAGGCTCATCTGGATCTACGCTATCGCTATCGGTGCGTTTTACGGAACGACTCCGATGCTCCCGCTTATTCTCGCCGACCGGTTGGCGGTGACCGAGGAGAACGTCGGTTACTTCGTCATGTACCTGGGCGGAATGGGTGTGATAGTCCGCACGCTGCTGCTGGGCCGGTTGATCGAATGGCTGGGTGAGCCAAGGGTATCGCGGCTGGGGCTGATTTTCCTGGCGATCGGGCTCGCGATGGTGTCGCAGATAACGTCATATCCGACGATGCTCATCGCGATGACGCTGATGCCGATCGGGACCGGCCTGCTGTTCCCCTGCATAACGGCGATGCTGTCCCGGGTGGTGCCCGGGAGCCAGCGCGGACTTTACATGGGCGTGCAGCACACTTTTGGCGGGATCTCGCGCGTGGCGTTTCCCCTCATCGTGGGATTCGGAATGGACGCTCTCGGGATGGGGGCCCCGTTCGTATTCGCCGGCGTGATGGTCATGGGGACGCTGATGCTCACCGGCAAGCTCGAGGAATACACGAGGGATCCCGTTGATCCGGCACGCCCCGGTTCGAGCTCGCAGTAGTCCGCAGTACGTCCGCAGTACGTCCGCAGTAGTCCGCAGTAGTCCGCAGTCCGAGTCCGCAGTACGTCCGCAGTTCGCAGTCAGTAAGCGAAACTCCTGGCTGACTCTCCGTCACGCTTTCTCTGTCGCCGCCGGCTGCAGCGTGCCGTGGTCGGCCGGCTCGACTTCTCTCCTCAGGAAGAGGAAGTCGTAGAGGAGCGCCGCCAGGACTCCGCCCGTTATCGGCGCTGCCCAGTATATGATCTGCGCCTCGAATACTCCGCTTGCAACCGCGGGTCCGAATGACCGCGCCGGGTTGAGTGAACCTCCGGTCAGCGGTCCGATCGCGAGAATGCCGGCCCCGAGGGTGAGGCCGATTGCCAGTCCCCCGATGTTCGGCGCCTTCGAATCGACAGCCGTTCCGAATACCACGAGAACGAGAAAGAACGTCGCGATCGCCTCGAGCGCGAACGCCTGTCCGCCAGTGATCACGAGAGCAACTGACTGGCCACCGCCTCGGGTCGCCTCGAAAAGCGAGAACGGGAAGGTGAACTTGAGGGCATAGGCGGCCACTATCGCGCCGATTATCTGGGCGATGATGTATACACCCGCCATCGATGCACTGATTCGCCGCGTCGCGAGAAACCCGAGAGTGACCGCGGGATTGAAGTGTCCCGAGATGCGCATCAGGGCGCTCACCATGACCGCCAGGATCAGTCCGTGGGCGAACGCGATCTCGAGGAGCGCGGCGGGACTGTTCGTGTCACGCGCGATCATGATCGACGCGCCACCAACAAAAACCAGCGCGAATGTACCGATGAACTCGGCAACGAAGTGGCGCCAGGAATCCCGCATCTATTGCTCCGGTTTCAGGTTACGCGGCGAAGAACGAGCGCGGCATTGATGCCGCCGAACCCGAACGAGTTCGTCAGAACATGCTCGACCCGCTCGTTCCGGCCACTGCCGGGCAGAAAGTTAAGGTCGCACGCATCGTCGGCAACGGTGAGATTCACAGTCGGGGGGAGCCACTCCCTCTGGATCGCCAGCGCCGCAATGGCTGCCTCGATTGCCCCCGACGCGCCCAGTGCATGACCGTAGTAACCTTTCGTGCCGCTGACGCGCAGCCTGTAGGCGGCGTCTCCGAACACATCCTTTATCGCCTTCGTCTCGGTGGGGTCGTTCAGGGGAGTCGAGCTCCCATGAGCGTTCACGTATCCGATCTCGCCCGGCGTAACGTTGGCGTCTCCGAGTGCGATCCGGATCGACCTTGCCGCCTGGGATCCGTCCGGCCGCGGCGCCGTCATGTGATATGCATCGTTTGTCGAGCCGTACCCCGCGACCTCGGCGTATATCTTCGCCCCGCGCGATACGGCCCTCTCGTACTCCTCGAGGATCAGCACGGCCGCTCCTTCGCCCATCACGAAGCCGTCACGATGCTTGTCAAACGGGCGCGACGCACCGGAAGGGTCATCGTTGCGCGTAGACATGGCGCGGATTATCGAAAACGCACCGAAGCAGAGAGGGGCGAGCGGCGCTTCCGCTCCGCCGCTTATCATCACGTCGGCATATCCGTCGCGGATGAGCCTGAATCCGTCGCCGACCGCGATCGTACCCGATGCGCAGCTCATCGAGTTCGTCGAGTTTGGACCGGTGACCCCGAGCTCGATCGCGATATTGCAGCTTGCCGCGCCCCCGAACACGCAGAGGGCGAGCATTGGATCGACAGCTTTCACGCCTTCGCGCAGATAGACATCGAGCTGGTTCTCGGCGAACTGCAGTCCACCGAGCGCAGTGCCCATCGTAGACCCTATGAGGTCCCGGTTTTCCTTTGAGAGATCGATCCCTGAATCGTCGATGGCCATCTGCGTCGCGACGACACAGAACTGACCGTATCTGTCGAGCCGCTTCGCCCGCTTCCTCTCGAGAAAATCTGTCGCCTCGAAGTCGTTGACCTCAGCCGCGTTGCGGCTCTTGAAGACTGAAGGATCGAATCTGGTGACAGCTGACACGGCCGATCGCTCTTTCCTCAGCCCCTCCCACAGTCCTTCCACGGTGCTTCCGATCGGCGTGATGGCTCCCACGCCGGTTATTACCACTCTGCGTTTCGACAACTGCTCTCCGTTTTATTATTTCGGCGCGGCGGGCCGCGCCAAACCAGCGGCTTCGCGCTCGGCCGCTGCGGCCAGGCCGGCCAGCGTTCGGGAGGCAATGCCGTGAATGAATACCGGGCCGATCACCATCGTCGCGACGGGTATTCCCACGACAGGGATGGGCGGGCCATCCCACGCGTGAAGAATCGTCACATGAGTGCCCTCGGGCACCGACCTGAACGTCCACTCGACATCCATCCCCGTGGTAACTCCACCGATGTGCGCGAACCTTATCGACGGCGCGCCGTCGTCGACCGACATGCGGGAAAGCCACCACGTCGGCCAGGCCAGTGGCCCAAACGGACGGTCAGCGGCCATCTCGACTATCCCGCCACCGTCCGTCGCGCGCTCGCGGAACGTCACATACCTGTAGTGCGCGAGGTGTACGGGCCACTCCTCGACATTCCGCGCGATGTCGAACATCGCGCGCCATGGAGCGCGTACGAGTCGCTCATCAACTGTCTCCATCGGGCGCCCGAGTGGCATCGGCCCAAGCTCGAACGGCTCCCTCACGGCACCCACGTCGCCGTCAGCCTGAAGCCCAGTCGGCGCTTTACAACTGGCGGGTGCCCGACCGCTCGTTCCACGATATCCGCAAGCTCGCGCGGCACGAATCCTCGCATGACGGAAACTACACCATCGTGCCTGCTCACAGGATGGAAGCCGAGGGGAAACGAGCCCATCCAGAGTCCTGCGGCGGCAAGCAGACTCCTCCGGAGATCGCTGATGACGACCGCGCGCCGGGCGACGCGATTCAACTCGCTTACGACGCGGCACGCTTGGTCCGCCGGGAAGTGATGCAGGAGCTGCGAGGCGATGACAACGTCAACGCTGTCATCCGCGATGGGGAGAAACATCGCGTCTCCCCGGATTACCGCCTCGTTGCCGGATCCATGAGCGGATAGCAGGGCTTCCGAGATATCGATTCCAACGGTTCGAAGCGTCAACCCCATCTCCGCCGCGACCTTTTGCGCTTCCGCCGGGATGTCTCCCCGCGCGGTGCCGACATCGAGCATTGTCGCGCGATTCCCAAGCCGGGGAAAAATCCCGCGGAGCTCGGCGATAACGGCGCGCCGTCCTCCGAAGAGCGCGTTGGCCCGCTCGACGTCCCTCATGGACCGCCGCATCACATCGACTGACACGCCGGGGTCATCGAGTATCTCGACTCCGCGGCGCCGTGCTGGTGTAAGGCCTTTCACTTCAGCGTTCCAGCTGAGCATACCCTCCGCGATAATACAGCAGCGGCTTGCCCTCGTTCGCGACGGCCGTCTGTACTTCGCCGATGATTATGTCGTGGTCGCCGGACTCGTGGCGCGCCACGACCTCACACTCCACGTAACCCAGCACATCGTCAAGCACCGCCATGCCGTTCTGCCCCCGCGCGTAGCCAAGACCTGAAAAGCGGTTTGCACCACGCTCGGCGAATCTCCTGGCGATTGCCTCCTGTCCTTCGGACAGGATGTTCGCCGTAAAGTGAGTCGCCTTTTCCAGGTGATTGTAAAGCGAGGACGTGTGCTCGATGCACACCAGTACGAGCGGAGGATCCAGGCTGACCGAGCAGAATGCGCTCACCGTCATGCCCTGGTCGCGCTTCCGCTTGTCGCGGGTCGTCACCACTGTGACGCCGGATGCGAAGCGCCCGAGAACCGCCCTGAAAGAATGCTGGTCTACCGTCATCCCCTGATTGGCCGTGCGAAGAGTAGCTGAAGAAGATACGCGGGCCGGAGAACTTCACGAGGAGGGACGAAGTCGCCGACCACCCCGACCAGCAGGTCCGCCATGTCCCGCCTCGATGAAAGCACGCCTGCCGCGCGGTTGATCAGCGACGGAAACGCCACCGCTGTGCCTATCAGCCGCTCGACTTTCCACTTGCCCGAAAATTCGGCTCTCCTGGCGGATTCATATGCTCTGAGCGGCTTGTCCCACCCACTCACACCGGTCGCGCGCGCCGACTCGGCCGCGTAACCCGCGAGGATTTCGCCCCCTCTCAGCGCAGTGTAGATGCCCTCACCCGTGAATGGGTCGAAGAAATCGGCGGAGTCTCCGACGAGTGCGGCTCCACGCGCCCAGCCACGTTTCGCCGACGAGGCAAACGGCCCTGTCGCCCGCACCGGGCCGGCACGCTCAGCGCCCGTGAACATTGCAGCTATCCGGGGGCGCTCGGCGATCCAGCTTTCGAGGAATTCAGTCCGGTCAACCGCGACTTCCGCGGCTCGAGAGACTGGCACGACAACGGCGACGTTGACGAGGCCATTTCCAACGGGGGCAACACCGCAGTAACCACCGCGATCGACAAACATCTCGCCGAATTCGGAAATGCCATCGACTCCGCTGAAATGAGCGACGAGTGCGATCCTGCGCGGCCAACCGGTGGGACGGATGAGGCCAAGCCGCCGACCGACGATCGACCGCAGTCCGTCGGCACCGATCACGAGTTTTGCGCGCAGCTCCCGGCTCCCGCTCTCTGTTGACGTAATGACTCCGCCGACTCGCCCGGTCTCGTCCCTCGTCAGGTCGACGACTCGCGTTTCTTCCACTACCCGCGCGCCTGCCGCCCGCGCGCGGTCGATTAGAATCGAATCGAGGATCGTCCGGCGCACGGCGAGACCGCGGTCGCGATGACCCTTGTACCCATGGGACGCGGCGAACTCGCCGTGGATCGTCTGACCGTTGGGAGCGTGAACGCGCATTCCCCTGAGCTGCGCAGCTCCCGACGATTCGACCGCAGCGAGCGCGCCCATTGCCTCGAGAATCCTCGATGCCTGTGGGCTCAGGTACTCGGAGCATGTCTTGTCCCGGGGGAAGCGGGCCCTGTCAAGCACGAGAACGTCGACTCCCCGGCTTGCAAGAAAGAATGCTGTTGCCGCGCCGGCAGGACCCCCGCCGACGACGATAACCTCGGCGTCAGGCATTCGGTGCCGCCACGCGGCGCGACGTCGCTCGCGAAACCCTCTGAAAGACACCCATGTACTGCCAGTGCGGTCGTGGCAGGCGGAGAAGGGAAGCCGTTCGGGTGAGCCACGGAAGGACCGCTGAGCGTGAATCCGCGGAGAACATGAAGCGGGGATGGTCGGCAGCGAATTTTCGCAGCCGCGACACGGCGTGCCCCGGCAGGAGGCCAGGGCTGAAGTAGAAAGCCGGATCGAGCAGGGAATTGGCGTCGTCCACGACACCGTCGGCGAGAGCGATGCGATGAAGCGTCGTTCCGGGATATATCCTGAGTCCAACCGTCACGTAGACCGCGTCGCCGCGCTGCAGCCGCCATGCGGCGAAACGCAGAGTTTCCTCGAGGGTGTCAGGGGTCTCACCGGGTCCACCGACCAGAAAGATCCACAGGGTCCGGATTCCAGCCTTCTCGACACGCTCGGCAACCTCGCGGACCTTTGCGGAGTCGAAACCCTTCTCGAGGCGCGCGAGTACCGCGTCGCTCGCGCTCTCGGCTGTGATGCCGAGCGTGCGGAAGCCGGCCCGGCGCATGGCAGAAAGCAATTCGGTGGGCGCCGCAGCAGGCGTAAAGTTTGTCGTGTCGAGATGGACTCCCAGATTCCGGTGGATCAAAGCTTCGCATACGTCGAGCGCATGACCTGGCGGCGAATTGAACGTCGAGTCGACGAAGTCGAAGTGCCTCACTCCGGCCTCGTTGCGAAGCTCCTCGATCTCCTCAGCGACTAAAATCGGATCCCGCGTTCGGTAACCCCACCCTTCGACGTTCCGGTAAGTGCAGTATACGCACTTGTAAACGCATCCGCGTTTTGTCTGGATGGGGATCGTTGCGCCGTGCCGCTCGTATCGCTTGAGGTCGATCCACCGGTGGAGCGACGCCCGCGGCAATGAGTCGAGATCCGCATCTTCGCCCGGTGGCGCAAAATGAACTACCCCGTCCACCGATCGCACCAGACCTGGAATCGAGGAAGGGGCCTCACCGCGTGAAAGGGCGTCGACGAGCGCGACACTCGCCCGCTCCCCATCGCCGGCGACAGCGTAGTCGACACCGAAGTCGCGAAAGAGCGCTTCAGGCGCAACGCCAAAAGCCGCGCCGCCGGCGATCAGCTTCGCCCGGGGCGATGCAGCCCTGAGATACTCGAAGATCAGCTTTGCCTGAGGTGTGTAGTGCCTCAAGGCGATTGCGTCGCTGTTGTCAATGTTGCGAACCGATACGCCGATGACGTCAGGCTCGAGACGGAGTGCGACTCTCCGGGCTGCGCCTGCGGCATCACGCTCGAAGCACAGATCGAGAAATGTCACGTCGTGACCGGCCTTGTCGAGCGCCGAGGCGACGCAGGCAAGCCCGTTGGGCACCACCGGGTATGGCTGCCGCTCCTGATTTGCGCTCACGAGGAGCACCCGCGCGCCAGTTGGCCTCACAGTAGAAACATCGTTCCGACCGCTGCGCCGGCTGCCGAGCTGATGGCGTTCACCCCGTCGTTGTTGAGCCAGCGTAATCCCCCGATGTGTGTAGTTGCGGTCCCGCAGTCGTGCACTCGTCTTTCGGTTTGTGTTACGCATTGCCCGCACCATCGCGTCGCCTGGAGGGTTGCTCCGAGGAGGGAATCAGCGAAGGCACCCGTGACGCCGCCGGTGATTGCTGCCATTGCCGCTGCCGTGGGCCAGTCGAGCAGCAGGGCTATGCCGGCCATGAAACCAGCTCCGGCTATCGCTGCGGCGGTTCCGCGAATCGAAACTGCGCCCGACGTCCCTGGTGCAACTCTCTGCCAGGTGGTAATCGACCGCGGCGGCCTCGACGAAAGAGTGCCTATCTCGGTTGCCCACGTGTCTGCGGCGGATGCAGCGAGGGCTGCCGCTGCCGGGATCGTCCAGGCAATCGACGGAAATAGAATACTCGCGGCTGCAAGCGCCGTGAACACCGCCCCGTTGGCATGGACCTGAAACGCGTCGCGCTCTCCTCCTTTCTCGGCTATTCCCCTCGTGTTGGCAGACTTGCGGTCTTCCCACAATCGGGAGAGTCCCGTTCCCGAAAGGAAGAATGCCACGAGCATCACGCCCCAGGTCCAGCCTGCCGCAACGCAGATCGTTCCAAGAATTGCAGCGGCAACCGCACCGCTGAAGGTGAGCGCGCCACGATCGCGGGCGAGCACAGCGACAGCCGTGGCGAGGACCGCTCCCGCGACTATCCTGGTCAGGATGAAGCTCAAGAAGTTCCTTTTCCGGCGTTCAAGAATTGGCGGATTGCAATATGTTTCATCCCTCGCCGCCGGCGCGTCCCGGTGATTTCGCTCCAACCCCCCTTATGGCTTCGACAGTCAACGCCCGCATCCCCCTCAGTCTGCTTGAAGCGATTCGCCGCATAGACACGCCGGCGGATCCAACTGACACGGAATATGTGACCGAGCTTCGTAACAAGCGATTCGGCCTCAGCGATACTGTATACACCCAGATCCGGCGATACAGTGACGCGATGAAACGCGGCCAGCGCATCCCCTTTGCCGAGGCGGAAGGCCTCGGCACCCTCATCGGCAGGCGGCCCGATGCGGCCGTGTTATTCGAGAAGGCGGGGCACATTCTTGCCGAGGCGATATATCAGTCGATCTCGCCGACGATGCGGGGAAGCATCAGGGCTCTGCCCGGGTTCATCAGCAGGCCGATGGCGCTCAAGCAGATCAGGATCGCATCCGAAAGGTATTTCGAGGGAGCTCTCGAGCGAACCGGATCGTTTCTGTCCTTGAAGGTGGTTGATTCTGTTACCGTCAACGGTTCCCCCCGCTCGGCTGGATGTGTGTTCTATGAGACGGCTTTCCGGCAGCTTCTGAAGATGCTTGTCGATGCCGGGGACCAGGTCGATCATGTCCACTGTGCGCAGCGCGGAGAAGGAATCTGTGAGTGGCGCGCGGAGTGGCGAAGCAGGGCTCAATGAGGAATCACGAATGCTGACGCAGCAGACACTCTCGTCATTTCAGACGGCGATCGCCGAGGCTGACCTCGACGGCTGGCTTCTGTTCGATTTTCACGGGCTGAATCCCGTTGCGAACGGCCTTCTTGGACTGACAGGCATGGGCTCGCGCAGGATTTTCGTGCTTGTCCCGCGCGAGGGTGAGCCGACTGCGATAACTCACGCGATAGAGCAGGCTCCCTGGCACGACTGGCCATCGCGATGGGGAAAGACTGTCTACAGCGGCTGGCGCGAACTCGAGTCGCAGCTTGCATCACTCGTCGCGGGTAAGCGCGTGGCGATGGAATACTCTCCCGGCGACGCTGTTCCCTATCTCGACAGGATTCCTGCGGGAGTGCTCGAGATGGTTCGCAACGCCGGCGCCGATGTAGTTTCCAGCGCCGACCTCGTGAGCAGGTTCTACGCGGCGTGGACGCCGGAGAATCTCGAGTCACACAGGCGTACGGCGGAAGTGATCGCACGCATCGGCCGGGAGGCGATGAGCAGAGCGGGATCAGCCGCCCGTGACGGAATACCTCTAAGCGAGCGCGCGCTTCAGCAGTGGATTCTCGATGAGTTCGCGGCCAATGGGCTGAGCACTGACCACGGACCGATCGTCGCCATCGGGCCCAACGCCTCAAATCCCCATTACGAGCCGCCAGCCGAAGGAAGCGCGCAGATCGACAGCGGTACCATCCTGCTCATAGACCTCTGGGCACGGGAGGAGAACGGCCTTTACGCTGACCAGACATGGATGGGAAGCCTCGGCGATCCCGGCGAGAGAGAGGTTGGCATCTGGGAAGCCGTGAGGGACGCGCGGGATGCCGCGATTTCGCTGTTGCGCGAGCGAGTTTCGTCGCGAACCGCGGTTAGCGGCGGGGAGGTCGATGACGCAGCCCGCGCCATCATCACATCCCGAGGATACGGCGACCGCTTCATTCACCGCACCGGACACTCGATCGATATGCGCGACCTCCACGGCTCAGGTCCGCACATCGACAACCTCGAGACAAGAGAGGAACGCCAGCTCATTCGCGGCGTCGGATTCTCGATCGAGCCGGGGATATACCTGACTGGCGACGTCGGGATGAGAAGCGAAGTGAACGGCTACATCGGAGACGGCGAGCTGGTAATCACTCCAGCAGGGATTCAGCGGGACCTTATCATCGTGTGAGCGACGGCGTAGTGAACAGCGCCGGGTCGGCGCCTTCGACGCCTGACAGCGCGATCAGCGTCACGCCGCGTCGCTTCACGGCCGCGACCATCGACTGGACGGTTCGCGCATCAGGCACCCATACAGACCACCCGTCCCTGCCTCTCGCGGTGAGAAACTGGCTTGCCGGATCGCGGGTGAAAGCTCCTGACTCCGAGCGCACAAGAGCCTGTGCGTCGACCCAGGTGATCGGAACCGCAGTGCCGTTTGCATTCCACCGATATCCGAAAAGCGGTAGCTCCGCGCCGAGCCGGCTCGCGCCGACAATTCTTGCGCGCAGCCCGATCTCGCGCCCGATGAACTCCGGAGTCGTAAGGGGCCCGGGCGCGGTGCCGGGTCGGTGCTCACCGTGCAGCCGGATGACGAGAATGTCAGCGACGCGGGCGAGGATCGACGTCGGGTATGAAACTGTGTCGCCGGGCGGAACGACCATCGCGATGGGCCTGCTGCCCATCGGCCGCGCGAATCGTCCCATGCTCCGAACCATCTCGACCATGCCTGGAAGATCGGTGGGGGTCGCGCCCTGGAAATCGACGATGAGGGACATCCCTCTCGCCGTCACAGCGGTCGAGCGGGCGGCGAGGGCCAACACGAGAGTGTCATCAACCAGGGCGCGGACGGTTTCCGGATGATATCTGCCGCCCTGATACGTCGTGATGACGGCCGGACGAATGATGTGAATGACCAGCCACGATGAATCGTTCGACCTGCTCTCGAAAACCCCGCTGCCCCCACGCCGCACCATCACTGGTCGAAGTGAAGTGCTGTCGAGCACGACGAGTGCGCCAAGGTCCGGTATTTCGGGGACGCGTTTGAGACGGGCTGCAGTTTCGTCGGTAAGCTGGACCGCCGGCACGTACCAGGTCCTCGTCTGCCGCTCGGCCTCCACCCGGCCTCTCGCGCACGCGGCGAGAGTGATCGCGAGGATCAGGAGAGGGATGGTAGAATGGATGCGCACGGGCGAAGATTAGCGCATCACGCCGAATCTGGCACCAACCGTTCTTTCACTGCAGAATCCCCTGATGCACATACGACGCATTTTCTGCCTTGCGGCGATTCTTGTTCCGCAGACCGCGTTCGCGCAGCCGCAACAGGTAGCCGACCTCGTTGTTGTGAACGCTCGAGTTCACACCGTGGACGACGGCCGTCCGATGGTGTCGGCGTTCGCGGTCAAGGATGGGCGATTCCTCTTCGCCGGTTCCGACACCGAGGTGCGCGCGCTAGCCGGGCCGTCAACGCGAGTGGTCGACGCCGGCCAGTCAACAATCATTCCGGGAATGGTCGACGCGCATGCTCACCTCCTCGGCCTCGGAACCTCGCTGAGACAAGTGAAGCTCGCCGGCTCAGCGACATACGAGGAAGTGATCGCCCGAGTGGTCGAGCGCGCGCGGGGAATGAAGCCCGGTGAGTGGATCATCGGTCGCGGCTGGGACCAGAATCTGTGGTCCGGCCAGCAGTTCCCGACGCACGAAGCTCTCTCCCGCGCGGTTCCGAATAACCCCGTGGTTCTCACGCGGGTCGACGGACACGCTTTACTCGCCAACTCGATGGCGATGAGAGCCGCGGGCGTGACGGCTGCCACGCTTGACCCGGAGGGCGGCAGGATCATCAGGTTCGGCGACAACTCGCCGAGCGGAGTTTTTGTCGACAACGCTGAAGGGCTCGTGACGCGCGCAATCCCGGCGACAACTGCGCAGCAGACGCGCGACGCGATTATCGCTGCGATCGCAGAAGCCAACCGGTGGGGGCTCGTCGGGCTGCACGACGCGGGCGCGAGCCGGGGCACGATCGACATCTACGAGTCGCTCGCTCGCGATCGCCGCTTCAATCTTCGGGCGTACGTGATGATCTCGGACGACGCCGCCGCCATCGCGCATTATGCGGCGCGAGGTCCGCAGAGCGGCCTTCACGACGGGCGGATCTGGATCCGCAGCATCAAGCTTTACTCTGATGGCGCACTGGGCTCGCGTGGAGCAGCTCTCCTCGCGCCGTACTCAGATGACCCGGGAAATACGGGCCTTCTCGTGACCGCTCCGGCTCACATCCAGCGGGTCGCTCTCGATGGGCTGAAGAGCGGGTTCCAGGTCGCGGTTCACGCCATCGGCGATCGGGGAAATCGAATTGCCCTCGACGCGTTTGCCGACGCGCTGAAGGCCGTTCCGACCGCGGATCACAGGTTTCGCGTCGAACATGCTCAGGTGATTTCGCTCGACGACATCCCGCGGTTCGCTCAGCTCGGTGTGATTCCATCGATGCAGGGAAGTCACCAGACCAGCGACATGGGTTGGGCCGAGGCGCGCGTTGGGCCTCAGCGGATTAAAGGCGCCTATGCCTGGCGCTCGCTGCTCGATGACGGAGTGATAATTCCGAACGGAAGCGACTTCCCCGTCGAACAGGTGAATCCACTGATCTCGTTCCACTCGGCGGTAACGCGGCAGGATCCCTCGAACCGGCCGCCGGGAGGCTGGTATCCGGAGCAGGCGATGACCCGAAGCGAGGCGCTGAAATCGATAACCATCTGGCCCGCGTGGGCTGCATTTCAGGAAGACGTCATGGGATCGATATCGCCTGGCAAATATGCGGATTTCGTCGTGCTCGACCGCGACATCATGTCGGTCGCTCCTGAACAGATCCTCGGCGCGCGTGTAAAATCGACGTGGATCGGCGGGCGCGTTGTGTATGAGGCGAAATAGCGCCGGCTCGCGGATTCGCGTTGCCATGGTGAGGCAGCACCGCGCTCGCCGCGAAACCATGGCACGTCCGTTGCCCCGGTTGCGCTAATCGATGCAAGCGAACTTCAGAATGAAACAGTGTTTGTCATGCGTGGTTGTGCTGTCGGTTCTCATACTTGGCAGTTGCTCCACCGACAAGAAGGCCGATGCGGCCCAGCCCGAGGCGCGGAAAGAGGGAAGCGTTGCGCCGAGGTCAAGCGTCGTCGAGACTCCGGGTGAGCCGTATCGCGAGGTCGCCGTCGCGGGCGGGTCGCGGATAACCGGCACTCTCGATTTCCTTGGCGAGGTGCCGCGGGATTCGGTGGTGCAGGTGCCGGCGGATGTGCAGGGTTGTGGCGGAACCGCCGTCGCCAGATCGATCGAGCGGACGGGGAGCCGGATCGGAGGCGCGGTCGTCTGGATAAGCGACATCCGCGCAGGGAAGGCCCTGCCAATGGAGCGGCGGTTCGACCTCTCCAACAGCGAGTGCCTGTTGCAGCCACGGGTGCAGGCCGTGCTCGCCCCCGCTACCCTCAATGTGGGGAGTGGCGACGCGGCGCTCCATCACAATCACATAATCAACGTCGCAACCGGGGAGCTCGAGGCCGTCGCTCCCTTCACTGACAACGGTGAGGTGATTCCGTTCGACCGCCTTCTCACGAAACCCGCCCAGCTCGAGATAACGTGCGAGCTTCACCCATGGTCAAAGGCGTGGATCATCGTTCTCGACCATCCCTACTTCGCGGTGACCGAACGGTCAGGATCGTTCTCGATCGACAACGTGCCACCCGGCACATATCGCGTGAAAGCGTGGCACCCCCACCTTGGCGTCACCGAGCAGTCGGTGACGGTCGGCGGGACAGATACGAATCTCGAGCTGAAGCTTGGGTCAGTTTCCCCTACGATTGCGGATTGAGGACCATTGCGGCCTCAGAACTAAAACCCATTGCAGAATCGCGACTGAGTGAGGACGGAGGACCGGAACGGTACCGATGCCCGAGGACTGAGGACCGATCCTCCCGGTCCGTACCCTCAATCCTCAATTAGTCGCGACTCTGCAATGGGTCTTGGTCCTGAGGCCGCAAAGTTCTGACTCCGCAGTCCTCAGATCTATCTTGTGAAGAAGGAGAGTCCCGCAAGAAGCCCTAGCTCAGTCGCATCAAAGTCGCCGAAATGATGAGCGAGGTTTGCCTCGAATCGGCTGGATAGCCGGCTCACGATCGGCTGCTTGAAGCCAACGCCGAATCCGAGCAGCGCGCTCGAATTGTCGCTTCCGTTCGAAAAGCCGCTCACTCCGAGGAACGGTCTGACGTACATGCCGGCCCGGTGATACGCGCCGGGGTAGCGGCTGCTGCCGAGATGGTACAGAGCTCCCAGCTCGGCCCGATACGACGTGAATGTGTCGCCGTCGCCGGTGACGACGTTGACGCGGAGCTTCGGCTCGAGCGACGTCCGGCGGCCGATCGGGAATCCGATTCGTGCCGAGCTGACGGGTATGTCGATTCTGGTACTCGAGTTGTCGCCGAAGCCGATGGTGATTCCGGCATCGACTCCAAGCTCGAGCGGATCAGGCCCGGAGGTTGCCTGAGCGCTTGCGGTGACTGCGCCAAGCGCCAGGGCGGCGAGTGTAGCTGTTAGTGTCTTTCGCATGATTATCAGGATTGAGTGAAGATCCGGTGCGCCGGGTGTGTCGCTGGGCCTGCGAGGGCAGGCGTCAGGCCGGTTTCTACGGCTACAACCAGGCCCGCGCGTCGGCTTTAGCTCAGAGACTTGTGTTCAGTCCGCA
>JBPPMU010000033.1:0-7891 GCA_051306215.1 Gemmatimonadaceae bacterium | reverse complement strand
CGCGCTACGTCATAATGCCGCTCGAAACCAGGCTCGACGTCACAGCAGACTACAGGAAGGGTTCACTCAGGATCCTGCTGATCGACGCCCGCACTGCGCGGGTGATATATGCCGGGGATGTCGAAGGCCAGACCTCGTACGACCGTGATGTCGTCAGGGATGCCGTAAGTCCGTACGGATTCCGGGTTCTTTCCCGCGAGCTCGCCGGGCTGTTTGCGGACATGGTGATTCCGCAGTAGGCGACCGGAGAGCGTCAGTGACCACGGTCTTTCACGTATCGGACCTCCACTTCGGCCGTCCCGCGGTACCGGCTCAGATTGAGGCGATCGAGCAGATCATTCAGGAAACGAAGTTTGATGTCGTCGCAATTTCGGGGGACCTCTCGCAGCGGGCCCGGGCCGGTGAATTCCAGAGGGCCGCGGTGTTCATCCGCGATGCTGAACGGGTCTCCCGAACGATCTGCGTCCCCGGCAACCACGACGTCAAATGGTGGCGCTCCCCACTCGGCGTCGGCGATCGCGAGAATCTCTACGACAACTACCGCGCTTTCATATCCCACGACCTCGAGCCCGTTCTGCGCGTGCCCGGAGTCGTTTTCGCCGGGCTCAATACATCGCATGGCGTGACTATGCGGACGCTTACGTGGAATCTCCGCGACATATCGATAATCGGCGACCTGAAAAGCGAGCAGTTCGACGCGGCAGAGCAGGAGTTCGAGAAATCGAACCCCGGCGACGCGCGCGTAATCGTGATGCATCACAACCCGGTGAAGGGCGAACTCTCGCAGCGTCACGGCCTCAAGAGCACGAAGAAAATACTTGGGCGCTTTGCGCAGATGGGCGTCGATCTCATCCTCTGCGGGCACGACCACCAGGAATCAGTTCACTACATCGAGCACACGAAAAAAGGCACAGTCATCTCGACTGCCGGCACAGTCTCGTCGCGCTCGCGCGGCGGCAGGCCGTCATCAGTGAACGTGATTGCGATCACCGAGCGGATGATAGACGTGACCACCTACATCTGGTCGAAGCAAAAGAAGACTTTCTCCCCCGGGCCGCACCGTTGCTTCGAGCGCTCCGCCGACTGATAGGCGGCGCGCAGACGCAGCTCCAGCTAGTGCTGGATCTCGACGCACGGCCAGAACCTGGGATTGTCAGGACTCAACCTGTCCGCCGGCCAGTCGAACGAACACATCCTGCTGACGTCCCTCTGGTGCGCGAGCTTGTAAAGCACCACGCCCATCTCAACGCCACGCGATTCGGCGGGGAGCTCTCGACCATTCCGATTCGCGTGTCGAGGCGGATGAAGAGCAGGCTCGGACACTATGTGTGGCGCGGTCAGGCAAGGCGAGGCGCCGAGATCGTAATAAGCCGCCGACATATCAGGAGAAACGGGTGGGACGAAGCGATACACACCCTGCTCCACGAGATGGTTCACCAGTGGCAGGACGAAACCGGCCAGAAGCCCGATCACGGGCGGGAATTCAGGCGCAAGGCCAAGGCGGTAGGCATCGCCCCCCGCGCGCGCCGAGAGATGGCCTGATCCCTTATCTTTGAGCATGTCAAACAGAGACCTCTACAACATCGATTTCGCGCTCTCCGAGGAGGAGCGCGCGATTCGCGACAGCATTCGCCAGTTCGTCGACGAGCAGGTGATCCCGGTGATCGGGAAGTGTTACGTCGAAGGCAGGTTCCCCCGCGAGATAATCCCCCAGATGGCGGAGCTTGGCGTTTTCGGCGCCAATCTTCCGGAGGAGTACGGGTGCGCGGGGCTCAGCAACGTCGCTTACGGGCTGATAAACCAGGAGCTCGAGCGCGGTGATTCAGGGGTAAGGTCGTTCGCCTCGGTTCAGGGGTCGCTTGTGATGTACCCGGTTTATGCGTTCGGCAGCGACGAGCAGAAGACCCACTGGCTGCCGAAGATGGCAAGCGGTGAGGTCATCGGATGCTTCGGGCTGACCGAGCCGGACTACGGCTCGAATCCGTCGGGAATGATCACGCGGGCGCGCGAGCAGCAGGACGGAAGCTGGATCCTGAACGGCGCAAAAATGTGGATCACCAACGGCTCGACTGCGCAAGTCTCGATCGTCTGGGCAAAAACCGGGGACCTCGATGACGACAAGTCGATTCGCGGCTTCATAGTGCCGACAGACACTCCCGGGTTCAGCGCGCGCGACCAGAAAGGAAAACTCTCGCTCCGGGCATCTGATACGAGCGAGCTCGTGTTACAGGACGTTCGGCTTCCGGCCGACGCCGTGCTTCCGAAGTCGGGAGGCATAAAGAGTCCCCTCATGTGCCTCACGCAGGCGCGGTACGGGATCTCGTGGGGCGCGATCGGCGCCGCCATCGCCTGCTACGAGGAAGCGCTTTCGTACGCGGGGACCCGCGTGATGTTCGGCAAGCCGATCGGCGGATTCCAGATCCAGCAGGAGCGGCTTGCGAACATGGTCACCGAGATCGTGAAGGCACAACTCCTCTCACTCCACCTCGGCCGCCTCAAGGATGAAGGTAAGGTCACGCCGCAGCAGGTGTCGCTCGCCAAGCGGAACAACGTGAGCATCGCCACCGACATCGCCCGCGAGGCGCGCCGTCTCCTCGGCGCCAATGGAATCCTCGCCGAGTATGCGTCGATGCGGCACATGGCGAACCTCGAGAGCGTTTACACGTACGAGGGCACTCACGACATCCATACGCTGATAATCGGTCAGGCGGTCACCGGGATAGCAGCGTTCGAGTAAAGCCGTGGCGTCCAGCGGCGGGTGTAAGGGGGGCTTTCACCAAAACCGATTGCATTACGGGCCAGCCAGTCGCTTCTTTGGCGGGTTGTATTCCCCTTTCCGGCTTGCGCCATGAGTGATCAGCTGGCATCCCTGACCTCCGCTCTCGCGGATCGTTACACCATCGAGCGCGAGCTCGGCCAGGGTGGGATGGCGACTGTCTACCTCGCTCACGATGCGAGGCACGACCGAAAGGTCGCCGTGAAAGTGCTACGTCCGGAGCTTGCCGCGGTGATCGGTGCTGAGCGGTTCCTGTCCGAGATCAAGACAACTGCGAATCTCCAGCACCCGCACATCCTCCCGCTGCATGACTCCGGCTCCGCGAACGGGTTCCTGTTCTACGTGATGCCGTATGTGGAGGGAGAATCGCTGCGCGATCGACTGGTGCGAGAGCACCAGCTGCCCGTGCCTGAGGCGCTGCGCCTTGCAACCGAGGCAGCGAGTGCGCTCGACTACGCGCACCGGCGGGGGGTCGTTCACCGCGATATCAAGCCGGAGAATATCCTGCTTCACGATGGCGGAGCGCTCGTTGCCGACTTCGGGATCGCACTTGCGGTGAGCACGGCCGGCTCGCGGATGACGGAAACGGGAATGTCGCTGGGGACTCCGCACTACATGAGCCCCGAACAGGCGATGGGCGAACGGGAGATCACGCCGCGCAGCGATGTCTACGCACTGGGGTGCGTCACTTACGAGATGCTCGTTGGCGAGCCTCCGTTCACCGGTCCGACCGCCCAGGCGATTGTCGCCCGCGTGATGACGGAAGATCCGCGGGGGCTCTCTGTTCAGCGGAAGTCGATCCCTCCCCACGTCGAGGCAGCGGTTCATACGGCGTTGTCGAAGATGCCCGCGGACAGATTCGCGACTGCCGCGGAGTTCGCCGCGGCGCTGAATGATCCCTCGCGTACCGTGTCACTTCACGCTGCGACCCCCGCAGCGCGGAGGGCCCGCTGGAAGGAGGCAGGGATCGTGGCTGCGATTGCGCTGGTCCTGGGTGCGATGGCCGGTACGCTATTCTGGCCTCCGACCCCGGTACCGGGAGATGTAGTCCGGGTCCTGATGTCGCTTCCGGACAGCGGCGGGGTCCGCCCGATCGATAATCTCAGCCTTGCTGTTTCGCCGGACGGACGCCGCATCGCGTACGTCGGACCGGCGAGGAACGGCCGGATGCTCTGGGTAAGGGAGATGAACGATTTCGAGGGGAGGCCCTTGCCTGGTACTGAGGGAGCCCTCGCTCCTTTCTTCTCACCCGGCGGTGACTTCATCGGATTCTTTGCCGGAGGCTCGGGCGACACCCAGCTCAAGGTTACGCCTGCGGCCGGCGGGACCGTGCGGACCCTCTTGACCGACTCCGTCGCGCGGTGGGGCGGGGCCTGGGGAAGGGACGGGAACATCTACTTCACTTCGGCGGTCGGGGCCAGCGGAGGAATTGGAAGAGTGCCGGCTGACGGCGGAAACATCGTCGCCGTCTCGAGGCCGGACACAGCGAATGGTGTGCAGGAGCACGACTACATCGCACTGCTGCCCTCGGGCAAGGGCGCCATCGTTCAGTTCTGGAAGGGATCTCCGGGGCAGAATGAGATCGGCGTAATTGATCTCAAATCCGGAGAGGCGACGAGTCTGCTGAAGGGAACGTTCGCGCGTTTTCTGCCTCCCGACCGGTTGATCTACGGCACCTCCGACGGCCGCGTCTTCGCCGTGCGCTTCGACGAAAGGAGTCTGACCACCGTCGGCGATGCAGTTCAGGTCCTTGACAACGTGCAACTCGACGCGAGCAACGGCGCTCTCCAGTTCGACGTCTCGCGCTCCGGCACAGTCGTCTACGTGCCGGGATCGACGGTTTCGCGCGAGGTCGTGTGGGTTTCCCGTGACGGGACCGTGTCCAGCATCGACACGACGTGGGTCGGAGCATTCAAGACCCTGGCGCTTTCGCCTGATGGAGGCCGGCTTGCAATAACGGTCGGCGGAAACGACGGTGACGCCCTCTGGGTGAAACGATTACCGAGTGGTCCCGTGACCCGGCTCACCTTTGTCGGAGGCAGCGACCGGCCGGTGTGGACCGCCGACGGCGCGAGCGTCGCCTACCTTGGCAACCGGAACGCCCGCCGCTCGGTCTGGACGCGCCGTGCGGACGGGAGCAATGAGGAGCAGCTGATCGCGCAGAATCTCCCGCAGCTCGATGAAGTCACGCTCTCCATGGACGGTCAGTGGATGGTGCTGCGGTCCCTCGGAGGCGCCGCAAACAGCCGAAAGCTTTCCGTCATGCGCGTCGGCGTCGATAGCACTCCAAGGCCGTTGATGCGAACTGATTACGACAATTTTAGCGCGGTGATTTCACCGGATGGCCGATGGCTGGCTTACGTGTCGAATGAATCGAAGCGGTACGAAGTTTACGTTCGCCCCTTCCCCTCGGTGGATTCGGCTCGATGGACAGTTTCGGTGAACGGCGGGATGGAGCCGGTCTGGTCACGTTCAGGACGTGAACTATTCTACCGGACGTCGCGAGACGAGATGATGAGCATTCCCATTGCCCCGGGCGATGCCTTTGCCGCCGGGGCTCCGGTCAGGCTTTTCACGAACCCCGCGTTTCTCGAGGACGAATTTCACCGTCAATACGACGTGAGCCCCGACGACCAGCGATTCGTCATGGTCCGCGATTCGGAAAAGAACATCCAGACTCTTGGCGTGATCATCAACTGGGCTGGGGAGCTCGACCGCCTGCTCAAGCGAAAATAGCCCTTCGCGGCTGTTCCCGGCTGCAAATCAGGCGAGAACTCCACTCCCTGGCCCGATTCCTGTATTTTTCGTGAAATCTTTCACATGGAGAGCACACACGTGAAGATCGCCGTGTGCGTCAAGCGCGTCCCGGACATGGACGTGAGATTCAAAATCGCCCCGGACGGAACCTCGGTCGATGACACCGGCGTGAAGTTCGACCTCAACGATTTCGACGCGTGGGCCGTGGAAGCCGCGCTGCAGCTGAAGGAAAAAGCCGGCCAGGGCGAGGTTACGGTTATCTCCCTCGGTCCCAATGCGGTACAGGAGACTATCAGGAAAGCTCTGAGCATGGGCGCCGACAAGGGCATACATCTGCAGGCAGACAAGATTCCCTTCGACGGATTCTCGATCGCCTCGGCCCTCGCCGCCGAGCTGAAGGATGGAGGCTACGACCTCATCCTCTTCGGGAAACTTTCTCCCGACTCGTCCAACGGAGTAACCGGCCCAATGGTCGCCGAGCTGCTCGGGTTGCCCTGCGTGACGGCTGTTTCCCGCCTCGAGATCGCTGACTCGAAGGGAACGGCGAAACGGGAGCTTGAAGGCGCGCAGGAAATAGTGGAGTTCCCCCTGCCCGCAGTGCTGACGGTCGATGAAGGGCTCAACACGGCCCGGTACCCGTCGCTGAAAGGAATAATGGCCGCCAAGAAAAAGCCGCTCGAGTCGAAGCCGGCGGCGCTTGGAGAATCGAAAGTGAAGATCGAGAAGATTGAGATGCCGCCCGACCGCGCAGCAGGGAAAATCATAGGAGAGGGCGCGGCGGCCGTACCCGAGCTCATGCGTCTCCTCCACACAGAAGCGAGGGTGATCTGATGGCGAACATCTTTGCCTTCGCCGAAGCGCGCGGAGGAGCGCTGCGCAAGGTTGCGCTGGAGGCGGTGACGGCTGCCCGCAAGCTCGCCGACTCGACCGGCGGTGAAGTTCACGCGCTCATTGCTGGCGCATCCGGTATCGCAGCTAAGGCGGAAGAGCTCGCGCAGCACGGTGCAGACGTGGTCTTCGTCTGCGAGAACGAAGGCTTCACGAACTACAATGCCGAGGCGGTGGCTGCCCTCGTCGCTGACCGCATCGGATCAGGCGGGTATCGTGCCGCTGTGTTTGCAACCTCGGCCCAGGGACGTGACCTCGCCCCCCGCGTCGCGGCAAAACTCGGCGTCGGTATCGTCACCGATGTTACGGGAGTCGAGCTGAACGGCGATACGCTGACGGTCAAGCATCCAATGAACATCGGGAAAGTCATCGCCACAGTTTCGATGCAGGGATCGCCCGCGATCGTCTCTCTCCGGCCGAACACCTTCACTCCCGTTGCGAACGCACAAGCCGGACGTGTCGAGAATGTCGAGCCGGTCGGCGATCCGGCAGCCTCGAGGGTCACCGTCAAGGAGATGGTTAGCGGCGCCCGCGGCAAGCTCGACCTCGCCGAGGCGCCGGTGATAGTTGCCGGAGGCCGCGGCCTCAAGTCGGCGGAGAACTTCAAGCTCGTCGAGGATCTTGCCGATGCGTTCGGCAACGCCGCGGTCGGAGCGACGCGCGCGGTGACTGACGACGGCTGGCGCCCGCACTCCGACCAGATCGGCCAGACCGGCCGCCTGGTGAGCCCGGATCTGTACATCGCCGTCGGCATCTCCGGCGCGGTGCAGCACCTCGCCGGAATGCGCACGTCGCGGACGATAGTCGCGATAAACAAGGACAAGGAGGCGCCGATCTTCAAAGTCGCGGATTACGGGATTGTCGGCGACGTGTTCGAGGTCGTGCCGGCTCTTACCGCCGCCGTGCTCGAAGCCCGGAAGAGCGGCTGACATGTCCGGCACTCGTCAGCTCGACGTCGTCCCGGCCCGCCATCAGCCTCCGCTCCCCGCAGAGCTGATACTTCGCGAGCCGCTCGATCCCGAAGCTGTCCCGATGGACGTCGTGTTCGTCGGCGGCGGTCCCGCCGGACTTGCGGGAGCAATCGAGCTCGCAAGGCTCATCAAGAAGGAAACTGAAGCCGGCGGAACACTCGGCGAGATCCAGATTGCGGTGCTGGAGAAAGCTTCGGGTCTCGGAGAACACTCGCTTTCCGGGGCAGTGGTGAATCCCCGTGCATTCGAGGAGCTATTCCCCGAGTTATCCATCGGTGACTTTCCGTTTAGAGGACCGGTTGAGAAGGAGCGCGTCTACTTCATGGCGGGCGGGCGCGCCCAGAGAATTCCTACTCCGCCGACGATGCAGAACCACGGGTACCACATCGCATCACTTTCTGAGATCGTCCGATGGCTCGGCGAAAAGGCAGAGGCCGAGGGTGTGAATATCTTCACCGGATTTCCCGCGGCTTCGCTGATGATGGAAGAAGACAGGGTC
>JBPPMU010000032.1:0-5985 GCA_051306215.1 Gemmatimonadaceae bacterium | reverse complement strand
GAGAGCGATGAGAGCCGCGGTCAGAATCCGGTAAAGGTCGCCTTCACGCGGCTTTTCGAGACGTTTCAGGAGTTGAGAAGGTACAAGCAGGCCTTCCTGATGCTGATCGCGTACCTGATCTACAGTGACGGGATCGGGACGATAATCAGGATGGCGGCGACCTACGGCACCGAGCTCGGGATTCCGCAGAGCACGATCATCGCTGCGATCCTGATAGTTCAGTTCGTGGGGATTCCGTGCTCATTCGCGTTCGGGATGCTGGCCACGAAAATCGGCGCGAAGGCGTCGATATTCTTCGGGCTTCTCGTCTACGCCGGAATCAGCATCTTCGGCTACTTCATGCACACGGCGACGCATTTCTACATCCTTGCTTTGCTCGTCGGGACGGTGCAGGGCGGCACCCAGGCGCTGAGCCGCTCGCTCTTTGCGAGCATAATTCCGCCGTACAAGTCGGGCGAATTCTTCGGATTTTTCAGCGTGTTCAGCAAGTTCGCGGGGGTGCTCGGGTCGAGCCTGTTCACCGTGATAATTGCGCGGACGGGCTCGATGCGGCCGGCGATCCTGGCTATCATCGTCTTCTTTATAGTAGGGGCGCTGTTGCTCCGACTGGTGAATGTCGATGAAGGGCGGAGGATTGCGGAAGAGGCAGAAGCGGAAGCTCGGCCCGTAACCGGCTGACTTAACCGGCGATTGCGGATTGCGGACTTTGCGGCCTCAGGATTAAGAGCCATTGCAGAGTCGCGACTGAGTGAGGGCGGAGGACCGGTACGGCACCGAGGACTGAGGACCCCGCTTCTGTCTTCGATCCTCACTTAGTCACGACTCTGCAATGGCTCTTAATCCTGAGGCCGCAAAGTCCGCAATCCTCAATCACAGAATCGCCATTGAAAAACCCTCTGGTGGCTCCATCCTGGAGTCAGCATCTTGGTGGCACTCATGCCGCCCCTGAACCGCGTTCGCCCATCCTCCATCGAGCGCCGTTCATTCGTTCTGGCGGTTTTGTTCGTCTCACTGACTGTGCCGCGAGTGCTCGCTTCCCAGCAACCACAGCCACGCACGATGTCAGCGAGCCGCGTGTCGGCCGGGGCGCCAATGATTGATGGGCGGCTCGATGACGTGGCATGGCTCACAGCCGAAATCGCTACTGACTTCATCCAGCGCGAGCCGGCGACGGGCAAACCGGCGACGCAGCGCACGACGGTCTCCGTCGTTTACGACGATGCGGCACTCTACGTTGCGATGCGGATGTTCGACACTCATCCGCATCTCATCAACGCGCCGTTAAGCCGGCGGGACGATGCCGATGCGCCTGCGGAATGGGTGACCGTGTCGATCGACAGCAACCTCGACCGGCGGACCGCCTTCAAGTTCGCGACGACTCCGCGGGGTGTTCAGTACGACGCAGTCTTCTTCGAGGACTCACGCGAGGACTCGAACTGGGATGCCGTGTGGGAAGTTGCCACGCAGATCGACTCCCTCGGGTGGACCGCGGAATTCAGGATCCCTCTCTCGCAGCTCAGGTACAGCCTGCCTGCCAGCGGCGATGCGGGACCGTGGGGAATCGAGTTCGGCCGTGACGTCTCGCGACTTTCCGAAGTGTCTCACTGGGCCCCGATAACGCCGGGCACAAACCGCGTCGTCTCATTTTTCGGAAATCTGACCGGCCTCGAGGGGCTCGCGAAGACGCGTCGGCTCGAGGTGATGCCATACACTCTCGCGAGGCTGAGCCGTGTCCCGGGGAGTTCGGCGAACCCGTTCTACCGGCGCAACGATCTCGCGCTGGAAGGCGGGGCCGACATCAAGTACGGTCTCACGCCGAGCCTTACACTCACTGCGACGATCAATCCCGACTTCGGGCAGGTCGAAGCAGATCCGTCAGTCGTTAATCTCGGATCGTTCGAGACTTTCTTTGCCGAGAAGCGGCCTTTCTTCAATGAAGGCGCGGAAATATTCAGGTTTACCATGAGCCCCGAGCTTCAGGCGTTCTACACGCGACGAATCGGCCGGCCGCCGCAGCGTTCGATGAGCGTCCCCGCTAAAGGGTTCGTCGACATGCCTGAGACCGCGCGAATACTCGCCGCCGCAAAAATTTCCGGAAAGACGTCGAAGGGCTGGTCACTCGGGGTGCTTCACGCAGTAACGGGAGAGTCATCAGCCCGGATCGCCGACTCGACCGGCGCCAGGTCGAGCGAGCCCATCGAGCCGGTGTCTCATTATTCCGTCGTCAGGGTGGTGCGCGATTTCAGGCGGGGTCAAAGCGGAATCGGCGCAATCGGTTCGTCGACATTGCGCCAGTTCGACGATGCTGCACTCGATTTTCTTCGCTCCCGGTCGTTGATGGGAGGCGCGAATGGGTGGCACCGCTTCGCTGAAAACCGGTATGAGGCGAGACTGCTGATGCTTGGAACGGCGGTCCACGGGAGTGAGGCGGCACTCGCTGCGACGCAGCGGAGCAGCGTTCACAGGTTCCAGCGGCCCGATGCCTCGCACACTGAGTACGACACTACTATCACCGACATGGCTGGATGGGCCGCGGAGGGCGCGTTCCAGAAAATTGCCGGTGACTGGTACGGAGGTTTCACGTGGGGAGCCCGCTCCCCGGGACTCGAGCTTAACGACGCCGGCTACAACACTTACTCCGACGCCTGGTACCTGGCGACAGGGTGGAACTACCGGAGCTTCAAGCCGAACAGGTTGACGCGAAACTGGAGCACTGGCGCAAGCATCATCCCCGCGTGGACCTTTGGCGGTGAGCGTTTCAGGTCGATGGGTGAGTACCGGTTGAGCGCGCAGTTCAAAAATCTGTGGGGAATGTCGCTCCTCTCGACAAGATGGCAGCGAAGCCCGTCGCCATGGGATCTCCGCGGAGGACCTGCGCTGATGAATGCCGCATACACTGATGCAGACCTCAGCGTGAACACGAACCGCCGGAATGCGGTTAGCGGGAGCCTCCGCGTCTACAGCTACTACGCTGAAGAGACAGCTGAGCGAAGACTTACCGTGTCGCCCGGCATAATCGTGCGGCCTTCGGCGGCGGTATCGGTATCGCTCACGCCGTCCGCTACGTGGAACAGGGATGAGGATCAGTACATCAGAACCGTGACCGTTAATGGGCGGCAGCATTATCTGATGGGAAAGCTCGAGCAGGCGACTGCGTCTCTCACGGGGAGAGTGGCTTACACGTTCACGCCGGAGCTTTCACTCGATGTTTACCTGCAGCCGTTCATCAGCTCGGGCCGGTACACGACGATTCGCGAAGTGACTGCTCCGTCGGCGAAGAAGTTCAACGACCGGTTCTCGACGCTCGGGAGCGACAGGCTCAGCTTCGATTCCTCGATAAACAGGTTCTCGGTTGACCTGCAGCGCGACGGGCTGGCGGATTTCACGTTTTCGAATCCGAACTTCAGCGTGCGGCAGTTCAGGGCGAACTCGGTGGTCAGGTGGCAGTACCGTCCGGGGTCGACGCTGTTTTTCGTCTGGAGTCAGGCGCGTGACAACGGGCTGCTCGCCTCAGGACTTCCCGTGAGGCGCGAGCTCGGCCGGCTGTTCTCGGCGGATCCGCGGAACGTGTTTCTTCTGAAGATGAGTTACTGGATGGGTCATTGATGCTGGAAAAAACATTCCTTAATGGAGACGACACAGATGCGTAAGACAGGCGGACTGCTTGCGGTGCTCGCGCTGGGACTGGTCGGATGCCTCGGATTGCGGGCGCCCGCGGCAGATGCGGTGAAGCCATCCAGATACCTCTACGTCTGGGCGGGGACAGGTCATCATGAAGCGGGGATCGGGATGGTCGCGGTATTCGACGCCGATCCTTCGAGCGACAAGTACGGATCGATCATCGACGTGTTGACTGTCGACTCAGCGGCGCAGATGCCGCACCATACGGAGTTCTCTGCTCCGACAAACGCGACATCGTTTTTCGCCAACGACTTCGGCGCGGACCGCTCGTACATCATCGACTTCAGTGACCCCGCCCGGCCGCGGCTTGCCGGCGAGACAGCGAAGGTGCCCGGCGCGAAGAAGATGCATTCGTTCGCCCGCCTCCCGAACGGGAACGTGCTGGCAACTCTGCAGTTCGGCGAGGGAAAGATCGAAGGAGATCCCGGGGCGCTTGCGGAGTTCGATAAGCACGGGAAGCTGGTGAGAAGCGGATCGTCTGCGGACAAGGCGTTTCCGACGTCGAAGATCCGCACGTACGGATTGACGGCCCTTCCAGGCATCGACCGCGCAGTGACGACAAGCACCCCGATGGGCGACGAAGTGACGGAGCACGTAGTGCAGGTGTGGCGGTTGTCGACTCTCGAGCTTCTCAAGACGCTGCCGGTACCAAGGGTCGCCGGCGATACATTGCACATGTATCCGTTCGAGCTGCGCACAATGGCCGACGGAAAGACTGTGATGCTCAACAGCTACTTCTGCGGCTTCTACAGGATCGCGGGACTCGAAACGTCACCCACGATCGAGCGTCTCACGGCGCTTCAGGGCTTTGGCTGTTCAGTTCCTTACATCACCGGCAACCTGATGCTGATGCCGATCGCGTACGGTCACCGGATCGTGACGCTCGACATCTCGAATCCCGACAAGCCCGTGGAGCTCGCGTCATTGGCAACCGACACGACCTTCTTTCCCCATTGGGTTTCCGGGGATCCCGGCAGCGACCGGGTGGTGATGACCGACCAGGGAGACGGCTCACCGAGGGTGATGATCGGGATTCTCGATCGAGCGACGGGCCGGATCACGTGGGATGAAAAGTTTCGCGATGCAGGTTCTGACCGGGCGGGCGTCAGCCTCGAGAACGTCGCGTGGCCGAACGGGGTGAAGGGAAAGGTCATGGCGCACGGGGCGCTGTTCATACCATAGGAGTGATTCGTTCCCGCAGCCATTTTGTAGCGGCCTGCTGGTCAAGCTCGTTCCGCGATGTTGCAAGGACGAAGGCCAGCAGCTCGCTCTTGGGGATGTTCAGCTCGTGCCCGTTCAATCGAAGGAACGTCAGCGTGACAGCAAGAGCCGTTCGCTCGTTTCCATCGACGAACACCTGCTTCTGCCCGAAGCCGCACAAATAGGCCGCGGCAAGTGCAGCGAGGTCAGACTCGGGCTCATACGCGTGAAAGTTAACGGGCTTATGAAGGGCAGAGCCCATCGCGTTCTCATCCAGAACTCCATGTGACCCGCCAAAAAGCTCCACCTGACGGACGTGAATCAGGTGGAGCATCTGCGCCGTGATCCGCCGCGGCCCGCTCACTCAGCAAGTGCCTTGAAAACCTCGCGATATTGCGCGATGACGTTTTCGTGATGCTTCAGTGCCTCGACCGTCTCGGGATCCACGGTCGTCACGATGAATCGACCCGCCCCATCCTCGATCCAGTACAAGGGATCGCCGGGATTTGCGCCAAGGCGCCGGGCTACCTCGTTCGGAATCGAGGTCACTATCGAGCCGCCCTGGACCCGCGTGTTGCTTGTAAGAACCATTGGACCTCCCGTGTCACACAAAAGTAACACATCCTCCGCCGTTATGAAAGAGAGGCGGTAGGGGGCGATGGTCCAGGGCGTGGGGGTTTGCCGAGCTCGCCCGGTGCCTTGCGATTCGGGCTGCCGGGTGATTTAGTAATTGTCCGGGTCGTTCCCGGTCGCCCTAACCAGAGGCCCTTCAACCATGCCCGCCAGATCAATCTCAACGGCCACCATCTCCTTCGGTCTTGTTTCGGTGCCAGTCAACGTTTACTCGTCTGCCGAATCGAAGGCGAGCGTTTCCTTCAACATGCTCCACAAGAAGTGCAACGGCCGGCTCAGGCAGCAGTACATCTGCCCGCGCGACAACAACGAGGTCGTTACCCGGGAGGATATGGTGAAGGGGTACGAGTTCGCCAAGGACCAGTATGTCGTGCTGACCCCGGAGGAGCTGAAGGCGCTGGAGGAGAAGGCGACGAGCACGATTGACATCGTCGAGTTCGTCCCCCTGGCAGAAGTCAACCGGGAATTTGT
>JBPPMU010000031.1:0-5647 GCA_051306215.1 Gemmatimonadaceae bacterium | reverse complement strand
AAGCTGGTCAACAGCGCCCGGTACTCCGCGCGGGAAAAATCTCCGTGTGCGATGATGTTTCCGTGCGCCAGGGAGAGCACGCGCCTGGCAGAGGTTTGCGATCGATCGACCCAGTTGAGATTCACGGGCGCAGAAACCTTTCGCACCTTCTGGTCGATGTAGTCCACGTTGAGCGCAAGCGCGCGCGTGAGATGTGTACCGACCCCGAGGGACCATTGCCGGTTCTCCGGCGATTCCATTCTGTTCGGTATCAGCACGACTTGCGGTGAGGTAGCGGTGACACCTCCCGCGACGACTCGTGCCCGCAGCTCCTGAGGGTCGACAGTTCCGGGATTGACGAACACGTAGGTACGCCAGTCAGACGCCCGCTGCTCGGCAAATGCCATCAGGCCCGGAACGCGGTCGTACATGATCCCGAAACCACCGCGAAGGAAAGTGCGGCGTGTTCCCGTAACGTCCCACGAAAGGGAGAGCCGCGGAGAGACGTTGTTCAAATCGTTCTTACGATTTCCCTTGTTGAGGAGACCCTCAAGTTCGGGTTTGCTATTGAGCGCGGTGTCGTTGACCCACGTAACGGTGAAGTCGTTGCCGAGTGTGTTGAACTCAGCGTCGTAGCGCACGCCTAAATTCAGCGTCAGGCGGGATGAAAGCTGCCATTCGTCGTTGACGTAAGCTCCAGCAACCAGACCATCGAGAGACGTGCGCGCATCCTCGACTGTCTCCGGATGAAAGAACCCCACCGCAAGCAGTGCCTCGTACGGCTCAGCGGTCTCGCTTCTGAAGCTGAATACACCGCTTCCGTTCTGCGGCGAGAACTGCACGGCTGTCACCCGGCCGACCTCTACACCCGCTTTGAGGAGATGACTGCCAGGTCCGTTGCCTGTGCTGTACGTCACTCTGTCGGCGAGGCGCAGCTGGGTCTCATCTATGTCGAGATATCCCGCGCGCCCGATAGTCAGAGTCGGGTAGCGAAATTCCGGACCGGGCGCGAGCGGGCGGTCCTCGTGTGACCAGCCGACGAACTGGAGACTGAGCTCGTTCGCAAGCCGCGGGGTCGGGAGCCAGCGGTGGCGCAGCTTCACAGTGCTGACGACATACTCCTGCCTGACAGCCGCCTCGCGAGCCACGGTCCCACCGAACAGCGACTCTCCGGTCATGTGTCGCAGAGACGATATCGCGTCGAACAGATTGCCGTCACTGTGAGCCCAGGTCAGGCGCAAGAGTCCTGTGTGATTGCGATTCGGTGCGTTAAACACCCCTGCATATCTGTCCCAGTAACCAGGATCGTGCGCCGGTCGGCCGGGAACGACCGTGATCAGGTTGTCCGTGTCGGAGAGCTCATAGCTCAACGCATAGAACAGCCGGTCTCGCACGAACGGTCCGCGCAGGCTGAAGCCAGCCTGCACCCGCCTGAAATCCGGCTTTTCGAAATTGGGGATTTGCCGCTGGAAGTCGGTGACACCCACCAGATCCCTGTTCTGAAAGAAACCGAAGGCCGAACCATGCCTCTGATTTGTGCCGCGGTGGGTCACGGCGCTCATCACGTACGCCGCTCCTCTCGTATACTCGGCGTCGTACGTGTTCAGGAACACGCGAAATTCCTGCAGCGCGTCCGCCGGCAGCGGTGAACCTGTCTGCGGTGATCCGACGACGTTGCCGGTGTTGAGGTTCTTCATCTCAACGCCGTCGAGATACAGGTTGATCGCGCGCTCGTCACGCAGTGCTCCCGCGGCCGGAAGTGAGCGCCCGGCGACTGGCCGAAACGAGCGGATCCCCGGCGCGACTGCAGCCAGCTCCATTACGTTGCGGGCATTGAGCGGCAGGTTCTGAATCTCGTGCGCTGTGACGGCTGTCGAGACGGACATGCGTTGAATTTCTGTCTGAACCGCCTGCTCCTTGACTTCAACTGTCTGAAGCACGGTTGCAGATCGCTCCAGCATGAAGTCGAGTTGCGCCCGTTGTCCGACGCCAAGGTGCACAAACTGTGTGAGCGGAGAGCGGCCTATCGCGCGCGCAGTGACGACATAGTGGCCCGAACCAAGGTCGAGCATGCGGAAGAAACCGCGAGAATCAGTACTCGCGGTTCTTCTTTCATTGGTGAGGCTGTCGATGGCGCTGACTGCGGCACGCGGGATTCCGCCGGCATCGTCCCGGACGATGCCTTCAAGCGTGATGATCGGCTGTGACCGAACCTCAGACGATGTCGCCATCCCAACGAGCGCCACGAATATCGCAGCGTGACGCCCGATCATGATCCAGCCAGGCGCTTCATGTCACCACCTTCAGCGCTCACCGCAGAGTAAGGGCGACTTCAACCCGCTTCGCGAAGATACGTTCGTTGGCCTGACCAGCAATAGCGGTCCTTCGCGATTCCGCCTAGCGTCCCCCCGACGAAGTCCCGCGACCCCAGCTTGGGAAGCCGCTGAACCACAGGGTGGAGAGCTCGGTGAGTCTCGTCACTTCGGTTCCGTCGGCGTTCATTGTGAACACCTGAAAGTGCCCAAGCACCTGGCGATGAAAGGCGATTCTATGCCCGTCTGGTGACCAGGAGGGTTTGGTATCGAGTGCGGCATCGGTCGTAAGTCGAACCGGGTTGGTGCCGTCGGCATTCATCACGTAGATCTCGGCGTTCCCGTCGCGGCGGCTCTCGAAGACGATTTGCCGGCCATTAGGCGACCACTCCGGGTTAGTGTCTACGCCCGCACTTGATGTCAGCCTTTCGACATCCGATCCGTCAGGATTCATCAGATAGATCTCTTCGTTGCCGTCGCGCGTGCTGCGGAACGCGATCTTTCTTCCGTCGGGAGACCAGTCAGGCCGGATATCGTCGGCTGCATGATTCGTCAGGTTGGTGAGTCCCGTGCCGTCGATATTGATGACGTAGATGTCGCGTGGCTGAGCGAAGCTGTTGAACAGGACTCGCTGTCCGTCCGGCGACCAGGTTGCGAAGTGAGCACCGACGCCCAGTGCGGTCAGGTTCGTCAGCCGCGTGACGTCACTGCCGTCCGAATTCATGACATAGATGTCGGTGCCGCCCTGCTGGTTGCTGTGATACGCGATCTTCCGGCCATTGGGCGACCACGACGGGCCGTTGCTGTTGCCATTGGTCTCGGTCAGCTTCGTCTGCCCGGATCCATCAGGGTTCATGACGTAGATCTCGGTACCATCCGGATCGTTCCGGTCGCTCGAGAAGGCGATCTTTGAACCGACCCCGGCTCTTGCATCGAAGTGAGGCCGGACATTCGCAGGACCCTGGAGCGAATCAAGGTCTGCACATGCCGCGAGGCTGATCCCGGCGGCAGCCACAAGTGCGATCCTGGCGTTCATGGTGTCACCGTCCAGCGCACCGCGTGCCTCTGCGTTCCGGAGAAGGCTTCGCCAGCGATGAATTCACCGCTCGGGCTGATGCCCCAGGCGCGCGGGTCCTTGGTGCTCTTCGGGGGACCGAGCGAGAGGAACTCGGACCCTCGCCATAGAAACGCCTTGAATCCCAGCGAGCCTCCGACCGGCTCGATGAAACCAGTGACCGCGCCTCCATTACTCACGCCGAGAGCGTGCGAATTCTCGCTGCGAATTTCGGTCTGGGTGATGGCTCCAGTGGCTACGTCGACAGTCCAGCGCACGCTCCTGAAGTCATACGGCGTCGCACGCGAGCTTCCCGCGATGTGAATCGCGCCGTTTGCCACCTGGCTCACGTCATTCGCGTACGAGCCGACATCGCCGCTGAGAGGCGGCAGGAGAACGAGCTGACCTGATGCAAGCCGCAGGTACCCCCGCGCACTCTGCCAATCCGGCCCTGGCCCCGAGAAAACGAACACTGCGTGACCGGCGTTGTTGATGTCGCGACCCTCACCGCGCAGGAATCCGGAAACCTTGAAAGTCAGCGCAACGCTGCCGTCCGAATTCCACATCGCGGCGTAGCTGCCGGCACTTCCAACCGCGGCGCCCGCATCGTTGACTCCCCGTGCGGCACCCCAGGTTGTGTCACCGGGCTGGAGGAATTCCGCCTGACTCGGTTGACCATTGGTGATGACCCAGCGCATCGGCTGCGATGGTGCACCGCCCCAGCCGACGACATAACGCGGAGTTCCGTTGCTTATCGCGAGAACATCGCTCGCGCCACCCGGAAGGACGATCGGGGTGCCACCAACGACAGCGAACCCGCCCGAGCCCGTGCCGCAGCAGCTCGCGCCAACCATTTCCCCGGCATCGTTCACATCGTTGGCCCAGCTTGAATAGCTGCCGAGCAGTTTGCCGAAGTCGGTGCTTGTGTAGAGCGGAGGGGCCTTGCCACCCTTCGCAAATACGGGATTCGGGACCGATGCTTCAGTCGGGAGGTCAGGGGTGCAGGCCAGAGCGAGAGCTGCCGCGAGAAAAGCCGCGGGAAGCCAGCCTGAAATCGGGGTTCTGATAGTCCGTCGCATGTTCTCTCCGGGAGCGTGACAGTGGCCGCCGCGCCACCGGGACTCCGGTGAATCGGCTCGCTACCTTACACGCGGAACGGCCTGTCAAAACCGGACATGCGACATCTGTACTTCTATCTGCGGCCGGGACCCCAGGCCGGGAAGCCATTGAAAGCGACTGACGAGAGCTCGGTAAGACGCTTCACTCCGGTTCCGTCGGCGCTCATCACGTGGATCTGCACGTGCCCGAGAACCTCCCTGTGAAACACGATACGGCTGCCGTCGGGCGACCACGATGGATGCGCGTCGCGCTCGGGGTGGTTGGTGAGCCGGACCTGATTGGTGCCGTCGGCGTTCATGACGTACACCTCGAGGTTCCCGTCGCGGTCGCTATGAAACGCGATGCGCTTCCCATCGGGCGACCACGCAGGGCGCGTGTCGAGGGCCTGATTCGAAGTGAGGCGGACCCGGTTTCGGCCATCGGAGTCCATCACGTAAATCTCGGGAGGTCCATGCCGCCGGGAATTGAACGCGATCTTCTTTCCATCCGGGGACCATGCGGGAGTACCTGCCGCGCGATCATCGGTGATCTTGCTCAATCCCGTGCCATCGGAACCGATGACATAGATGTCCAGCTCCTTCACACGGGTCTGGAATGCGATCCGCTTGCCGTCGGGTGACCAGGCCGCACCAATCGCTCCGACCCCTCGGGCAGTAAAATTGGTGACTCGTCTGAGGCCCGTGCCGTCGGAATTCATCACGAAAATGTCGAAGCCCCCGTCCCGCTGGCTATTGAAGGCGATCATTCTCCCGTCAGGAGACCAGGCCGGGGCGCCGTCTCCCCCCTTGAAACGCGTCAGACGCCGCTGGTCGGTGCCGTCGGGGTTCATGGTGTAGACTTCGTGATTACCCTGGTCGCCGACGGGGTCCGGCCCGTCACGGTCGCTCACGAAAGCGATCCGGGCACCTTTGGGCGGGCCCGGTTGCAGCGAAAGGTCGGGTTTGACAGTCAGCGCACGCTCGACCTGAGAATTCATGTCTTCGGACGCATCGCTCCCCTGGGGCGACACAGCATCGGCCGAGCCTCGGAGCTGTGCAGCACCCCTGAGTTGAGCTGCCGTAAGTAGTCGTCGCTGCAGTGCTACCCCGTATTGAATGAGCGAATCAGCTTCATCCGGCCTGTCTGCCAGGTGAAGAGTTGATGCGAGATCGAACACCGCTCCGGCTACGTCGGGATGTTCTTC
>JBPPMU010000030.1:0-3743 GCA_051306215.1 Gemmatimonadaceae bacterium | reverse complement strand
CGCGCTGGTCCTTGCAATCGCGATGCTCGCTGCGAATCCGGCCTGCGCGCCATCGACGCGGCAACTGGCCGAGCGTGACAGGTATCCGCATTCGGGCGAGCCGATCGGGACGGTCAGGCAGATATACGACGGCGTGCTCACGCCGGAGATGGCGGCGAACACGTTCAGGAACATCGACAGGCTGTTTCCAGTTCGCACTGTCGCGCGGTCCGCCAGGCCGATGCCGCTGCCTCCCGCTTTCACGCCGCTCACGGACGTGAGGTTCACCGACGGCGGCAAGAGCTATGATCTCGGCGACTATCTCGAGCTCAATCGTGTCGCCGGGTTGCTCGTTCTTCACGGTGGTCGCGTGAAATTCGAGACATACCGCCTCGGAAACACCCAGCGGACGCGATGGATGTCGATGTCGATCGCGAAGTCGATAACGTCGACGCTGATCGGCGCCGCGCTGAAGGACGGACACATTTCGAGTCTCGACGATCCGGTCACGCGGTACGTCCCGGCCCTGGCGGGGAGTGGATACGACAGCGCAAGCCTTCGTGACATCCTGATGATGGCGTCGGGTGTGAAGTGGCGCGAAACGTACACCGATCCTGCATCAGACCGCCGGCGGCTTCTCGAAGCGCAGATCTCGCAGGTTCCGGGGTCGCTTATGGAAGTAATGAAAACACTTCCCAGAGTCGCCGAACCCGGCGCTGTCAACAATTACAACACCGGCGAAACCCAGGTGGCTGCAGAGGTTCTGCGAAGCGCAGTCGGGCGCCCGCTTGCGACGTATCTCCACGATCGCATATGGAGCAGGTTCGGAATGGAGGCCGATGCCAACTGGTGGCTCGACTCGCCGGACGGGATCGAAATCGGGGGCAGCGGCTTCAGTGCGACGCTGCGCGACTACGGCAGGTTCGGTCTTTTCGTGCTGAACGGCGGCTTCGCCGGAGGCGAGGCGATCCTGCCTGATGGATGGATAACCGAGGCGACGACGCCCAAGGTTCTGAGCGGAGGCAAGCCGCTCGACTATGGATATCTCTGGTGGACCGGCTACACGGCGCCGGCAAGACGGGACCGTGCGTTCGTGGCCGAGGGAATTCACGGCCAGTTCGTTTATGTGAATCCGGTGGCAAACGTGGTGATAGTCGTGTTGAGCGCGCTTCCGAGGCCCACGGGAGGCGGAGTAATCGACGACTACGTCTTCTTCGATTCAGTGACCGATGCGGTCAATCAGGCCGCTCCCGCCGTCATTCCGGAGCGCGCCGCGGATGCAACACCCGGCAGCGCATTCGTCGAGTCGGTCGCCGGGTTGTCACACGACGAACGCGAATCGGCGATCGCCCGTGAGCTGCTTTCCGGAAACATTCCCCGGTTCCTGCGCACGCTACGGCGCGTCGATGCATCGGGGATCGATCGTGATGGAGTCGAGCGGACGATCAGGTACGACGTGATGCCTGACTACCTGGCGATCGGCTCAGATGAAGACTTCGTGCGAATGCCGATGTCTCCGCATACTGCGCAGACTTTCTGCGACGCCTTCGGCTTCGTGCTCCCGACCCGCAGGATGGTGACGGATATCTGGCATGCTGCCGCGGTGAAACTCGAGCCGCGACCGCTGACTGAGGCTCGCGAGTCACCCCTGACTTTTCTCGAGCATCACCGGATCATCGACCGGCAGCTCGAGGAGTTTGGGCGAGGCGTATTCGTCGCTGGCATCAAGAAGGACGTCGTCGTTGCTGGCAGGCTCCGGGAGCGCCCCGAGCGCGTGGCGATCTTCGGGTGGCACAGGAAGAACGGTGAGCCGATCCAGCCGCTCTATGCAGGTCACGCCGACCGCTACGTCGATTACAGTCACGGCGTGCGCCCGGTCCGCCGCGTGATGGTTGTTGACGGTCTGCGGGGGCTTTCGTTCGAGCACATATTGAACGACACCCGGCTTCGTCATCTTCTCACTGATGAAACCGGCCCTGTCGCGTCCCGCTACGACAGGCATCGACCGTACTGATCAGGCGAGTCCTTCCATCGTGAAACCTGCTCCCTCGAGCTCGCCGATCAGCGAATCCTTCTGCATCTCGGTCAGCTCAACCAGCGGCGGCCGCACAGTGAGCCATGACGAGTTCCCACCGTGGTGGGCGATCGCGGCTTTCAGGGCAGGTATCATCGGATAACTCGCAAAGATTCCGCGAATCACATTCAGCTGCTGCTGCCGAGTATCCGCGTCGTCTGACTGCCATGTGGAGAACAGGCTCGCGATTGCCGCGGGATTCACGTTGGCTGTGGCGCTGATGCAGCCGACGCCGCCGCTGCGGAGTCCCTGAAGCAGAAATGACTCGCTTCCCGGGAAAACGTCGAATCCATGCGCCGCGAAATTGTCGAGATAAGCTTTGGTGTTGCCCCAGTCGCCGGACGAATCCTTGGCGCCAGCGATGATCCCGGGATATGCCGTCAGCAGCCGTTCGATCAGCGGAAGCGTTATCGCGACCTGCGACACCGGCGGGATGTTGTAAAGATAGATCCGCAGCCGCGCATCCCCGACCCGCTCGACCACCTCGGCAAAATTCCTGAACAGGCCATCGTCGCTGACGCCCTTGTAGTAGAAGGGCGGCAGCATCAGGACCCCGGCGCAGCCGTTTTTCACTGCATGTGCGGTGAGGCGCACGGTATCGGGCAAAGCGCAGCAGCCGGTGCCGGGCATCATTCGCGCCGGGTCGATCCCCCGTGACACCAGCTCGTCGAGGAGCTCGATCTTTTCATCTACGGACAGCGAGTTTGCCTCGGAGTTTGTCCCGAACACCGCCAGACCGACATTATTCGAGAGGAGCCACAGGCAGAGGCCTGCAAGTCGCTCCGGATCGGGAGAGAGATCGCGCCTGAACGGCGTGACTACCGGGGAGAGAACGCCGGTTATACGCGCGGGATTTTCCATTCGCCTATCTTCTCGATGAGATGGCCGCCCGGCAAGGAGGGTTCATGATCATCCGCGTCACGTTTCTGGTTGTCCTGCTCTCCGCGTGCCAGTCACCGAAGCCTCAGGAGGAGGCGCCGGTCCAGAGCCCTGCTTCGAATCCTTTTGCCCGCGAGCGTGCATCGATGGTTCAGGAACAGCTGCGGTCACGTGACATTCGCGACCCCGCCGTGCTCGAGGCGATGACGCGTGTGCCAAGGCACAGGTTCGTTCCGCCCGAGTACGAACGAATGGCATACGCCGATCATCCTCTGCCGATCGGGTTCAAGCAGACGATCTCCCAGCCATACATCGTCGGATACATGACGCAGGCGGCGGGAATTTCTGCTGAAGACAAGGTGCTCGAGGTAGGCACCGGCTCCGGATATCAGGCGGCGATTCTCGCGGAGCTCGCGCGGGAGGTCTATACGATCGAAATCATTCCCGAACTTGCCGAAGGTGCGCTGACGGTGCTCAGGGATCTCGGCTACACGAACGTCGAGGTTCGCACGGGCGACGGATACGCGGGGTGGAACGAGCAGGCGCCGTTCGACGCGATCGTCGTCACTGCGGCCCCTGATCATGTACCCCAGGCGCTTATAGATCAGCTCGCAGTGAATGGCAGGATGGTAATCCCTGTCGGTACCGGGGAGCAGCAGATGCGGGTGATTACGCGGACGGCGACCGGAGTAACTGAGGAGATTACGCTGCCGGTCAGATTTGTCCCGCTCGTCCGTCCGGATACAGCGCGTCGTTGAGCGGCCTGACCCCGGACGCTTCTGCAGCGACGCGCGGACCGGTAAATTCTCCG
>JBPPMU010000029.1:0-2793 GCA_051306215.1 Gemmatimonadaceae bacterium | reverse complement strand
CTTGCGTCCGCTGAGCGACAGCTCGGCCGGTCCGAACGGAGTCAATGCGCCGAGGGCGATGCCTGCGCCGACATGGTACAGCCGGCTGTCGAGTGAAAGCGGCGTCCCTGCATACCCGACGTCGACCCGTGTAATGGCGTAAACCTCGCCGAAGGCTTTCCACTGAAGGGCGGCCCCGGCGACCGACACGGATGTCCCTTTCACCTGCTGAGGCCGGAATCCGGCGAAAGCGATTTGCGTTCCAGGATAAAGGGGCGCTGGGTACAACCCGCCGAGCATGAAGACGTAATGAAGTGGGAGGTCATCAGCATTTGATGACTTTCCTGCCGCAGCACGGCCGACGAGCGTGAAGCGTGGCGCGAGCGGAAGCGCTATGAGACCGATTGCCACATGGTGCGAAAAGTCCGCGCCTGACAGGGCACGCTCGCTCTTAACAGTCAGGCGGGTACCTCTTGTCGGAAATCCCGAGCGGTCGAGGGTCTCCCATCTCAAATGCGCGGCGATGCTCGTGAACGTCACGCTTGTCGTGCTGTCGATGGCGGCGACCGATTCGGTGGTCCGCGCGTGCTCGAGCTTGAGGTGAGTCCCGATACTGCCTGCCGCGCCGACGAGCACTCCGAGTGACGCAAGTGCGTTCGAAACCTCGAGGCGCGACTCGGACGTCTGCCGTCGCCCGGAGTAAAAGGGCACGGGGGTTCGTGTGAACGAGATTCCGCCCGACGCGACCACCGGTGAGGCACCGAGCTCGGGAGTGGAATGCTGAAATGCAGCGCGAAGCTGTTCGCCGAGTCTGAGCTCGAGCTCGGTCGTAGACCCAAACCCCAGCCGGTTGCCGAGATGGCCGGTGAGCAGCACCGATACGTTGTAAGTATCGTCGTGCCTGATGCCGAGTCCGAGGCGGTCTTCCTGGCGCGGAAGCGCGGTGATGACCGCGAGCGTGTCGGGGCCGGCCTGCTCGAGGCGGTATGTGACGCTCTCGAACATCTGCGTCGCATAGGCGCGCTGCACTGCGGCCTCCAGCTCCCCGGCCGAAACCTGCCCCTCGCCAGGAAGCTCAAGTCTCCGGCGGACAACTCGCTCGGCGGGTCCGGTAACGCCTTCGACGCGGACCCCTGAAATTCTTGCCGGGTTCGATGGCGCGAGCGGAGCTACGTACTCGGATTGAGAGCGCGCGCGAAGAGCCGCCAGCTCGCCCCGCACCCTTCCCGCGGCGTCGCGACCTCGCGTTATCCACGTTCGAGCGGCGGCGAAGTCGGCAATCGTAAGATCTTCGGTCTCGGGGTGAATGTAGATGTCGCAAAGCGGCCGGTCGGCCTCACTCACTGCGTTCATATAGATGCTGACTGTCTGCATCAGGATGTCGAGGAGTGAGCGAAGGCGGCTTGCGGGACGCAGCGTGTCGGTGACGTCGCTGCAGATGATGATGTCCGCGCCAAGGTCCTTCGCCTCCCGCGCGGGAAGGTTGCGTGTGACTCCTCCGTCGACGAGAAGCATCCCATCGACGACAACCGGTGAGAACAAGCTCGGAATCGACATGCTCGCGCGCATCGTTTCGGCGAGCGAGCCGCTGTTGAGAACGACTGTGCGGCCGGTTTCGATGTCGGTTGCGATCGCCGCGAACGAACGCGGAAGTCGGCTGAAGTCCCGCTCGGCCTGAACGCTCCACGTGAGATTCGCGAGAAGCTCGGAGATTCGCTGGCCGCTGATCGTGCCCGACGGCAACGTGACCTTCCAGTCGTGGATGGGAAGGCTCAGCACTGTGCGGTCGCTGCCGAGCCGGCGGCCGGGAGAGAGGAACCGTCGCTCCGGGACGTCGCGGAAGTAACTGATCCAGTCGAGGCTCGTCACTATGCTGTCGAGGCCCGCGGGTGTGTGCCCGATCGCGTAGAGGCCGCCGACGAGCGCGCCCATGCTCGTTCCCGTGACTATCGACGGCGAAATGTTCTCCTCGTGGAGAATCTGGAGAACGCCGATGTGCGCCAGGCCTTTCGCGCCGCCGCCGCCGAGCACCAGGCCGATGCGCGGAGCATCAGCCCGGGATTCGGCGGTCTGCTGTGCGCCGGAGCCGCGAGGGTTGGCGATGATGGCGCTCGAGACGAGCGCGAGGATTGCCGCCTTTTGGCGGAGCAGCGTCGTGTTAATCAGCGTAGCTGAATATAGCGCTGGCTTCACGCTCGAGCAGAGCCCGCTTCCGGTCGATTCCCCACCTGTAGCCGGCCAGGTTTCCGTCGCTCCGGATGACCCGATGGCACGGGATGATTACAGCAAGATCATTCGTTGCGCAGGCCCGAGCGACAGCTCGTATTGCCGATGTCCTCCCGATCTTTGCGGCGAGCCCGGCATACGTGACCGTTGACCCGGGAGGGATTTCCCGGAGCGCCTGCCAGACGGTCTGCTGGAAGCGCGTACCACGAATATCGAGCGGCGCGTCAAAAGTATTCCCGGAGTTGTCGATCAACCTGGCTACCGAATTGGCGACGGCGTCTGCCGCCTCATCATTCTCGGTCGTCGCACCCGCGAGATGCCGCGACAGATCGTCTCGCAGCGAGTCAGCGTCATCGCCGATTTTCACAAACCTGACGCCTTTTTTCGTTGCGCCAACCAGCACCGTGCCAAGCGATGAGCTCGCGAATCCAACGGTGATTTTTTCGCCTTCGTCCGCCTCAGTCTGTCTGCCGTCTTCCATCCGACCCCCCGTTTAGCTGAATGCCGAGTTCCGATGAATGCCAAGCTAGCCGGGCGGCAGGGCACGATCTCGCCGTTTCCGGACACGCCGGCAGGTAACTGCCGCCC